>NZ_JBFUBE010000003.1:0-393419 GCF_056405915.1 Flavobacterium sp. P1_E4
CTCCTACTCCTAAAATAGAATATATTTTTGATACAAAAATCTTATTTAAAACAAATAATATATAAGAAAAAAATTATTTTATTCTTATATTTACGCAAATAATTTTACTAAAATCCGTTTTCCAAAACAACAATCGTAAATAAAGATTCAATACATTTTTTTAGAATATGAGACAAGAAAGAATAAAAGACAGAGTACTGAAAAGAGCGGCAAGAGCTTGGGGGTTTTCGGATATTGAAATGGAAACCACTTTTGATCCCGTGGTAAGTTTACTCCTCAATGCGCTTTCTTATGAATTAGAAAAAGTTTCACACGAACTTGAAGATTCCAAAACCCGAATTGTAGAGCGTGTACTGGAAATTATGTTCCCTGAGGTTACTTCGGGAGCTAAACCAGCAAGAGGGATTCTTCACGCTTTGCCGTTAGAAAACAATCTGAACGTCTCACTAAAAAACCAAATGATAGTCAGTCGTAGAATGCACAATATCTACAATCCATTAAAACCAATACTAAAGGAAATACATCTTTCACCTACATTGGAAGTAAAATTATCCTCCTGTAATATAAAATATATTGCTTATGAACGCAATTTATTTGAAATTTCGAATCTTTTCTATAAAGAACAAGTGCACGGATACAAGTCTGTTTTAACTGCAGGAGAGATCCTATTGGGAATCGAAATCACCAACCCTGATGTCTTGGAACTGGAAGATTTAATGTTGCACATCGATATAAAAAATACTCATCAAAAAGAAATGTTCCAATATTATTTGAAACAACTGAAATGCTATCACGATGATCTGGAAATAAAAGTTAGCGAGGGATACAATGTGCCTATTAATAATATGAATATTGACTCCATTATCAATAGGAATTACAACCATCTGGTAGAAATTTCCAGAGAAGTAAATGAGTTTTACTACGATAATTTCTACACGCTTAAAGGGAAACTTACTCATAAAAAAATTACTGAATACTCCCCTGAATACAAAATTTTTGAAGAACTGACCAATGAAAATCAAAACAAAATCATTTGGTTGAAAATGATTTTTCCAGAATCATTAGTCCCACAAATAATTGACAACGTATCAATTACAACAAACTGTTTTCCGGTAATCAACAAAAAACTACACACTTTAACTAGAGAATTAAGCGGTTTTTTGAATTATATGGCATTAGACACCGAGGACAATAACTATCTAGATATTGACACAGTTGTGGATCCCTCTGGCAGTCATTACGAAATAAAAGAATTCAACGATGGTATGGTCGATGAAGGTAATGCTGTTTTGAGGACCGGAGGCGTTTCCCGTTTTGATTCCAGAACGGCATCTGAGTTGTTACAGAATGTATTGGATTTATTAAAAGATGAGAGTTCTTCCTTTTCAGACCTTGGACAGGATTTTATGAAAAGTGCACTTACCGAAATCAATCAATTGCTTGCTTCTGTAGAACAACAGGCCAAGGAAAGCAGTTTTACACGAAACAATGCTCCTTATCTGATGATCAGACCCAAACACAATATCGAAAATGGCAAGAATTTCACAGCCCAATACTGGTCAACTTGCGCCGAAGACGGAAATGACATCAAAGCCGGAACCGTACTTGAATCCAAAGATGATTTGTTCTTTGTAAGCAAACAAACCACCTTAATGACAAACACCGTAGGTGGCATCAACAAACAAAATAACAAAGACCGCATACTGGCATACCGCAATGCCCTACTCACGAGAGGAAGAATTGTAACTTTTGCAGACATTAAAGCTTTTGCCTACGACCATTTCAAGACCACTTTAGCCGAAGTAAGAATCGAAAAAGGAACCAAAAAAGAAGTCTCTATTAAAGCTGGTTTTAGCAGAACAGTTGATATATTCATCAAAACAAACCCCGAAGAAAAGCAGCATATTTCCGTAACAGAGTGGGATTATATCTGTGAAAGTTTTATGAAATATTTAAAACAACGATCTTCCAATGTTTTCCCGTACCGTCTTTTTATAGAAGAATAAATAAGCGGTAAAGTACATTTTGGGTGTGCCACCAATAAAAAAAGGAGCTAACTAAACATTCGTGCTAGTCGCTCCTTTTTTTATTGGTGTCGGGCTATCCACGCTACTTCGGTAGCTTGCTTCTATCCCTCACACAGAAGTGAAAAATAAGAGATTCTGTAGAAAAATCATCAATAGCAAATCAATTATAAAAAAAAACAAACACTCAAAAGTGTTTGCTTTTTTATTGAACTAATAAAATCAAATAACTATTAAATAACCAATAACGATTCTTTCATCCACTTTACCTCTCCATTTTCTATAGAGACAATCATCCTGTCCCCTTCTTGAACTTCACCCGAAATAATTTTTTTGGCAAGTGGTCTTCTCAAATGACTTCTAATTATGCTTTTTATTGGTCTTGCGCCGTACTTAGCATTATAACCACTTTCAGCCAAATTCATTTTCACTTCCATAGGAATATCAACAGTAATATTGATCGTTTTCAGTAAATCAACAAATTCTTTTTTAAGGTGTACTTCAAATATTTTCAACGCATTGTCTTTGCTAATTGGAGCGAAAGGGACTATCTCTGTAAGTCTTCCCAAAAATTCAGGCCTGAAAAAACTACCCATAATTTCCATCAATGAAGTTGATGTCGGAATTTCATTTCTATTAAAAGATTCCACAATATGATCAGCTCCAATGTTTGAAGTAAATAATATAATCGCATTCGAAAAATCTCCTTCTTTCCCCAATCTGTCGTGTAATTTTCCCTCGTCCATAATTTGAAGAAAAACGTCATAAACAGAAGTATGCGCTTTTTCAATCTCATCAAAAAGCACTATCGAATAAGGTTTTTGTCTTATTTTATTCACCAATAACCCTCCTTCTTCATAACCAACATATCCTGGAGGTGCTCCATAAAGCAATGCTGCAGAATGTTCTTCCTTGAACTCTGACATATCAAAACGGATAATGGCATTCTCATCTTGGAATAGAAATTCGGCTAAACTTTTAGCTAACTCTGTTTTTCCTGTTCCTGTAGGACCCAGAAAAAAGAAAGAAGCTATAGGCTGCCCCGCTTTACTTAAACCGGATCGAGATTCTAGTATTGATCCAGCGACAGTAGCGATACAATGATCTTGGCCAATCACACGCTGGCTCAATACATCTTCTATCGAATTGAGTTTATTTTTTTCTTCCTCTTTTAATTTTCCAACAGGAATTCCAGTTTTCTGAGCAATTACAAGAGATAAATCAAACGCTTCAATATGCACTCTTTTATCCAATGCTTTTTCTTCAAGAGTTTGCAATAATGATTCAATATGTAGAAATAAGGATTTTGATTTTTCAAAAACAACTGTGACTTGTTCATCAACAACCATCAAAAAAGTTGTTTTTTTTGTCAGATCCTGTAAGAACCAATTAGCCTCTTTGAGCAATTGCTCTTCGGACAATTCTTTCTCGTTCACTTTCAAAACTTGAAGTTTGTCCTGTAAAGATTGTTTTTCTTTCAAAAAAGTCTCTCCCGAAGTTTTCAAAACCGACATAGTATGATCAATCAGATTTATAGCAGATTCCGGCAGACTTTTTTCTTTCAAATATCTCCTTGACAGCCGAATAGATTCTGAAATAGTTTCTTCATCGATTTTTATTTTATGATGCTCCTGATACACTTGTATCGACTCTTTAATCATTCGAAACAAAGTAACATCATCAGCTTCTTCCAATTTCAAAATCTCAAACATACCTGCTAAGCCCTGCTCCTTCTCTATTCGTTTTGAATATTCCTCAACTGTAGAAGTAGCAATAATATTCAGTCCTTTGGCCAATTCCCCTTTCAACACATTCGAGACTCCAGAATCCCCACCATTTTTATCTAGTAAAGTATGAATCTCCTCAATAATAAGAATCGCTTTTGGGTACTGCTGCAATTCCTGAATGCAGTTGCGAAGGCGGTCTTCAATCTCCCCTTTATAGGAAGCTCCTGCAATTAATGTAGACAAATCCAACTCAAATAATTGTACCTTATGCAATACATCAGGCACTTGATTCTGAATCACATTCAATATCAAATTATCAATCAGAGTTGATTTCCCAATACCTCTGTCACCAATTATAAGCACATTTGGCTTGGAAAAACGACACAAAATTTCTTTCATTGTGTTCAGTTCCGACTCTCTTCCAATCGCTATTCTGTGTTTTTTATTTTTGTGAATATTTTTGTGAATGCAATACTTCCCAAGGAATCCTTTTTTAACCTCTTGTTTTAACTGATTACCTGTTTCTTGTGGCGATTCAATTTGATCTTCCAACAGTTCATTCCTCGAAATAGGGTAAGTTTTCATTTGATCAAAATTGAAACCCACACCTGGCGAACTTAAAGCTACCATAACTGAAAAAAGAGAGATTTCATCTTCATTGAGTATCACCCTGACCAATTCGGCTTCATTGATGACAGCATCAATAACATCGCTTGGTTCAGCATTCAAAACATGATTCGTTTTAGGCTCATCTTCCATACGAACCTCTGCCCATTCATCAAGATAATAAACATCTTTACCCATACTTTCTAGTTGCTTCAAAAGGGAAAAATCCCTATTCAACAGCGCTTTTAGCAAATGGGAAGCTGCATAAAATTTATTCGAATTGTTTTTGGCAATTTTCTTGGCAATTTCGAAAGCATCAATTAATTCCTTACTGAAAATATTTTTTTCTTCTTCCATTTTCTTTAATCTTTAGACCAAATGAGTATTTTTTTGACTTTATAACTAATATTTAAACCTTTTATACAATTAGTATTTTTGTCTTTATTAAGCCGAATGGCATCAATTCGAATCTTTTTTCCTTTAATATTTTCACAGAATTGATCAAACGTCAAAAGATCTTCACCATTTTTAACTACCGGCATTTCATAATTTCCGCATAAAAAATCTTCAAAATCATCTTTTACTTTATTTCCTTCAGCCACTTTTAACAAAAGAATTTCAAATTGGTCTTCTGATATTTTAGAGGCTTTTGTTTCTATTTTGAGTGTGTCTTTTTTAGCCTCTGTTCGGGATGCTACAGGAATATATTGCAGCATATCCTCCAATGGGTCTTTTTGAACTTTACCTTTGGGTAACGAAAATTTTTCAGGTTCTTTTTCATATTCGTAAGAAGCGACATCTAATGGATTTATCTGCTTAATTGTGCGTGGGTGTACATAAACAGCGATCCTGGCAACGCTGTTAAAATTACCATTAGTGACAAGAGTGATTATTTTTTCACCAGCTTTGGCAAAAGTATAAACAGGATTTTGAGCAGTATCATCAACCCCATTGTTTTCACCAAAAGACCATTCCCAAGTTCGCCCATCATCTTTTATTCCTCTAAAATAAGTGGGTTGTCCAACAGTAATAATTTTAGAAGCCATAATTATTGGCATTTCGCTTCTATTCATACTCTGATTATCATTTATAATGACCTCTTTGGTATGAATGCAAACACCATTTATTGTAAGCGAAACAGTATACTTTCCAGGTTGCTTATAGATGTGAAAAGTATGGGGTCTGGAATCCGAATCGGTGCCGTCTCCAAAGTCCCAAAGCCAATTATTGGCATTCTCCGTTTTATCATAAAACTCAACTGATTCATTGCTTTGGAAATGTTCTGACAATACATAAAATCTAGCCGTATCACAATCTACTTTATTAAAAAACTGCACTAAAAAATAGATAATTGACACTAATAAAAATAGCACAAAAAACAGCACGATTTTCAAATCAAACTTTACATCAAAAAAACCTTTTTTCATCCCTACTTAATATTTTATCTAAAAACCAAACACATAATTCACTGCCAAATATGTATGATTTTAAATACAAACTTATACTATTATTAGATTCAAAAACAAATTATTATAAGAATTTTTTTAAAAATAAAAAACATCAAAAGAGACTAAAAAATATTAATAGATTAAAAAACAAGTAATTACATCAATTAAAAACACATTTTACACATTTTATCTGGAACTAAAAAAACAGGCATAAAACTCAGTAATCACTTTCTTACGACTGAAATTTAAATTTTAAGTTTTAAATTACAAAAAAATATTTTTTTCTAAAGATAAATTTATACATTTGCCTCGTACCACATTTTATTTTCAATTGTAATTATTAAGACAATTAGAAATTTCCCCAAAAAACACATCATTTTTTCATAGTCCTTTTTCTGACAATTAAATTAAGACATACCTTAAGTTTTATACTTATTTTTTTGTTTTATACTAAAAAAGAATGTCACATTCTAGAACTTTTGCAGCAAAAAAAGGATGCACTATTCAATAAAAAAAACACGCTTTTAAAAAATAAAACTTCGAAACAATTCGGATCCCAAATTTATGAACCTACCCATAAAATATAAATTAGCACTATTAATGTTATGCTCGATTCTGCTTGGTTGTGGAAGCGAAAATTACATTGCGCAGGTTCCATTTAAATATGATTATTCTGTTGATTTATTAAAAAAACAGAATAAAATGGATAAAATTGCATTAGAAAACCAAGCTGTAGTCAATGATAACACTGAGAATTTAAGTGATGAAGTTTTAGCCATTAAAGAAAAATACTCCATTATCCTCGGAGTTATGCCTGCAAAAATTTCAGACTACAAATTATATTCTTATATCGACCAATGGATTGATACACCTTATAAAGACAAGAGTTTTTCAAAAGATGGTATCGACTGCGCTTATTTCATCCAATCTCTATTTAGCAGTGTTTACAAAGTCACACTCCCCAAAGATCCTGCGGGTATGTTTCGATCAAAATCTTTACAGCTATTTACTGGTCGAGATTTTCTTGAAGAAGGTGATTTAGTGTTTTTTAGATACGACAAAGATCATCCAATCTCTGATGTTGCTATGTATTTACACAACGACAGGATACTGGCCTGTACAGAGAAAGGTTTGGCAATCTATAATTTTAATGATGAATATTTTCAATTAAGGTATATAGCATCTGGCAGAATTAATGAAGAGGCAAAGAAACAATCCAATGGAACTAAGTAAGGTAGTCAAACAGATAGAGGAAATCCCTCATGACATTCGGGCTGAGATCATTGTCAATGAACTCATTCAAAATAATGTGCTTACCGAAAACAATATCATAATTACAAATGAGGGTCAATTCTCAAGAGCCTATCGTCATGATGTATTGAGTGCTAGTTGTATTGATGATGACTACAATAGTCAAGAATACCTCAAATTACAACTCTCCAGAGACAGCTTCTACGATACGTTGCCCGAAGGTTTTATGCACAGTCCTAATGATAATGGCACAGAGAAATCAGTGAACCAAATGATTAGGGAACACAAACATCAGAAAAAAAAGGAAGCCGAATCACGTAATTTTTTCTCACCATTTGAAAATGAGATATTTCATTACAGAACAAAAATAGAGAATATTGAGCGTGATTTTCTATACAAATTGAATGGCAGTAAACCTTTGGATTTTTTTTATGAGTTCTGGGGATTGTCAAAAGATTTTCCGCCTGTTTTGGTTTCAAAACTGATTCAGTTATTGCCTTATGCATATAAAATCGTAGGAGATATCGATTTATGCTGTAAATGTCTATCCAATATTATTGAAGAACCTGTTAGTTTTAAAACATCGGGATCAAGAGAATATAGCGACAATAAAGAAGAAATAACACTTGGAGATAACCGATTGGGAATTGACTTGATCTGCGGAAACAGTTATATGGATTATTCATACAATGTTACAATAGAAATTGGCCCAATTACTAAAAATTCTTTTGCAAATTTTATTAATAATGGGGAAATAAAAATATTTATCGATTGTTTCTATGAGCATTTCTTCCCAATGGAAGTAGAACTAAAGACACTTTTGATTATGAATCAAGAAATAGAAAAATTTAATTTTAATAGACAACCTGTATTAGGTTACTCAACAAGAATATAAAAAATGATCAAAAACCATTTAAGAGATCTTATCGACATAAGACTCATTATAATTTTAGCAATATTAATTGCCATCACGGTGGTATTGACAATGATTTTTAGCGATAAGGTCAAAGAATTCAATCAAAAATACAAAAGGAAATTTTACATCTATGCATTATCATTTATGTTTATTTATGCATTAGTTGCTTTTTTGGGATTCAACAAACTTTTTTCTAAATTGTCTGATGAGTTTCTTTTTTATCAAATCTCAACATTGCTTTTCGGAGGAATTCAGGCCTTCTTTTATCGTTGGTATTTTGAAGAATTCCATTTAAAATCCCTTGGAACGGAGTTACTGTTTGCTCTCGTAATTGTATTATATTCCAGTATCCCCTTTATTCTAATTTACACTGCGTTAAGCGGATTGGAATTTGCTTTTTTAATGTGTTCCCAATTCATTGCCTTTTTCATTCCAACTTGGGTCAACGGGCTATTTGAGCACATCGTTGCGATCCCCCCAAAAATATATGTTACCTGGAAACTTCCGAAAGAAAAAAATGCATTTCCTGAAATTGAAGATACAGAAATTAGAGATCTTTTGCTAGTTACCTTATTAATCAAAAAGAACGAAAACGACAGCGAATATACATCGATTAGAGCAAAAGGGCCTGTTCGAATGGATTTTGGACGTTTATTTTACTACACCACTTTAGACTACAACAAGAGATATTCCAAACAACCAATTCAGCTTTCATTTGATGGAGAACCGTGTCACTGGGTCTTTTTTCTGCAACCAAAATGGAATGAAAGAGCAAAATATGTTGATGCAAGATATACTTTGGGGATGAATGGAATAACGGAAAATTCGGTTATTATTTGCCACCGAAAATCTAAACAAGTAATAGATACTAAAGCGGATAATAAAGTCGGTTTTGTTTATGAGCCCGAAGAGATTTAATACAAACAAATTACTAATACTATAAAAACATGGTTGAAAAGCTGAATCATTTTCCAGTCAATTGGATTGACGGAATGAAGATTAATAAAAGTCATTTTTTGGCTATGCAAGATAATGTTGCAGAGTTAGTAAATGATGCAATAGGAATACACACTACCCCAGTAAGCTATGGTTTATTGAATTTAGGCAATCAAAATAAAGAGGCTATAAAAATCACTTTAGGAATAGACAACCATAAACTATTGCGAGTAAGAGTTGAAGAATGCCATGCGATAACACCTAATGGATCCCGTATTGAAATAAGCCGAAACTTTACCGATACTCTAGATTTACAAATTCCATATGCGGAAGATACTTATCAAATAAAGACAGGAGAGCAACACGCATTATTAGCCTGTATATCAGTAAACACCATGAAAAGAATTCCGTTTGGAGAACCGGATCCGGAAGAAGTTCCCCCGCGATATCCCAATACCCAACCCGAATACAAACTCCATTTGATCAATGCAGATGAATTTCGTTCCGGAATAGGATTTGGTGGCTTTTACCTAGCAATAGGTAAAATTATGATTGGAGATGTTACCACTTTAGACGAAGAATACATACCTGCATCTATGACCGTTTCCAGTCATCCCAAATTGATTGATATGCAAGCAAATATTGCACATACATTTGGACAACTCGAAATATACTCGGTACAAATTGCCCAAAAAATTAACAGAAACCAACAAACAGGTATTTTAGTTCAAATGATGATGGGATTGGCAGATTTTACCTCCAATTATCTAGGGCAAACACTAACACAATTCCGTTGGTTCTCTATGCATCAACATCCAGCTTTAATGTTTAGTTCAGTTGTATCCTTAGCCAGAATCATGAAAAACTTTATCGACTCCAAATCGGGTTCCGGTAAAGAGGAGCTTTTAAATTATTTTGCCGATTGGTGTGATCTCTCTCAAGGTGATTTTGAAACCTTATTTACTTCATTGATAAACACCAATTATGATCATGTCCATATCGACAAAACGGCTACAGCTACCATTCATTTTCTAGATAAAATAGAAAAACTTTTCGAAACTCTAAACAGATTGGATTACATAGGTAAGAAAAAAGAAAATATCGAATTATTTGTTGCTGAAACAGATAAAAACGATAGCATTCTAAACAATATTAAACGACATAATTTCTTTGTAGAAAAATAAAATTAAAAAAATAAAATGGAAGTATTAAACAAACAAGAACGTCAAAAAGCATTTTTCGCTTTTTTAATAGTTTTTATTCTAACCATCACCGTGATATTAATTGCAGCTTCTTTCAATTTTTATATGCCAAAGGCAGAAAATAAAGTATTGAAATCCGACAATGAAAAACTCAAAAAAGAAATTGAATATCAAACCAATTTCGCCATTAAAATTGACAGTGTAAGAACAGTTATTGACTCTATAAATGCACCAAAACAAGACAATGATTTCCAACAAAGATTGGCAAATGTAATTTTGGCCGATGTCTATCAAAAACTACCTAAAGATTCTATCAACAACAAAAAAATGTATAACAATATCATATTGGCATACAAGCAAATCATCGATTACAAAAAAGAAATAAGAAGCCTTACCCACAACGCACATCTTATCGACAGTTTAAACCAATCGGCGAAAACATACAAAGAAGAGCTCGAGAAAGTACGAAGGGACCTAGACGTTTGCCGACAAATCTATCAGAATCAATAAATAAGATTTTTTGATAAAAAATAATTATTTCTAGAACCAATACGATATCTCTTGAAAACAATTGAAAGAACCTATGCTATCCAAAAAGGAGACACTTTACAAAAAGTAGCTCAGGAACTTGGTATTGCACCTCAGGAACTCCGAAGGCATCATAATATCTATTGCGAAATTTCGGATTTGATTGAAGCTGATTTTCCAAGTCATTTGAAAATATTGCTATTGCCACCAACTAAAATTGAAGTTACAGCAAACCCTACAATAAACACAAAACCCAGAAAAGTTAGTCTTATAAATGGACATACCCTACCTTTTTTACCTGCGGGTTCTAAGAAAAAATATGATGTTCATTATGTTTTGGAAAACGGAGAAGAAAAAGACACAATTCATTTTGAGTCGATTGTAAAGTGGATTGCCGTTGATCCAAAAGGATTTCATTTTTTTGAGGTTGATAGAATGACAAAAACATACATTAACAATTCTGAACCAGATACAATGTTGGAAGAATTGGCAGCAAAAACAGCCGAAATTATATATCCGCTACAAATAGTTGTTGACCACACAGGAAAATGGATTGATGTTCACAATTACAAACAAATTTTAGATCGTTGGGAAAATAAAAAAAGAGAAATACTTGACTATTATGAAGGTGAGGTAACTCAAATACATATAGAACAGACGGAACAGTCCCTTACCAGTAAAGCTGCATTATATGACTCATTAAGGTCCGATTTGTTTTTGAGAGGCTTATTTAATGGCATACATATAAATTATACTGCAAATTATGAATTTGAAAATAACATCTCCTTCCCCTTAATAAAAGATGAAGAAGCTTCATTTATTATTGAACAAAAAATAGCACCTTTTTTGGAAGATGGGAAGTGGATTAAGGTTGAACAAAAAGGAGAATATATAGACACCGATTTCGACATTGATTTTGTTTTTGATCCTTGGGAAGGTAAATACAATGCTAACTATTTTTTGAATCCCAATTCATACTGCGTTGAGAAAATGGAATTAGAATGTGCAATCCATTATGACAGTACGATGAAAGCTATCCTAAATATTGAAGAAATAAAACCGAAAGAGATTGTAAATACTAATGATGAAAATTCAACAAATACAGGTGGCTTGCTTAAAAAAGAAACCTTTTTTAGTTTACTGACTCGTATTTTTAATGAACCTCAAACACAAAATTAAAAGCTATGAGTGAGAAACATATAGTAGTACAGGGAGCCACCGTAAAATGCAAATTTAGTGTAGAACCTAAGTTGGACAAACTAAAGGTAAAAACACATAGTAAGCATTATGCCAATGACAAAGATGCTTCAAAAAAACTTATAGCCACTGATAAAGAGATTGGACAAACATTGGAGAAAAACACCTTTGGAAAATGCAAAAAACAACCCAATGGAAGCGGCGATTATTTACCATGTAAAGCTGTAATAAATAAATGGAGCGGTTTTTATGATAAAGTTACGCTGTCTAATAAAGGCAAAATTTTGCTAGAAACTAGCAAAGCAACCTGCCCTATGGGTGGGCCTGATTGTATAACTATAGACAAACATGGACAAAAAGCAGAGCCCGGTAAGCAAAATGCAGAAAAAGCTAAACCACAAGTAAACAACCAATTGAATCCTTTGGTCAATACTTCAAAATTTCAATCTGAGGTGAATGGAACTGATTCTATTTGTATATAAAAGAAAAAAGTTATGTCTGAACTTAAAATAACAGGAAATCCAAATCCAGTAGTTGGCAAGGAAGAGTTGTACTCGGTAAACCAATTGTTGCCAAGTCCATTGCCTTTTCAAAACTTGAGCACTACTGCGACAAATCCTTTTGAGCTACCAGTTGAATGGTCAGTACACACATTGGAAAAAGGCAGGTGGATCAAAAAAGAAGAAAACAACAAAACAGGAAATAAAGTTTCATATAAATTTATACAAAAAAGCCTGGAAAGAAAAGGCATTCGCATTCTTGCCAAAAGAGGAGAACAAACTGCCAGACTAGATATAAAACCTCACAATGCCGAGAGTCCAAAAATAGACAGTATTGAATTTCTTGATAAACAAGGTAACAAACCATCCAAGCCATTTGCTTACGGTCAGACACTCAAAGCACGAGTACATTGTTTGCACATGGAAAATCGTAGAGTATTTGCAACCTTATGGGAAGATGATGCTCCTGGTGCAGGACATGACAAAGCCAATGAGAAAAATAAAATGAAAACACTTTCAGGCATTGTCAAAGATGGAATTACTGATATTGATTTTGTCTTAGAGCCTGATTTCGCAAAAATTGCCGATGCCATTAAATCCAAAGGCGATACCAGCGAAGGAAAAACTCATGAGTATTATGTCACTGCGGAGATTTTGAATACAAAAACAGCCAGTAAAAACACTAATGTTGCCAATCCTAATTATAAGGATACAACAGCAAAACCAAAAAAACAAACTCCTGCACAGAAAAAAGGACCATCCAAAAAACAAGAGAAAGAAAAATCTATTTTAGATGATGTTATTGATTGGTGGGAAGATAAAATTAAAATAGACCCAATAGTACTACCCAATCCAATTGATGCAATTAATAGTGTGTTGAAAATTTTCCAACCGGATGAGAAAAAAGAAAATGGAGTTTGTGTTTGTAAGGACTATGATTTGATTTGGGGAAATAAGGTAAGTTGTGATTTTAGGAAGAAGGTTGTTGAAATTTGTAAAGAATTATGGCCAAACGATTATAAAAATATGGCTAATAATTTAATGGCTGTTATGGCTTGGGAAACTGGAGAAACATTTAGTCCTTCAAAAAAAAACCCTAAGTCTTCTGCAACTGGATTAATCCAATTCATGGCAGATACCGCTGAAAAATTAGGAACTACTACCACAAAATTAGCAAAAATGACTGGAGTTGAACAACTAGAATATGTCAAAAAATATTTTTTACCGCTAAAAGGAAAAAAACTTGAATTTGTTGATTTTTATTTGCAAGTTTTATTTCCTGCATCAATGGGCAAACCAGATAACCATGTAGTATTTAGTATCGACGGAAGAGGACTTAATGAAAATGATCGAAATTACGCTTTACGAATAAAAGCATACGGAGTAAACGGTGGATTTGATACAAATCCAAAATACGGTAATAATGACGGTATGGTAACTAAAGATGAAATTAAAAAGGGGATTCAAATATATATAGACAAGGGAAAGCTTAATAAAAACTTAATTGACAACAAGTGTTCCGCCGGAAATAAAGAAGAAGAAAAAAAAGATAGTATAGAAGAAGTTAGATTACATTTCGAGGGACAAACTTCAAATGAAGGATCACTATCCAAAAAGACAAAAGCAATATTAAAAGAAGTTGGAAAATTATCAAAAAATTTCGATATCTATATTACAAGTACGGCAAGAAACACATACGATCAAGCCAGAATAATGTATGAGAATTGCAGTAAACCAGGAGGAGTTGCAAAGCAAAAAGAAATTTACGCTAATCCAGGAGATAAAGTCATTGATGTTTATGTTAATGAGAAAAAGCTAGGCAAAAGTAAAATGGATACTATAATCGCTATGGAAAATAAAATCAAAGATTTAGGCCCCTCAAATGTTTCAAAACATATTGCCGATTTTACAATAATGAATACGCTTGACATTTCCTATACTAAATTATCAAATAAAAATGATTTTTTAAGTGAAATAAAAAAAAGAGAAGAATTAGACAAAGTACTCATTGAGAATGAATGCTACCATATCCAAATAAATCAATAAAAARTGAAAAAAACAAAATTAACATTTATAGGACTATTACTATTTATGGCATTTGGCTGTAAAAATGACAATAAAAAAAATGAATTAGGCATACAGGTTAAAAAAAATAAGAATAGCATTTCTCAAAATTTTTCAAATGACAAATCAAATGACACCTTAGTAGTTTTAGACAATAACATTATTGTTTTCTTTGAACCAAACACAAAAGAAATAAAAGAATTAAAAAAGAAACACGGCGATGATGATTTCTATACAATTGCTGACGATGTTGCAGGATATATTGCAAACATCACGGAACAATTGGATTTAAAAAAAATTAAATACATAACAACCGATAAGATGGTGGTTAACTATAAAAAAACGGGTCTGACAATTAATAAGAATGAATTACAAAGTAAATGGTCAATATTATATTTTAATAAAAATGGAAAAATAAAAATTGTTGCACCTATAAATTTCAATGAGAGTGATTTAAATGTTAATAACAATATTATAGATGACAAATGGTATGGGAAATATGATTACACAATAAATTATGGGAAGATTGATGATTTATCTGGAGCTGTGGTTGGATACAATATTTCAATAACGAAAGATAGCATAATATTTTCAGGATCTGGATATCAAACAGATTTTTATTATTTATGTAATAACGAAATTCATAAGGACACTCTAATACTTAAATACGACAAAACAATTGAAGGAAATCCCTTCAAGGGAGATATAAAACATCCTTTAGTAAAAATGTATTTAAAAAATGGAGATTATTTTTTCAAAAGTGAATTAGTGTATTCTAATGTGAATGGAAAACAAATTAGCAATAATTATGTTAAGGCACTAAAACGTTAAGTGATTTGAAATAAAATCAAAATACTTGAAGGAGACTGCGATTTCGAAAAAGCATTAGACTCAAGAACTCAAATAAAAAACAGTTTATGATAATGCCATTTACAGATTTCAAGGCAAAATGAATCAATTAATAAAATAATATTTGCGCCCGATAGCGCGGATTTGAAATCCTTGCCCACAAAGAGCACAAACTTAACTCCCCCTTCAAGGGTTCAAAACATAAAAAATTCATTAGCATATTAAATAAACAGTTCACAAACATGAAAAAATCACTACTATTTATTATTTTAATTTTAGCAAACACATCATATTGCCAATTTATTAATTACAAGTATAATATGCACATATTATACAAATTGGGTGAAGAAGGAGAGCTACATTCAATCCTTTACAACAACAAAGAATATGCTCCAATTATGAATAAGCAATACACTACTGATCAAAACTTTACAGACAATGATGATGTAAACTTTTCATATTCCTTCAAGAACGAAACGCAGATAGTGAATGGAAAAATCTACAATCAGAAAGATGTTATTATAAGAGGTATTAGTTCTACAGAAATAAATTTTCAAGCTAAAAATCTTGAAAAGACAACAGATTTATATACTGTACACAACTTTAACTGCAGTGAATATAAAAAGGAAATTGAAGATACTAAATCATACATTGTACTCTACACAACCAACCTAAAAGACGGAATAGATTATAACACGCAAATGAAAGAGATTGAAAAATTAGTAGGCGTAGAAATTCCTATTCTAGAAAAAGGAGAAATTATTATTAGTATTGGAATGAATATGTCTAACGGAAACTATTGGGAAATGATAAAGTATATCAAAACCGAATCCATCAAACAAGAAATGGTATTGTCCAAAAAAAACCTTACTGAATTGTATGAATTGATGATACTTGACATAGAAATACCGGAACCGAGTCAATTTCCTTCTCCATCATACTGTACCATTATAGGCTTTGATGAGAATACAGATGAACTAGTCAAAGAAAAAACAGAATATTTTTTAAATGACATGTGTAACTATTTTGAGGAGTTTGGTAAGTACAATAATGAATCATTTTGTCAGTTTTTTGATAATGAGATAGAAAGACAGTCAAAACATTTAGCAAAATACGAAATATTAGATACCAAACAAATACTAAAATATAGAAATGAATTACTCAAATATTCAAAAACAAACTTAAAGGAAAATCTTTTTTAACCAAATAGTGAGAATGCACAATTTTCGGCCACAAGGAGAATAAACACAACAGTCCTTAAAAGACTCCAAACATAAAGAAACATTTCTCTTAGAGACACCCAAAATAAAAATCTAAGGCAAAATACCACAATCTTACAGAACCTTAGTATCAAGCCAAAAGCTTGAGGGATATACTTATGCCCAAAAAGAAAAAATTCCAAAAACATAGCATTTTGAAAGACGCTGTAATACAGCAAAAAATATAAATCTATAAATCATTAAAAAGTTAAAACGAACATTCATTTAAAAACAAAAACTATGTTAACAAATTATGGAATTGGAGGGAATGAGGTAAAATTAGACGCTGATGAAGCAATCAGTGCAATTCCTCAAAACAGAACCCTTATCGCACAAAAACTTACTATTGACACTCCAGTAAAACCAGAATTGGTTGAAGGGATCACAAGTATCGAAAAAGCTTTCGAACACTTTAAACCAGAAGTAAAAGTAAACTTCGAAAATGCTGAAGGGGCTACTAAAACAGAAGCGTTAAAATTTAAAAATCTTGGTGACTTTGGCGTAAAAGGAATTACTACACAAAGTTCTTTTTTATCTGACTTGGAAACAGAGAAAGACCAATACCTAAAAATTATTCGTCAGTTGAAAACGAACAAAATTTTGAAAGCGGCTCTAGAAGATGGTGATGCCAAAAAAGCATTATTAGAAAGCTTAGGCGGGTTAATTAATGAATTAAAAGACAACAAATAAAAAGACATCAGATGAAAGATAATAATACAAAAGGAGCATTTCAGGATAATGATGGGGATGTTGCGGTAATGGAACGTAAAGTTGCAGGATCAGTAGAAAAAAGCGTTGAGAAATTAGCCAAATACGGTGGTTTCGATTTACTGGAAATGTCCATTGAAGGAACTCAAAACTTAAATCCTGACAGAAAAGCAAGAAGAAAAATTTTCTTGGGGGAAATAAACAAAGCCAAAGAAAGAGAAACTTTGATGAAAACCCTAGAATTATGGGTTGCCGTTTTGAACAATAACGAAGCATTGACTGACATGGTCGCGCAATGTGAAGACAAAAGCAAAGAATCGGAAGCATTGCTTAAAAAGAATCTTGCAAAAGCCGTTGAAGATACAAGAGAAATTGAAGCGGCTTACAGAACTTTATCTTTGTTTTACAAAAACACTGAAACGGATAAAGTAAAAAATGTCACTATTGTTAATGCCGATATTGAGCAATTGAAAGACCTTGACAACACTCGCTTTATCGATGCAATTCATTCGGAATTGGTGGACAACTACGATCGTTTGGATCTAAAAAATAACTACGGCATAGTTGTTATTCCTGGCTATTTGGGTTCAAACAAAGTGGTTGAAAAATGGGCTAAAATCGCTCATGAAAACAAAGTGATGCTGGTTACCGATTTTGAGCATCTAGACGAACCGGATGATGTAATGGAAATGTTTGACGCTGCCAACTTAACAGGAGGTGATGTTTATCGTTCAAATGTAATTATGACCTGCAACTGGTTAGTAGGACGTGGCCGTTTTGAACAAATAGGAGAAGGTGAAGATTTATATATCGCTCCATCTGCTGCCCTTGCTGGCAAAATATACAAAACATTAATGTCGCAAGTTACTGCCGGAAAGAAATTTGGAGGTATCAACGAAGTAGACGGAGTGAAATTTGACCTTAAGAAAAGTGAAATTGCTAACCTGGAAAACATGGGATTAGTTCCTATGGTAAATGAGTATGGTAAAGTAATGGCATTTTCGGCTAAAACATTGTTTAGCGGAGACAACTTAGGATTGCAAACGTATTCAGTAGTTCGTGTATTTGACTATGTGACCAAAGTATTAATGGATTTTCTTAACCGTCGTGCTTTCGAGAATTTCACAGCAAAAACTCGTAAAGAAATTATGGGACAAATAGTAAGCTTCCTAGACGGAATTACGGGTCCGGACAAATTAATTGAGAATTTTGAAATTCGTCGTTTTGAGCAAGATCCTATCCAAAAAGATAGAATTTATGTTGACATTCACATGAAACCTTATTTCCCTGCAAAGAACTTCCTTATTAAAATGGATGGTCACAAAGGAGATGATGGCACTGAATGGGATACTGATTACGAACAAAAATAATCCTTTGAATAGTCCACAAAAAAGGGAACGCAATTTTGTGTTTCCTTTTTTTTAAAACCATTTCGAAGAAAATCAAATGCTATAATCCAAAACCGATGAAATTATTTCAAAAAAGTCTATTTCTATTTTTTTTGCTTTCTTTTTCTGGAGCTGTACAAGCTCAAAAAAAGAAAAAGAGTCATCCTTTAGATGGTATCAATTGCCCAATAACCCAAAATGAGTTGTTACTCGACGGAAAACATTTTGCAAGTGTTCCTCCAATTTTTTTAAGAGTTTATAACGAGACTACTGAATATGCAACACTGCAACTTGGAAAAAGAAAAGGAAATGTTTTTTTGTATTTCAAAATATTTACTGACAATACCTGTGTCAAACAAGAACAGCCTTTGGAATTTTATTTTGAAAATGGTGAAATCTTAAGTTTGAAAAATCAGCTCAAAGTAAACTGCGACGGAAATGTTGTTTTAGAATTGAGCGTCAAAGAAATTAAGATCATAAGAAGTCATATGATCAATAAGATTAGGCTTTTTACCCTCAATAAAGATTATGAATTTAGTCCAACCGATGCTGATAACAAATTATTAAGAGAATATTTGACCTGTTTTAAATATTATAAAGTCAAGAACGATTAATCGATTTATTGTCTTTTATAATAACACAAACCTTATCAAAATTAAACATACTAAAAATGCCAATTCCCCAATTAAATCTTTCATTAGGACTTACTGACAATGATGGATCTGTATTTTATGCCGGATCTGGAGAAGGCAAAGTGATTGTTCGAACGGATACCGCATTAACAAAGTACACAATTAGCATTATCATTTCTGAGCAAGAAGTAGGAGCGATTAATTTAAGAACCCATTTATCAGATTCTAACATTCCTTCAGAAATTGAGATTCCTACCTACCAAATGATTCTCACAGATGATAAAACCAATGAAAAAACAATCTATAAAGTTACCCGAGACACTTTCTTTTTCAAAGAACAAACTACAAGGAAAAACATTTGGAGTTTTCTGGGTCTGAAATTTTTAGAACCAAAGAATTTCTTGTTCGAAAACATTCCATTCGAGCCTTTAAAGGAAGAAATAGAGTCTTTTGATATTTCAAAATATAGAAAACTCAATTCAGAAGAGCTCACTTATACTTTTCAAAAAAACAACCAAACCATCCAACTTTTTGCAGGCGATATCAATACCCTTCAAATCCAAAAAGGGATTAGTTACTTTATTATTGTTGATGAAAACAATGGCAAAAAAATGATTGGTGACCTACTCTACCGAGAGAAGTTTTTGAAGCTTATACCAAAAGTAAAATTACATATCGTAAAAAGAAAACAAGTCTCAAAAGCAATAGAAACCAATTTAAAAGGAAAGACAGACAAACTCATTTATCTTTAATAACATATGAAAGGAGCATTTTATAAATTACCCATTGATTTTGGAAGCATTGTCCAAAAAAAAGAGCTTGAAAAAACATCTTTAGAACATTCAATAGCCCAACAAATTATACTCTTAGCTACCACAACTTTTGGCGAATGCAAATTTGATGAAACCTATGGCTCCAAAATATGGGAGATCGATTTTGACCTGTTAATGAATGAAAACACGCTGAAAGAGATCATTTCGAAAACAATGAAACAATCATTAAGCCAACACGAGAAAAGAATTAAAGTGAATGATATAAAGATTGAGCTATCCGAAACAAAATTTTTGGTAAAAGATGTCAATCGTGCAAAGAAAAGAGTCGACATCATCATTGAAGCTACTGTTAAAAGCACCAATAGACCTTTTGATTTTAGGGGCTATTTCTTTGTGGGACCACTCTCTTATAAGTAAATCGCAACCCTTTTATTAGAAAACTAAAACCCAATTAAGACTTTTGATTTAACATCAAACTTACTTTCTCATACAAATCTGGGAAACGAGCTTTGAACTCCAAAGGTGTTTCAAAATAATTCTCCAAGATTACTGCCAGAAATTCAAACTGGTTGGTAAATGCATAGCCCCTGAAATAATTGGATTGCATCAATTGTTCCCTGAAGGCAGCTTCACTCACCTCTGCATTAATAATAGCATACATCCTGGAAAACACTACTGAACCACTATCATTACTTTGCGATCCATGATGATGCAAAACATGGGCAAATTCATGTATTCCAAGATTTATATTATCGGAAGAAATATCAAATCCCTTTTGAAAATCTTCCCAAGAGAAGACAACCGTTCTTGTGTTGGGATTAAATTCTCCCTTATGATACTGTTTTGTAATCCTAGAAAAATAGATTGACGGGTAAATGATTATTGTCTCAAAAACATCGCAAAGATATTCCCGCATACCAAAAGACAGCATAACAAATGTTGCAGCTATATGAACTTTTACCTCTTCGGTAATTTCAAAATTCTCTCGACTTACAAATTCATAATTATCAAAAAAAGATGCTACCCTATGCTCAAAATACACTTTGTTTTTATTCGACAAACGAATATAAAAAGGGAATTGGGTGTTTAAAAAATGCAGTGCATTGGGGCTAATTTTCTTTGGAAAAGGACAAAAATGGATAAAAAGAGGTCTCCCAAACACCAAACCAAAATAGTATTCCAAAAGCCTAAATAAAGCTACCAGAAGAGCTACTACAACAAAAAAAGTAAGGCTAAAAGTAAAAACTACTAGTGTAATGTTATCCATAAATAAATTTGGCAGGTTGGGGTTAGGCTAAATATAAATAAAAAAAAGCAAAATCATAAAATTCATTTATGATTTTGCTTTTTATTTGTGACCGCGGAGGGGTTCGAACCCCCAACCCTCAGAGCCGAAATCTGATATTCTATCCAGTTGAACTACGCGGTCAATATAAAATTTAGATTGTTGATTAACTAGTTTAGATTAAAAAAACACTAACCAACAATCTATTTTATTTTAAGTCAATAATTTTTTTACGATGGTTGAAATGGTTTTTCCCTCGGCAGTACCACCCAATTGAGCAGATGCCAATCCCATTACTTTACCCATTGATGCTATTCCAGACGCTCCTGTTTCGGCAATGATTTTGGCGATTACAGCTTCTACTTCTTCTTCGCTTAATTGAGCTGGCAAGAATTTTTCGATTACCGCGATTTGTGCCAATTCAGGCTCAGCCAAATCCAAACGATTTTGCTCTGTAAATATTCTGGCGCTTTCTTTACGAGTTTTAACTAATCTTTGAAGCAATTTAATCTCATCATCAGCCGATATTTCTTCTTTTGAACCTGATGCTGTCTGCGCCAATAAAAGTTCTGATTTTATAGCTCTTAATGCTTCTAATGCTACTGTATCTTTGGCTCTCATGGCGGTTTTTAATTCGTCCATGATTTGAATTGATAAACTCATATTCTGTATTTTAAATTTAAAATTTTAGATTTCAGATTGTCTCTTTGAAAACCAATCTCTGTGACTGCCCCAGATGGAAATGGAAAGCCTTTTTGGGAGAAACTATATTTTTTCTTGAACCAGAAAAGCGACTGAAAGAAGCTCTTTCTTGTTCTTAGAAAAAAATAGTTACGACAAAAAGCTTGTAATGTACAGCTGGATAAGGCCCGACAAATTTAGAAAATTTAACTCGCATTAACAACTTCTTGTTTTATGCTTTATACTCAAAAAAATAACCCGAAAATTGAATAAAATTTTCGGGCTATCTCAAAATGGTTTGAGTTAGTTAGTCTACATTGTCATGTAAATAGGAGTTGTTGGAACGCAACTGCAAGTCATTATTACTATCTGTTCCAACTGATATTCTTGACGTAGAATTATTGGTTTGTGAACTACTAAGGTCGATGCCAAATCTTTTGTAAGCTGGCTCTCTTTCTAGTTCATCCACTCTTGATACATTATCATGAAACTTATAATTGAAATCTTTAAGTTTTTTTCTTCTTTCTTCAGCTCTGAATCTAAGTGTTTCTTCGATTGTCATGTCAACTGGAGAATTGTTCGCCAGAACAGGACTTTCGACAACTGGCTCAGACACTTGCTTCATTGTTATGTTCAATTCAGCCGGTATTACTTCCTCTTCAATTTTGGCTACAGGCTTGCTTTCCATCAAGTCATTCTCTGCTTCCATGTATTCTTCAAGAGAGTATTTTATAATCCCGTTATCTGACAATTCAGTTACTGGAACGAACTGAACAGGTTGTACTACTTTGATATCGCGAGTTTCATTTGTCAATTCAAACAAGAAATTATTTGATTCCTCTTTTGCTTGAACAGGCTCTGGTTTGCTTAATGGCAAATCGAATGAAAAAGCAGTTTGCTCTTGTTTTTCTTCAAAACGTACTGGCTCTGCTCTTACTTCTCTTACTTGCTCAACAACAGGGTTTGCAACGATAAAATCGATCTCTTTCATTGGAGAAACAATTTCGAATGTTACATCCAAATTTTTGATAAATTCAGTCATCCCTATTAATTCATCTTCATTGATAGAAGCAATTATCGGAGACTCAACTATAGCCGCAGGAGTTACAACATCTTCGATTAAATCAAAAACGATTCTTTCATCAGAGTTTGAAACCGGCGTTTCTGCATTTAAATTAAAGTTTGCAACGGTGTTTCTAGTTAGATCAAAAACACCTCTCTGCTCTTCTTCTAGAGTGTGGATTATTTTTTTAGGCTCAACATTTACGATTTCGTTTTGTTGTTCCACATTAAAACCTGTAGCGATAATAGTTACTGCAATGGCATCACCAAGACTTTCGTCCTCACCAACTCCCATAATAATATTAGCATTAGAACCTGCTTCATATTGAATATGCTCATTGATTTCGGCAATTTCATCGATAGTAATTTCATTAGTTCCAGAAACGATAAGCAACAATACGTTTTTGGCTCCTGTAATTTTATTATCGTTTAAAAGTGGAGAATCTAAAGCAGCAACAATTCCTTCCTTAGCTCTATTTTCACCAGAGGAAACAGAAGATCCCATAATAGCAGTTCCGCTATTATACAATACTGTTTTGGCATCACGTAAATCGATATTTTGAGTATAGTGATGTGTTATTACTTCGGCAATTCCTCTAGAGGCAGTTGCCAAAACTTCATCCGCTTTTGAAAACCCGGCTTTGAAACCTAGATTTCCATATACTTCTCTTAATTTATTATTATTGATAACGATTAAAGAATCGACTTGCTTGCGCAATTTTTCGATACCAATAAGCGCTTGTTCTTGACGTACTTTACCTTCGAATAAGAATGGTAAAGTTACGATTCCTACTGTAAGTATGTCTCTTTCTTTGGCTAGTTGAGCGATAACTGGGGCAGCACCTGTTCCAGTTCCACCACCCATCCCGGCAGTGATAAATACCATTTTGGTATTAATATCTAACATTTTTTCAATGTCAGCGATGCTTTCTATAGCTGATTGGTGTCCAATATCTGGATTTGCTCCAGCGCCTAATCCCTCAGTCAAATTCATCCCTAACTGAATTTTATTGGGTACAGCACTATTATCCAATGCTTGAGAATCGGTATTACAGACGATAAAATCAACGCCTTTAATCCCTTGTTTAAACATGTGGTTTATAGCGTTGCTACCGCCACCACCTACTCCAATTACTTTGATTACATTTGATTGATTTTTTGGCAAATCAAATGAAATACTTCCAAATTCTGTGTTGCTTGGCATCATATGGGGTTCTAATTTTTTATTAACTTTATCTCTAACTACTCTAGGCTTGGGGCAAAAAGGAGGTATGATAACATTTTTATTCTTTATTTATTATTCTGCGTTGTCCAAAAAATCTTTAATCTTGTCCACATATTTATCAAAAAACGATCTTCTTATCTTATTTTCAGTAGATTCCTCCCTAACAGGATCTACTTGAAGTACTCTTTCGGGTTGCACATAAACCTCTTCTTTAATTTCAACTTTTTCTTCTACAATAGGCTCTCTATAATAAGTTACTTTTTCAGGTGTTACTGTTGCCTGCATTTTAACTGCACTTTGCGTTTTGTTTTCAATGCTGTTCATTACTAATCCAACTGCTGTGGCATATAATGGACTTGAAATTTCTTCATCAGAGTTTCCTGCTAGGTGCTCGTTTGGATAACCAATTCTAGTATCCATTCCAGTAATGTATTCTACCAATTGCTTGATATGTTTCAATTGTGCACCACCACCTGTAAGAACGATTCCAGCAATCAACTTTTTACGAGGATCTTCATGTCCATAAGCTCTTACTTCGGTAAAAACTTGCTCAATGATTTCAACAACTCTGGCATTTATTATTTTTGAAAGGTTTTTTAACGAAATTTCTTTAGGCTCTCTTCCTCTTAATCCTGGAATAGAAACAATCTCATTGTCTTTATTTTCTCCTGGCCAAGCAGAACCAAATTTCACCTTCAATAATTCGGCTTGTTTTTCTATAATCGAACAACCCTCTTTTATGTCATCTGTAATTACATTTCCTCCGAAAGGTATTACTGCAGTATGACGAATAATTCCATCTTTGAAAATAGCCAAATCTGTTGTTCCTCCTCCAATATCAATAAGAGCAACTCCGGCTTCTTTTTCTTCCTGACTCAAAACTGCATCGGAAGAAGCTAATGGCTCCAATGTCAAACCTGACAATTCGATACCTGAACTTTGAATACATCTTCCAACGTTTCTAATAGAAGAAGCCTGTCCAACTACTACATGAAAACTGCTTTCCAATCTTCCACCATACATTCCGATTGGCTCTTTAACATCCGATTGTCCATCAATTTTAAATTCTTGAGGCAATACATGAATAATCTCTTCTCCTGGCAACATGGCCAATTTATGAACCTGATTGATCAATAAATCAATATCGCTTCCTCCTATAACTTCCTCAGGATTGCTTCTGCTAATGTAATCGCTATGCTGAATACTTCTGATATGCTGACCAGCAATACCAACTACAACATCTTTTATTTTATACCCAGAATTATTTTCTGCCTCAAGTATTGCTTGTTGAATAGATTGAATGGTTTGCGTAATATTATTCACAACACCTCTAGCCACACCTAAGCTTTTAGATTTTCCAACACCTAAAATTTCAAGTTTACCATATTCATTCTTTTTGCCTATCATGGCAACAATTTTCGTCGTCCCAATATCTAGACCTACTGCAATATTCTCTTTTTCCATTTTCTATTATTTTGTGCAAACTACTTGTTCCGTAAATCTGAGATCTATTTTTTTATAATTATACAAAGAACTATCCAAACTTACTTTTTGAAAAAAAGCTTTATAGTTTTGAAATTTACGTTCTACATTTATCAAACTACCAAAATCAATTTGATAATTATAATTTCTATTGAGCATTAATAAGCTACCATTAGGCATAATTTGTATACCAATGATGTTTTTTCTCAAAAACGCATCATCATAAATTATCTTAAATAATTTAAATAAATCTTTGCTATTTTTCTTGTTTATCTCCCCAGAAACAAGTGGAACTCGAGCTGTGAAATTAGCTGATAAAGGCATGGTATTTCCCTCACTGTCAATATAGAAGGAACCCTCATCATTAAAGACCCTAGCTATAGGTGTCTTCTGTTTCACAACTGCTTTTAGAACACCATCGATACTCACATAAACATCTGCTTTCTCAATCATTTCTTGAGCATTTAATACTTGCTCCAATCTATTCAAATCTAGCCTATCTTTTCTTATGGTTTTAGCATTCGAATTATTTTCTATCAACAATTTATTAACCGTTTCATTCTTTAAATAAAGAGAGTTTTCGCCTACAAAAACAACTTCGCTTTTAGTTAATTTTCTTTTTGAATTTCGTTTAGAGGTAAACGAAAAAAGAAAAATTACCAAAACAAACATGAGTAATAATCGTATATTATTCCAATTAAAGACTTTCATATAATGCTTTTTTAATTGAAGGAACCATTTCTCCTAAATCACCTGCCCCAATTGTTACAATAACAGTGGCATCATTTCCTAAAATTGAAGGAATTAAATCTTCTTTACTAACAATTTTCTTATGTTCATTTGTCATTTTATCCATTAACCATTGTGAATTAATACCTTCCATAGGCAATTCTCGGGCAGGATAAATTTCCATTAAAAAGACTTCATCAAAAGCCGATAAACTTTTAGCAAAATTATCAGCAAAGTCTCTAGTTCTACTGAATAAGTGCGGTTGAAAAATCGCTAACACTTTTTGACCTGGATACAATTCCCGAACGGCTTGATGAACTGCGTTAATTTCTGTTGGATGATGTGCATAATCATCGATATATACAAGATTATCCTCTTTAATTTGATACGAAAAACGTCTTCTAATTCCTTTAAAAGAAACTAAAGCTTTAGCAATAACCTCGGTCGGGGTGCCGTAGGTTATTGCCATAGCCAATGCCATCAAAGCATTCATTAAGTTATGCTTACCTGGCAATCCAAAACGCAAATCTTTAATAGTTTCGTCAGGAGTTTTAACATCAAAAACGTAGCTTCCGCTTTCTATTCTTACATTGAAGGCTTCAAAAACAGCATCTTCATTAACTCCACAAATCATCCCTTCAATAGGCAATTCACTGGTTATAAAAAGCTTGCTCTTATCTTCAACTTTATTTGCAAATTCCACAAATGATTCTTCAATTGCTGCGCTTGTACCGTAAATATCCAAATGATCCGCATCCATAGACGTGATACAGGCGATATTTGGATGTAAATGCAAGAAGGAACGATCAAATTCATCAGCTTCAACAACAGTAACTGTTTTACCGGTTCCAATTAAATTAGAATCATAATTTTCAACAATCCCACCTATAAAAGCTGTCACATCAGCTCCACTTTCATACAAAATATGTCCTAAAATACTAGAAGTCGTGGTTTTTCCATGAGTTCCCGCAACTGCAAAACAAAAAGTATCTTGAGTAATAATGCCCAGAACTTCTGCTCTCTTTTTTACTTGATAATCTCTTTCCAAGAAATAATTCCACTCAGAATGCTTAACAGGTACCGCAGGAGTAATTATTACTAATGTATTTTCAGCATAATAATCATTTGGAATTAGATTAATATTGTCTTCAAAATGAATATCAATTCCACTTTCAATCAATTCACTGGTAAGAATAGAAGGTGTTTTATCATAGCCCGAAACTTGTTTTCCTATAGTTTTGAAATAACGAGCCAAAGCACTCATTCCGATTCCTCCGATTCCTATGAAATAGACGTTTTTAATTTGATTTAAATTCATTTTGCTTCTTATTTTAATTTATCAGGATTATCCGTTTTCATGCTACACATTCGACATGCTAATCGATTCATTAACTTTATTATTTAATCAACTTAACAATTGCATCAACAATTTGTTCTGTTGCTTTTGGCTTAGCCAATAACTTAATATTTTCACTCAATTGATCTTGCTTCCCTTGGTCTTTTATCAAGGATTCAAATACCAAGCTAAAGTCTTCATCCAATTGTGATTCTTTAAGCAAAATAGCTCCTTTCTTTTTTACTATTGCTTCGGCATTTTTAGTTTGGTGATCTTCGGCAACATTTGGTGATGGAATAAAAATCACCGGTTTTCCAACAATACACAGCTCTGAAACAGAAGAAGCTCCGGCTCTCGAAATAACAACATCTGCAGCAGCATAAACCAAATCCATCCTTTCAATAAAGGCTAGAACCTGTACATTATGTTTATTATATTTTTTATAATCTTCTAAATAAAACTTCCCGCATTGCCATATCACCTGCACATTTAAAGAAAGTAGATTATGCAATTCTTTTTCGATCAATTGATTGATTCTTCTGGCACCAAGACTTCCTCCGAGAACCAACAATGTTTTCTTGGATGGATCCAAATTAAAATATTCGATAGCTTCTTTTCTTTTATCCTGGATATCCAATAAATCTTGACGAACTGGATTTCCGGTCAAAATTATTTTGTCTTCTGGAAAAAAACGTTCCAAATGATCATAAGCAACACAAATACTATTTGCTTTTTTACTCAAAAGTTTATTAGTAATTCCCGGATAAGAGTTTTGTTCTTGGATAACGGTTGGGATATTCATACTATTGGCCATTTTCAACAATGGTCCGCTGGCGAATCCGCCTGTACCAATAACAACATCTGGTTGGAATTTTTTTATAATTTTTCTGGATTCCCATAAACTATTCAATAATTTAAATGGGAACATTGCATTTTGAATTGTTAGTTTTCTTTGTAGACCAGCAATCCAAAGACCTTTTATTTTATAACCTGCTTGAGGCACTTTTTGCATTTCCATTTTGTCTTTGGCACCAACGAACAAAATTTCAGCATCGGGAAAACGAGACTCCAACTCGTTTGCAATTGCAATCGCAGGATAAATGTGTCCTCCTGTACCTCCTCCACTCAAGATAAATCTATGTTTTGCCATTTTGAAAAAATTTCTAAGTTGCTTCTTTTAATACTAAATTGTAACGAATTGTATTATTTATAAAATCTAATAAACCCAATTATTTTAACACCGCATTCATTGGGTTCATTGAATTATCCGTAATTGAATAATCACTTGTGTCAAAATTGTCATTTACATTTTTAAAATCTGCTTCCTCAAGATCTGCTTCCAATTCTCTATCTATAAGTTTTTGAAGTATTTCTTCTCTTTTTTCTTTTTCTAATTTTTCTTGTGTAATTTCTTCTTCTTTTTTGGTCACGCTCAAAATAATTCCGAGTCCAAAACAAGTCATCCAAATCGAACTACCTCCACTACTTATCAAAGGCAATGTTTGTCCGGTAACCGGCAATAACTCTACGGCAACCGCCATATTAATCATCGCTTGAAAAATCATTGGAAACCCTAACCCTATCACCACCAATTTTCCAAAGAGCGTATTTGCTTTATGAGAGGCGACTACAAATCGGAATAACAAAAGCAGATACAAAACTAAAACTCCTAAACCTCCTACAAGTCCATATTCTTCAACAATAATGGCATAAATAAAATCAGAAGAAGACTGTGGCAAAAAATTTTTCTGAACACTTTTTCCAGGTCCCAAACCATATATTTGTCCAGAAGCGATAGCTATTTTAGCCTTTTCTATTTGATAATCATCTTCATCAGCTTTATTGCTTGTGAAATTTTCAATACGACTTTGCCATGTCCCTACCCTGCTGAAAAATTTAGATTCAGGAAAAGCTTTTGACATTAAAAAAAACAAAGTCAAAATCACGACTCCAGAACCTATGATGAAAAAGATGTACTTCAAAGGATATCTACCAACAAAAGCAAGCATAAGTACCATTGAAAAGATCAAAGCTGTAGTAGAAAAATTGGCTGGCAGAATGAACATCAATGTTATAAAAACCGGAGTCCACAGCTCCCATAAAGAAGACTTAAAAGTAATAGGCGTTTCTCTGGTTTTGGATAAGTAACGAGCAACAAAAATGAACAGCATAATTGCCGCCAATGTTGATGTTTGAAACGACAATCCTATAAAAGGAATCTGAATCCATCTACTCGCATTTGCACCTGCAATCACGGTTCCTTTTACTAAAGTATAAGCCAATAAAAGCCAAACTATAGGCAGTCCCGCTTTCGAAATTGCTCTAAAATAATGATACGGAATTTTATGAACCCAATAAATAATTAAAAATCCAATACAGATATGAGCAAAATGTTTTACCAAATAACCTAATGTATTCCCAGTACCATGACCCAAATAAGCCAAATTACTACTTGCACTAAAAACTGGCATAAAAGAAAACAGGCCCAATAAGGCCACGAATGACCAAATGCCTTTATCTCCTTTTAGCTTGTTAATTAGTTCTTTCATTTTATTATATTTAGTGAGGTTTATGAGTTTATTAAAAATAAATTTAGAATTAACTTTTATCTAAACATTCTAAACTCTTATCCTTTTAAACTTATTTTATAGATTTTTAACTGCTTGTTTGAATTGTTTTCCTCTGTCTTCATAGCTTTCAAACAAATCAAAACTGGCACATGCTGGTGATAATAATACTGTATCTCCTTTTTCAGATAGACGTTGAGCCATGCGGACAGCTTCATTCATACTTGTTACTTCAACCATTATATCAACTACATTTCCGAAGGCATCAATAATTTTTTTATTATCAACCCCTAAACAAACAATTGCTTTTACTTTTTCACGAACTAAAGACATTAATTCATGGTAATCATTTCCTTTATCAACTCCTCCCACTATCCAAACAGTTGGTGTGTTCATACTGTCTAAAGCAAAAAATACTGAATTTACATTGGTAGCTTTTGAATCATTTATATATTGAACATTTTGGATCTTCAATACTTTTTCCAAACGATGTTCAACACCTTGAAAATTAGACAAACTTTCACGAATTGTTTCTTTTCTTATTTGCAAAATTTTTGCAACAGAAGTAGCAGCCATAGCATTCTTTAAATTATGTTTTCCTTCTAATGCAATGTATTCCGTGTCCATTGAAAACTCTTCTTGATTGATCTTTACTTCCATTTTGTTATTTTTTATATAAGCTCCTTCGGTAAATTCGTCGGTTAACGAAAAAGGAATTAATTTGGCTTTAACTTTATTTTTACTCAACCATTCTAAAATGGCTTCATCGTTTGCATCATAAATAAGGAAATCTTCCTCTGTTTGATTCATCGTGATACGAAATTTAGACTCAATATAATTTTGATATTTGTAATCATATCGATCTAAATGATCTGGACTAATATTCGTTATTATCGCAATGTCCGGTCTGTAATCCACAATTCCATCTAACTGAAAACTGCTCAACTCTATCACATAAAAATCATAATTATTATCTGCGACCTGCCAAGCAAAACTTTTACCTACATTTCCAGCTAATCCTACATTCAATCCTGCTGTTTTCAACAAGTGATGCGTAAGCATTGTAGTGGTCGTTTTTCCGTTACTTCCCGTTATCCCAATGGTAAGAGCCTTTGTAAAAGGAGCTGCAAATTCAATCTCGGAGATTACAGCAATACCTTTATTTTTTAATTGCTTCACAATTGGTGATTTATCAGGAATACCGGGGCTTTTCATAACCAAATCGGCATTCAATACTAAATCTTCAGTATGCTTTCCTTCTTCCCAAGCGATGCCATTTATAATTAACACCTCTTTATAACTGTCCTTTATCTTTCCAAAATCGGATACAAAAACATCATATCCTTTTTTCTTACCTAGAATAGCAGTACCTACACCACTTTCTCCTCCTCCTAAAATCACTAGCCTCATATTATCTCAATTTCAGTGTAACAATTGACAAAATGGCCAACATTATAGCTACAACCCAAAATCGCGTCACTATTTTACTTTCATGATAACCTTTCTTTTGATAATGGTGATGTAGTGGCGACATTAGAAAAATCCTTCGCCCTTCACCAAAGCGTTTTTTGGTATATTTAAAATAGCTCACTTGTAAAACAACAGAGAAGTTTTCAACCAGAAAGATTCCGCACAATAAAGGGATAAGCATTTCTTTACGAACAGCAATTGCCAATACCGCAATAATTCCTCCGATGGTCAAACTTCCAGTATCCCCCATAAAAACAGAAGCCGGATAGGAATTGTACCAAAGAAAACCAATCAAAGCACCGAGAAACGAAGCTATAAAAACGGTCATCTCACCCGAATTGGGTATGTACATTATATTCAGATAGTTTGAGAAAATAATATTCCCTGAAACAAACGTAAAAATAGCCAATGCAAAGACTGAAACTGCAGAAGTCCCTGCTGCTAAACCGTCTATACCATCAGTTAAATTGGCTCCGTTTGAAACTGCCGTAATAATAAAAATCACAATAGGAATAAAGACTAACCAAGCCCATTGTTCATATCCTTCACCTGTCCAAGCTAAAAGCTCGGCATAATCAAATTCATTATTTTTAAAGAAAGGAATTGTAGTTGCAGTTGATTTTTCCTCCAATGAAACTGGATTAACAACAGTTTCAGTACTTTGCTTAAAAATATCAACTTTACCAGTATCTGTTCTAACCGTAACGGCTGGACTAAAATACAAAACCGATCCAACGATTACTCCCAATCCAACTTGACCAAATACTTTAAAAATACCCTTAAGTCCTTGCTTGTCTTTCTTGAAAATCTTAATATAATCATCAACAAAACCAATGGTTCCCATCCATAAAGTGGTAACTATCAACAAAACAATATAAATATTATGCAATTTTGCAAAAAGTATCACAGGAACTAAAGTCGCAAAAATGATAATAATTCCCCCCATTGTAGGAGTACCTGCTTTTTCATTTTGTCCAGCCAAACCTAATTCACGAACTGTTTCTCCTACTTGCTGTCTACTTAAAAAACCAATTATGCGCTTTCCATAAATGGTAGACAATAACAATGATAACATCAATGCTAAGGACGATCTAAAGGTGATGTATTGAAAAACCCCTGTACCAGGAACATCCATTACTTTGTCTAAATATTGAAATAAGTAGTATAGCATATCTCTTTGTTTATTTGGTTAATCGTTAATTTGTTTAATCGTTAGGTCTTTTAATGTCCGGTTAAACGAATAAACAAATAACCGATTAAACTATTATTTTCCTAATTGATCTAAAATCTCTTTTACATTTTTCATGTCATCAAAATCATGACGTACCCCTTTGATTTCCTGATAGGTTTCGTGCCCTTTACCAGCAATCAATATAATATCATTTGGCTGTGCCAATTGACAAGCTGTTTTAATCGCTTGCAATCTATCTGTAATTGATAAAACTTTTTTGAAATTTTGAGCTTGAATTCCTTTTTCCATTTCTTGAATGATGGCTTCCGGCTCTTCGTTTCTAGGATTATCGGAAGTCAAAATTACTTTATCACTCAATTCTGTAGCGATATTGGCCATTACAGGGCGTTTTGCAGTATCTCTATTTCCTCCGCAACCCACAACTGTTATTAATTGTTCGTTATTTGTTCGTACATCGTTAATGGTATTCAAAACATTTTCGAGTGCATCTGGCGTATGAGCATAATCTACTATAGCCGTTATATTCGTATTGGAAACAATATATTGAAATCGTCCAGAAACACTTTCTAATTCGGACATCAATCGAAGCACTTCCAAACTGTCTAACCCTAACTCAACAGCTGTTCCATATATTGCCAATAGGTTGTAAGCATTAAAAGTTCCAATTAATTTCACCCAAACTTCATTACCATTTATTTTCAACAGCAATCCAGACAATTGATTTTCCAGAATTTGAGCTTTGTAATCAGAATACGTTTTTAAAGCGTAAGAAAGTTTTTTGGCAGCAGTATTTTGAAGCATTACTTGCCCATTTTTATCGTCGATATTGGTAAGAGCAAAAGCATCACTTGGCAAATGATCGAAAAAAGATTTCTTAACATCTCTATATTCTGCAAACGTAGGATGGTAATCTAAATGATCATGTGATAAATTAGTGAATATTCCTCCTCTAAAATGCAAAGCCTCAGTTCGCTTTTGGTGAATACCATGCGAACTTACTTCCATAAAACAATACTCAACACCAGCATCCACCATTTCCTTAAGAAAAGAATTTATGGTTATAGAATCAGGAGTAGTATGCGTTGCTTTATATTCTACATCGCCAACTAAAATCTTCACAGTCGAAAGTAAACCTACTTTAAAATCTGCTTTTTTAAACATTTGATATAACAAAGAAGCAATAGTTGTTTTACCATTCGTTCCTGTAATACCAACTAATTTTAGTTTTTGAGAAGGATTACCATAAAAATTTGCAGCCATAAAAGCCAAAGCTGCATTTGTATCTTTTACGCAAACATAAGTCACGCCATTTATTAGGTTAGCTGGAAGTGTATCACAAATAACCGTTGAAGCTCCTAACCCAATTGCTTTTTCAATAAAATCATGCCCATCTGAAATGGTCCCTCGAATTGCAATAAAAACATCGTTTTTTTCTACTTTTCTAGAATCAAAATTCAATTGGTTTATAGCAATTTCGGTAGAACCCGTTACAGATTCTATCGCCACTTTATATAATATGTCTTTTAGTATACTCATGATAATTCCAATAGAATTGATGAATTTTTTACAATACTCTGTCCTGCTTGAATGGATTGTTTTTTCACTTTCCCAACTCCAACAGCTTTAACCTTTAAACCTAAATTCTCCAATAAAGCAACTGCGTCCATTCCTGACATTCCTTTTACATTTGGAACAGAATTTTGCTTTTTCTGCATTTTCACATAATAGGCATTATAATTGCTCTCTTGCTTCGGATTAGGATTGTCTAATTTCTTAATCACATTCGTAGAAGGGATATCTGTAAATATCTTTTGGGCAATTCTTTTAAAAACAGGTCCCGCAACATCGGCTCCATAATAATTATTCCCCGAAGTATTAGGTTTATGAACCACCACAATACAAGAATACATAGGATTATCAGCTGGAAAATAACCTACAAATGACGAAACATAATGTTTATCTTTCCCTCCATTTGTCRCATAATTTGCTTGAGCTGTCCCCGTTTTACCGGCCATAGAAAAATCTTTGGAATACAATTTTGACCCAGTTCCTTTTTTAACTACATTAGCCAAAACTGCCTTAACTTTTTTTAACGTTTCAGGGGAACAAATCCTTGGATTCATTACCTCTGTATCATATTTTTTTATTGTTTTATTCCACGCTTTAATTTCAGAAACCAATTGTGGTTTTACCATCACACCATTATTTGCAACAGCATTATAAAAGGTTAAAGTTTGCAAAGGTGTAACCGAAACCCCATATCCAAAAGCCATCCATGGAAGTGAAATGTTTGACCAATTTTTATCACTAGGTTGCGGAATGAAAGGTTTTCCTTCACCTTTAAAAGCCAATCCTAATTTCTTATTTAAACCATAGGAATTAATGTGATTCACAAACTTCGTAGGATTATTTTTGTAATTGTTATAAACGGCTTGAACCATTACCGTATTCGAAGAAACTTCAAATCCTCTAGCTAAAGATATTTTACCATAACCTCCTTCATGAGAGTCTCTTACTTTTCGACCTGAGTAAACAACAACACCTCCGTGGCTATCATAAACAGTACTTGTATCAGCCACTTTATCTTCTAGTATTGCCATCAAATCAACTAATTTAAAAGTCGATCCTGGCTCATGAGATTCAGCATAAGCATAATTTGTAGTTTCATAATAAGTCCCATCTGTTGCTCTTCCTAAATTTGAAATAGCTTTTACATGACCTGTTTTAGTTTCCATAACCACCACACAACCATGATCTGCTTCATATTCTTCCAATTGCTTCAACAAAGCGTGATGTGCAATATCCTGAATGTAAACATCAATTGTTGATATAACATCATATCCATCTTGAGGCTCCACTTCGTTGACGTCACGAATAGGTTTCCATTGCCCTTTAGCTATTTTTTGTTTTAATATTTTACCGTCCTTTCCGTTAAGATATTCACGATAAGCCCACTCTATTCCTTTACCATCAGAATATCCTTCAGGCATTTTTCTTTCATAACCAATACTACGCTCAGCAATATGCCCAATTGGATGTTCTCTAATTGTTTTTTGCTCAATTATAATTCCACCTTTATAAGCTCCCAAATTGAACAATGGAAATCCTTTGATTTTCATATATTCGGTAAAACTCAAACCTTGAGCAACTAAAAAATATCTATTTTTATGTGCTCTAGCTCTTCTTAGTTCATTTTGAATTGTACTACTGGATTTTTTAAGTAACATTCCCAATGAATCAGACAGTAATTTTACATTTTTTTCAAAAGCTTCTGTTTTCGGCGCTACAGCATCAAAACGGATTGCATAATTAGGAATTGAAGTTGCCAAAAGGCTTCCATCAGCTGAATAGATATTTCCTTTATTGGCAGGAATAACAAAATTTTTCACCGTTCTTTCTTTCGCTAATTCTCTGTAATGATCTCCATCAACCCATTGAATATTCGTTAACTTAACAGCAATAGCAATTGCCATCAAAAAGATGAAAAAGGCAACCAAATAGGTTCTATAGGATATATATTTATCTTCTACTGCCATATTCTTTCTAAGAAATTTTTCTCTTCAGGTTCTTTAACTTCTATTTTAACTGGCGGAACGGTTGATGGGAAAATTTGTTTTTCTTCCATTTTAGCCGAAACCGTGGATTCCATTTTGAGTTTCATCAACTCAGAACGTCTGTCTACAAATTCAGAACGTAACTCTTTTACTTTATTGGTCAATTCAACAATCTTAAATACTTTTTGTTCGTATCGTTGCGTATTGGCAATCATTATTATAGCAAGTAAAATCACAAAGACAATAAAACGCCAATTTTTGACTGCATTATCATCTATAAGAAACTGTGCTTTTAATATGTTATAAATTCCACCTTTCATTTTATTACTTTTTCTCAGCAATTCTCAACTTAGCACTTCTAGCTCTATTATTTATTTTGATTTCTTCGTTATCAGGAACAATTAATTTTCCGATAGTTTTAAAAGGAACTGAAAAATTTCCATAAAAATCACGTTCTGGCTCCCCTTCGAACATTCCATTTTTTATAAATCTTTTCACCAATCTATCTTCTAATGAATGATAAGAAATTACACTTAATCTTCCACCTGGCTTTAAAATCTCAAGGGACTGTTCCAAAAACTCTTTCAAAACATCCATTTCCTGATTCACCTCAATACGAATCGCCTGGTAGATTTGGGCCAATATTTTATTTCGAACTCTTTCTGGCAAATATTTCGCCAAGACTTCTTTCAATTCATCAGTGGTCTCGATTAATCTATGCTCTCTAGCTTCTATAATTGTTCTTGCCAAAGCTGGTGCATTTTTCAATTCACCATAATCAAAGAACACTCTTCTCAAGTTGGCATCATCATATTCATTTACCACTCGATATGCATTCAAATCATTTTTTTGACTCATTCTCATATCCAGTCCAGCATCAAATCGAGTTGAAAAGCCTCTTTCGGGTACATCAAACTGATGAGAAGAAACTCCCAAATCTCCCAAAATACCATCCACTTCTTTTATACCATAAAAACGCAAAAACCTTTTTATAAATCTAAAATTTTCGTTAATAAGTGTAAATCTTTCGTCAGGCAAAGCATTGGCCAAAGCATCCTCATCTTGGTCAAAGGCAAACAATTTACCATTTGGTCCCAGCCTACTCAATATTTCCTTTGAATGACCACCTCCACCAAAAGTTACATCAACATAAACTCCCTCTGGATTTATATTTAAGCCATCTACCGTAGCATGTAGCAATACTGGATTATGATATTCCATTGTCGTCGTCATTTAAATTACCCATTACTTCCTCGGCTAAATCAGCAAAATCAACATCTGCACCGTCTATTGATTTCTCATACAAATCCTTATCCCAAATTTCCACAATATTAACTGCAGAAGAAAAAACCACATCTTTATCAACGCTAGCAAAAACCACTAAATCTTTAGGGATCAACAACCTTCCCAATGCATCTATCTCCACCACTTTTACTCCAGCAGTGAAACGGCGAATAAAGTCATTGTTCTTTTTTACAAATCGATTAAGTTTGTTGATTTTTTTCATCATCAAATCCCACTCTTCCATAGGATACAATTCCAAACAGGGCTGAAATACAGAACGCTTCAAAACAAAACCGTTTTGAAGCGAGGAAGCCAATTGCTTTTTTAAGGGAGCAGGTAATAAAACCCGTCCTTTTGCATCAACTTTACACTCATATGTTCCTATAATTGCGTCCAAGTAAATAGTGTTAATTGTATAAAGCAAAAATATATAAAATTTTACCACAATTTACCACTATATACCACTTTGTTAATAAGTTTAACCTCTTTTACCCGAAAACGCTTAGTTTATAGACAATCAGAACGTTAGCTAAAACTTCAATAATTTGTAAGAAAGATTGTGTTTTGCTAAAAAGTAGACATTTTCGATTGTTAAAGCACATTCTTAAAAGCTTAAAAATTCTATTGTTCATTAGTTAAAAAATTATCAAAACATCATTCAAGACTATACTTTTTACCCTAGACAATAAAAGGTTAAAAAAAGGCTACTAAAATTCTTTTTAATTTTATAAACCCTATATTTGTGAAAAATTGAAAATTGTCATTTAAAACATGGAAAAATACTATAAAAAAGAAGGCAAATACGGATATTACGAAGCAGGCGAAGGAATTCCGATTGTCATCTTACATGGTTTAATGGGGGGACTTAGCAATTTTGATGCTGTAGCTAGTTACTTTTCGAATAAAGGGTACAGAATCATCATCCCCGATTTGCCTATCTACACCCAAAACATATTAAAAACAAACGTGAAGAGTTTTGCCGTCTATGTAAAAAACTTCATTACTTACAAAAAATTAGACAGAGTCATTCTTTTAGGAAATTCACTTGGAGGACATATTGCATTATACCATACCAAAATGTTTCCAGAAAAAGTATCTGGACTTGTAATTACAGGAAGTTCAGGACTATACGAAAGCGCTATGGGAGACAGTTACCCAAAAAGAGGTGACTATGAATACATCAAGAAAAAAGCTGAAGATGTTTTTTATGATCCAAAAATAGCAACACCAGAACTTATTGACGAGGTATATGCCACAGTAAATGATCGTATAAAACTAATCAAAACCTTGACTATTGCCAAAAGTGCCATTCGTCATAATATGGCCAAAGATTTACCGAAAATGCATGTACAAACCTGTATTATTTGGGGAAAAAATGACAAAGTTACACCTCCAGATGTAGCAGATGAATTCCATAGGTTATTACCTAATTCCACTTTATACTGGATTGACAAATGTGGTCATGCTGCCATGATGGAACAACCAGAAGAATTTAACACTCATCTTGAAGACTGGCTTACCCACACTCATCTTAGGGAACATTAATCGAAAAGGAGAATTTTATACTCAAAAAAAAATGAAAATCAATACTGCCGAATTCGTAATAAGTAACTCAGATGTAAGCAAATGCCCAAAGGATTTTTTGCCGGAATATGCTTTTATTGGCCGTTCCAATGTTGGAAAATCATCATTGATCAATATGTTGACCAATCATAAAAAATTGGCAAAAACATCTGGAAGACCAGGAAAAACCCAACTAATAAATCACTTTTTAATCAATAACAATTGGTTTCTTGTAGATTTACCCGGTTATGGTTATGCCAAAGTTTCAAAAAAAACAAAATCCATATTTCAAGAATTCATCACCGATTATTTCGAAACAAGAGAGCAGTTGGTTTGTGCTTTTGTTTTGATTGACATTCGCCATGAAGCACAGACAATCGACATTGAATTTATGTCATATATGGGAGAAAGTGAAATTCCGTTTTGCATTATTTTCACTAAAGCTGATAAAATCAGTAAAGTAAAAATTGATTCTCATATTGCTGCTTACAAGAAACAAATGTTCGCCAACAACTGGGCCGAAATGCCACAATACTTTGTTACTTCGGCAACAGAATCAACAGGAAAAGAAGAACTTTTAGGCTATATAGACGAAGTAAATCAAGAGGTTTTCAAAAATAATTCAGAGTTTTAAAAAAAACTAGAAATATAAAAAATCCCAAAACTGAATATTAAATTTCAGCTTTGGGATTTTTTTTCGACCTGTCCACAATAAGCTATTTCTTCAATTCTAGTTTCTCAGCGAAATAATCACAGAAGTCCAACATTGTATCCGACATTTTTTCATCATTAGTAGCTCTTTTAAAAGTATCTGCCATAGCCACTAATGTTTGATGAAAGAAAATCTTCATTTCATCAACAGGCATTTCTTTAGTCCACAAATCGATACGCATACTTTCCTTGGCTTTGCTATCCCAAACGTTAAGCATAATTGCTTTTGATTCTGATAGCTCCACTCCTCCGTCCTTTGCAGTCCAAAAAAGCTTTTCCGGTACGCGGTTTTCATCCAATTCGACTAAAAATTTAATTTCTGAGGTATTTTTATTTGACATTATTTCTTGGGTTTGTATTTTGATTTTTCGAAAATTTCTTTGGCATCCGTTTTTAACAACTGGTCTACCGTAACATCATTGTTTTCCATATAAGATTTAACAATTTGCCAACCTATCCAAGATCCTATTTGCCCTGGAGAATCATTATCTATTTCTAAATAAAATTTTGAAAAAGGAGCTGGATCAATAAAACGAGAAGTCAACTTTTGCTCATCGCTAAAAAGCATTTCTTTCTCAATAAAATAGCGCCAAATATAACTTTCATTTTCTTGGCACCAAACAATTTGCTCTGGAGTATATCCCATTTTTTCAGCATCACTGTATTCTGGAAGTAAAAGATCTTTTAAATAAAGTTCTTTTCCAAAATAAATCATTTGAGACAACAAATTCTTATCCGTTGGAGGAGCAATTTTCCCTAATGAAAAACTCTTTACAACATCAGGCATCATTTGTCTTTCTTCAAAATTTTGTTTTAGATATTTTGGAAAAGTATAAAACTTATGATCCTTCCCTAAATACAATTCTAACGAAATTAAAACTAAAGAATCCGTATAAATAGCTTTATTCGTATAATCCATATCCGAAATCAACGTAATCACTTTAGGCGTTTTGGTCTTTGGAAAATAATATTTCATATGCTGAACCAAAGCTTCAATTTCATTTTGAATCCCCTCGGTAGAAGGATATTTTTTTTGAACTTCGTTATACACTTCTCTCCAAATAGGTGTCGTCATTTTGTTTATCCAAACAGTATCATTTATCTGAGGAGAGAAAAAATAAGGATATTTCTTTTTTAGGTTTGACAAGTCCTTTGGAGAAGTCTCGAAGAACTCTTTATCAAAACGTTCCACCTTAATATCTACTGGAGTTTCTTCAATAGTTTTTTCAACTTTACTTTTTTGGTCACAAGAACAAAAAAGCAAACAGAAAACTATAGGTAAGAGAAAAAATTTCATATTTATTTTATTTATTTATCAATTCCATGATAAGTTTAAAGCATTATTCGCAAATCTTCATGTGATTTTTCAACCTATATCAAACATCCTCTATTCAATTGTATTATTTTCTTTAAATTTGTTACGATAGGGACTCTTAAAACTTTGCGTTTATTTTTTTGCAAATATACATCCCTGCTTTTTAAAACTTAAACTATTATGACTAAAAAAAGAACCCTCCAAATCGAAAAAGTAAATACTCATATTGTTGAATGGCTGAAAAGCTATGCTGAAAATTCAAAAGTTAATGGATTTGTAATTGGAATATCTGGCGGAGTAGATTCAGCAGTAACCTCAACTCTCTGCGCCCAAACTGGTTTGAAAGTATTATGCGTTGAAATGCCAATTCATCAAGCTCCGAGTCACGTATCAAGAGCCAAAGAACACATTGAGCAATTAAAAAATAGATTCCCTAATGTAACCAATGTAGTTGCTGACTTAACTTCTGTTTTTGAAACATTCAAAAAAGAAGTCCCTACAACTGACAACGAAAGCCTTGTAAATTTATCACTTGCCAATACTCGTGCCCGTTTACGCATGACAACTTTATACTATTTTGCTGGAATTCATGGTTTATTAGTAGCAGGAACAGGAAATAAAGTTGAAGATTTTGGTGTAGGATTTTATACTAAATATGGAGATGGCGGAGTCGACTTGAGCCCAATTGCAGATTTAATGAAATCAGAAGTATATCAATTAGGGACCTATCTTAAAATTCCAAATTCTATTTTAACAGCTGCACCTACTGATGGATTATTTGGAGATGATCGTTCAGACGAAGACCAATTGGGAGCTAGCTATGACGAATTGGAATGGGCAATGCGTATAACTGACACAGAACTAGATACTAATACTTTTTCAGAACGTGAAAAAGAAGTTTTAAAAATCTACAAAAAACTTAATCAAAACAACCAACATAAAATGAATCCTATACCAGTTTGCACAATAAACTGTTAAAAAAAAATAATTTGTCCGAAAAATTAGACTTATATGAAAATATTTTTTTAATTTTATATCTTCAAAAACAATCCTAAAACTAAATACCATGATTAAAGTTTGTTTAGCAGATAACTATCCTGTAGTACATTTTGGAATAAAATCGTACTTCAAAGACCATTCGGACATTTCCATCGTTGCTAACGTTGGTAATTTTGCAATGGTAAAAGACATTCTTCTTACCAAAGAAATAGATGTTCTTGTATTGGACCTAGAACTTGAAGGCCTATCAAGTATTTTCGAAATCAAATCGGTTTTGAAAAATTTTCCAAAAACAAAAATTATTTTTTACAGCGGTCTTTCAGAACAGATTTACGCTCCAAATGCTATTAAAGCAGGAGTTTCTGGATTTGTTCACAAAACTGAAAAACTGGAAACTTTAGGTCAATCGATTATCAAAGTACACCAAGGCAAAATCATCATGAATGAAACAGTGATGAAAAACATTGCTTTGATTGCAAAACAAAGCAAAAGCGAGCGTTTGTACAGAAAACTTTCAAATCGTGAAGTGGAAGTATTGCGTTATTTAAGCGACGGTAAGAAAAACCACGAAATCGCTGAGATTTTATCGCTCAACGAAAAAACAATCAGTACTTACAAGTTACGATTGTTAACTAAATTAAACGTTACGAATCTAGTAGATTTAGTAAATAAAGCTAAAACTCTAGAAATCGTTTAACTGTAGCGCGACATGACTCTTCCTAATTTTTTTGAAAACGAATTAATTAGTTTATAATAGTCCATCGCCATAGACATAGACTCTGTATTATCTGAACCTGGTTCATTTGATACAGAGTTTTTTAATTCCTCTATAATTTTATCAACCAAATACCAACGCATTGTCAAGATAGTTTCTGACACATACTGGCTGATAGTTTCGTTTTTAGTTTTAGGAATGATGTTTTGTCCTTCCCAATTATGCAACACCAATCGTTCATCTTCCATCAATATATCGGTCACTTCTTGAGCAAAGTCGGAATTTAAATGCATTAAATATTTTTCAAATTCTAAATTTTCATTTTGAAGAAAATATTGAATTATATCATTAAAAATATCTCGAAACAAAGGATTAGCTAGCTCTACTTCATCTTCTTGCAAGCTCAAATAAATCCTTTGATAAACTTTATATTCTTTCTTTTCTGTTACATTTTCAATTTCACCAGATTCATTTGTTCTCAAATAAACATCTTCAAATTCTTCAGTTTTATTGCCATACAATAAAAGAATCTCAATTATTTTACGCTCCAAACGATACAGCACATCAACTTTTGCCGCTTGAACAGGATTTTCATTTTTTACAATTTCAAAAGCTTTTTGCTCTTGTTTTGCTTTTTTCCCTACTTCGGTAACATCTTTTTGAACCAACTGCGCCAAAGTACTTGTCAAAACCTGCTCCGAAATATCCATTATTCTGGAACATTCCTGAATATAAATTTCACGTTGAATTCTATCTGGAATTTTCGAAATACTTGCGACCATGTCCCGAATCAAATCGGCTTTCTTAACGGGATCATTTTTGGCATCATTCATCAAAAGCGATGCTTTGAACTGAATAAAATCCTTCGCATTGTTTTCTAAATAGGCAACCAAGTCTTCATAGGATGTTTTTCTGGCAAAACTATCAGGATCTTCTCCATCAGGAAATGCACAAACTTTTACGTTCATTCCTTCCTCAAGAATCAAATCGATTCCGCGAACAGAAGCGCGAAGTCCCGCAGCATCACCATCAAACAGAACAGTAATATTTTTAGTAAGTCTATTAATTAATCGAATTTGATCTGGAGTAAGCGCAGTTCCCGAGGAAGCAACAACATTTTCAATTCCCGCTTGATTAAACTGAATAACATCAGTGTAGCCTTCAACCAAAAAACAATTATTAAGTTTTGCTATTGATTGTTTGGCTTGAAAAATACCATACAGTACTTTACTTTTATGGTAAAGATCACTCTCTGGCGAGTTTAAATATTTGGCAGCTTTCTTGTCATTTGTCAAAATTCGCCCTCCAAAACCAAGCACCCTTCCGGACATACTCTGAATCGGAAACATCACCCTGCCTTTGAATCGGTCAAATGGGCGATCTTCCCTAGCAATGGTCAAACCAGTACTTTCCAGAAATTCCATTTTATAACCTTTTCCTAGTGCTTCTTTTGTGAAAGCATCCCATGTTTCAGGTGAATATCCTAAAGCAAATTTCTTGATGGTCTCATTGGTAAAGCCTCGCTCTTTAAAATAAGAGAGCCCAATAGCTTTTCCTTCTTCAGAGTTTAAAAGCGTAGTATGAAAATAGGTTTTGGCGAATTCAGAAACCAAATACATACTTTCGCGAACATCTGTATTTAATTTTTCCTCATCAGATTGTTCTGTTTCTTCAATCTCAATATTATATTTTTTAGCCAAATATCGAATAGCTTCCGGATACGTAAAATGCGAGTGTTCCATTAGAAAAGCAACCGAGTTCCCACCTTTTCCAGAACTAAAATCTTTCCAAATTCCTTTTGCTGGCGAAACCATAAAAGAAGGAGAACGTTCATCCGAAAACGGACTCAGCCCTTTGAAATTACTTCCCGCTCTTTTTAACTGTACAAAATCTCCAATAACCTCCTCAACTCGAGCGGTTTCAAAAACAGTATCTATGGTTGCTTGTGATATCAAAACTTATAAGAATATTTAATAGTAATCCTTTCGAAAATTCGAAGAGTTACAAAAATACGTAAATCAAACTTTATAATTCAAAATAAAAAAAGTGCTTCATTTCTGAAGCACTTTTTAACATTACACAACTTAACTAATTACTAATTAAAATCAAAACGAAGTCCTAACGAAATATTGTTTTGATCAACAGTATTATTTTCAAATAAAGGTTGTAAATCATATTTTAAATACAAACTTGTTGCTCTATATCCAACATAGGTACTTAAACCATAATTAAAGTCATTAACATTATAGTTGCCTTTCGTTTTTTGTTCCACATCGTTCCCACTAGCATCATCAAAACAAAGAATTTGTTTTGACTTCACCCTAAATCCGGCATATCCACCCAAACCAACTCGCATACTTTTATGAGTTCTAAAATAATTTGCACCATCTCGTATTTCCTTCTTAGTGAAATCAAATTCTAAATGCAAAGGCACCATGATATACACATTTCTAAATCTGGATTCGTCTAAATGCACTGTACTGGTTACCAAATCGGTTTGTGCCCCGTTTTTCACAAAGTAACGATCATCAGTTGCTCGAAGATTGTTATACATCAGCGACATTCCATACTTAAAATGCAACAGATTGTCTTCTTTTAGAATTCTTGTATTGTAGGTCAATCCCCATTCATAAAAATGAGATTTCCAATATTTAAAATCCGAATTAGCAACTTGCTTATCAGTTACTAAATTATTTGCCCCAAATGCAAAAACAAATTGAGAAGTTGTTCTTTTTTCGCCATTAGAACACTTATTCTTATGATGAGAGAAAAAATCTTTATCAATATGAACAGTAATCGTTTTGGAAGTATCTATGACTTTTATTTTTCCATCCACTTTATCCTGAACCAAAACATGCAGTTCTTCTTCCAGCTTAGCTACTTTCTCTTCTATTGTTTTCGCACGGGCTTCGGCCAAGGCTTTCTTTTTTTCATCAGCTTCCTCATTCGTTAATTGTCCCTGGGCCAATTGTTCATTTACTGCTTCGACTTCTACTTTCAATTCGTTTTTTTCTTCTTTAACAATAGTTTCAATCCGTGAAGCGATGTCTTTTGCTTTACCTTCAAATGATTCTTGAGCTTGCATTTTGCTCGCGAAAAGGCATACGAATACTATTAAGTAAATTTTAAAATTCCTCATGTTTGTTTTTTTTTTAGATGTGATTGATGATTTATTCTGAATTTCGATTGCTCAAAGCCAATTTCACTGCTTTAAAATTTTGATTTACAGTTTTAATTGCTTTTTCTCTAAAAGTAAGATCTAGTTCACCATCGACTTGAGTCAGCAATTCATTCGAATTAACTTTGACATTCGATTTGGCTACTATAGAACTCTTTTTTGGAGAGGCATTATCTACGGATGCCAATAACTCGTCAGCATTAACATACGTTGATTTTTGCAGAACTATTTTCTGTTCCGCTTTTTGATTGATGATTGGTATTTGTTCTTCTTGAATAACTTCTTTTTCTGCAACTTGAATTTCATTATTGGTCAAAACCCTATTAGAACCCGCTTCAGGCTTTATTTTTGTTGACACTAATTGCCCTTTAGTATTTATTGCCGTCTCAACTTTTTTTGCTGAATCTATTTCAACAGCAGTTAGTTCTATTTCAGGAATAACTTTGGGTTCATCAACTACGATAGAATCTCTGGCAATAACATTTCCTGTTACATTTTGATTAAAATACAAAGTTCCTATCATCAAAACCCCAAAAAGACTCGCAGCAATATACATCCACTTAAAATTACGTTTTGGTTTTTCGGCAACAGTAAGCATAGCATCCAATCTATCCCAAGAAGCTTTTGAAGGGGTAATTTCCCTAGCATTAATCTTTTCTTTAAATTGATTTTCTATAACACTCTTTTTCATCTTATTGTTTTTTACTCAAGAATACTTCTCTTTATTTTTCAAAATACTTATTTTATTTTTCAAAATTCTTCTGGCATGAGAAAATTGCGATTTGGAAGTACCTTCATTAATACCCAACATACTTGCAATTTCTTTGTGTTTATACCCTTCTATAACAAATAAATTAAAGATGATTTTATATCCATCTGGTAAACTATCTATTAAACTTTGAATATCTTCTATAGAAAACTGAATATCGACTTCACTTTCAACTTCCTCAAAACCTACAGAATCTTCTATAAAATGTACTTTTTTTTGAACCCTAATAAATGAAATACATTCATTAATCATAGTTCTCCTAATCCAACCTTCAAAACTCCCTTTGTTTTCAAATCGTCCTAAATTGACAAACACTTTCATGAAAGCAGTAATCATTACATCTTCAGCCAATTGTAAATCTTTAATGTACTGTCGACAAACACTTAACATCTTTGGTGAATATTTGGAATAAATACATTGTTGAGCCTGTCGGTTGTTTTTAACAGCCAATGCAATTATTTCATTTTCCTCCTGATGTAAATTAATTACTTTCAAAATCGTTTAAAAAGTGTTTCTATAAGTATAGACGAGAATTAATGCAAAAAGGTTGCATGGATTTAAAAAAAAGTCAAAATAAAAGTACAATTTATTTACACAAATACCTCAAATAGCTATTTGTCAAATATTTAAAATTATAAAAAATCTTTTTTTTAAACTTACTTCTTTCTTTCGATAACGTAGTTTACCATTAAAATAAGCGCTGCTTTATAGTCCGATTCGGGATAATCGTTCAGCAGTTGTAGTGCTTCTTGCTGAAATTCCACCATTTTATTTTCGGCATAAGTCAAACCATGATTGTCTTTTACAAAAGCAATCACCTCTTTAACTCTTTTTTTATCCTTGTTATAGTTCTTTATTGAGTTGATAAGCCAACTTTTTTCTTTTGAAGTACAATTATTGAGAACATGAATTAATGGCAAAGTCATTTTTTGCTCTTTGATGTCAATTCCTGTTGGTTTTCCAATAGCTTCTTCAGAGTAATCGAATAAATCATCTTTGATTTGGAAAGCCATTCCGATGAGTTCTCCAAATTTTCTCATGTTCTCTACCTGAACCTCATCCTCCACAACCGATCGAGTACCAAGAGCACAACAAGCTGCAATAAGTGTAGCAGTCTTTTTTCGGATGATTTCGTAATAAACAGCTTCGGTAATATCAAGCCTTCTGGCTTTTTCTATTTGAAGTAATTCTCCTTCGCTCATTTCCCGAACAGCAACAGAAATGATTTTTAATAAATCAAAATCACCATTATCAATAGAAAGCAACAATCCTTTGGACAACAAATAATCTCCTACCAAAACGGCAATTTTATTTTTCCAAAGCGCATTAATGGAGAAAAAACCTCTACGCCTATTACTGTCATCCACCACATCGTCGTGAACTAATGTTGCTGTATGGATTAACTCGATAACACAAGCTCCTCTATAAGTTCTATCGTTCACCTCGCCCTTGGATACCATTTTGGCCATCAAGAAAACAAACATAGGTCTCATTTGCTTTCCTTTTCTGTTGACGATATAATAGGTAATGCGATTTAAAAGCGCCACTTTGGAGGTCATTGATTCATAGAACTTTTTCTCAAAAAGTTCCATTTCATAAACTATTGGCTGCTTTATCTGTGTAGTAATATTCATTTAGATGTCAAATATACTATTTTAAATAAAAAAACGTTAATCATAATATGTTAAGAGTAATTAAAATTAATTATTTAGTAACAATATATTAGCAATTATATTCATTCACCCTTTTATACCAAATCTAAGTATTATTTCAAAAGGTTTTTAAGTATGATTACAACTTTATAAAAATAGTGTTTTATAGCTTACTCCCCCATTAAAACACGAATAATTCCATTCAAAAAAATCTTTAAAAATTGATTTGATTTCATTCAGATTAAATTGTCCTTTTATTCTTTTCATAAGAAAAACAAATTCTCTAATAGCTTTTTTTCAAACTAATAAACGTTTTAAAATAACCCTAAAATCTATTAAACATGAAAACAAAGATTTTTCTAATTATTTCATTCATAGCTATTCTCTTTTGCATCGGCTGTGACTCTTCAGACAAAACCACAGATGACACAAATCTTTCTACTAACAATCAGATAGCTGTCGATTCCAAAATTGATGCTTCCATTGAAGATGTTTCAAATATTGCTGAAGATCAATTTTCTTCAAAACAAAGCAATACTGCCAGATCATCCGAAACGACTCATACCTTTTTGCCCTCCTGCGCCATTGTAACCTGGACATATGTAGACGGAACGTTCACTGGTACAATTGATTTTGGAACTGAAGGCTGTACTCTTGAAAACGGAAATGTGCTAAAAGGAAAAATAACTCTTTCTTTTTCAGGAAATTTCATGACTCAAGAACAAACGATTACCTATAGTTTTGATGAATTTTACCATAACGGCATTAAAATTCAAGGCAGTAGAACGATTACCAGAACCCTTAAAAGCACCGAATTACTCGCAGAAGTGCATCCCGTATTCACCCATAGCATTGATATAACCGTAACTTTCGAAGATGGATCCGTGTATACCAGAACTGGAACCAGAACAAAAGAAATGATAGATGGTGCCAATTGGGAAGATAGAGTTTTCTTGGTTACAGGAAGTTATACCACAAGTAAATCAAATGGAGACATATGGTCTTGTACTATTCAAACCCCATTGCGTTATGAAATGGCTTGCAAAAAATCAATCCCAGTTTCTGGTACTGTTTTAAAGATCAATAATGGAGTTGAAACAGTAATCGACTATGGAACTGGCGAATGTGATAATCTTGCCACTGAAACGACTAATGGCGTAACAACGACAATAGAATTAAAAAGATAAAACCTTTTTCATAAAAAAAGCATTAAAAAGAACTTGACTGTTCTTTTTAATGCTTTTTTTTATTTTTTTAGTTTATTATTTAGGCCTCTTTATTAGCTAATTGCCCACAAGCTGCATCAATATCCTTACCACGACTTCTTCTTACTTTTACAACAATCCCAGTGTTTTCAAGTGCTTTTATATAGGCATTTATAGATTCCTCAGAAGCTTGTTGAAATTCCCCATCATCAATTGGATTGTATTCAATCAAATTTACTTTGCAAGGCACATATTTACAAAACTTCACCAACGCATCTATTGAAGCTTTATCATCGTTAATCCCTTTCCAAACCACGTACTCATAGGATATCTTACATTTTGTTTTTCGATACCAATACTCTAAAGATTCTCTTAGGTCGGCCAAAGGAAAATTTTCGCTAAACGGCATGATTCGAGATCGAATATCATCAATTGCAGAGTGTAACGAAACCGCCAATTTGAATTTMACATCATCATCGGCCAATTTCTTTATCATTTTTGGAATTCCTGAAGTAGAAACCATAATGCGTTTTGGAGACATTCCCAATCCTTCTGGAGAAGTTATCATTTCAATCGCTTTCAAAACGTTATTGTAATTCATAAGTGGTTCACCCATTCCCATAAAAACAATATTCGACAGCGGATGATTGTGATAGAGCCTGCTTTCTCTATCAATCGCGATTACTTGGTCGTAAATTTCTGCTGGTTCAAGGTTACGCATACGTTTCAATCGAGCCGTAGCACAAAAATTACAGTCCAAACTACAACCTACTTGGCTCGATACACAAGCTGTTGTTCTGGTTTGGGTTGGGATCAAAACACTCTCAACAACCAATCCATCATGCAACCTAACCGCATTTTTCACTGTTCCATCCTCACTGCGCTGCATTGTATCCACTTTGATGTGGTTAATAACAAAATGCTCTTCCAGCATGGCACGAGTACTTTTGGCCACATTAGTCATGTCGTCAAAACTATGTGCTCCTTTGCTCCACAACCATTCATAGACTTGATTGCCTCGAAAAGCTTTATCACCATTGGTTACAAAAAAATCTCTCAGTTGGTCTTTGGATAGTGCTCGTATGTCTTTTTTCTCAATTTGCATGGCACAAATTTAATGACAATTTGTTGATAACACAATTTTAAATAAATGACACTCAAATAACATTAATTCCGAAGAGCAGTTTCTGGTTAATAAAACTCAACATTATCCATTTGTCATTGCATCAAAAAAAAATCATATCATCCAATTTAGACAACTCCCTTTGATTCTTTATTCAAGTCATTTTAAAAAAAACATTCAAATTATTTTTAAAATGTTAAAAACACATTTTTTTCATATTAACAAAATAATTGAAAGAAATACAATACATTTTAAATAGTAAATTTCAAAAAAAAGCAAATAAAAAACAAATTACATAAAGGAGAAAATCATCCTTTATGACAAGCTTATAAAAAGACCCTTAAGTCCTATACGCTAAGGGATTAAGCTCATTTTTTGATTAAATTAATTTAACAAAAAATAGCAACAAAAAACGATATAGTCAATAACTCCCCATTATCATTAAATAAAATACAAGTTTTATATATTTCTTAACATGATTTATATCATATTCCTATTTTGATTTCCATTCTAAATTTGTACCAGTTAAGTAAGTAAAAAGATTTAAATGAAGAATAAAACGAAATTTTACTACTCAAACTAAAGCTTAATTACAATTAATTTTAAATAAAAAGTCATGAATTCAAAAATTAAAACAATTATCACCTTAATGGTTTTGTTCACAATGACCTTATCAGTAAATGCTCAAAAAGCCTACACATTAGATGCAAAAACAAATTTTTCGGTATTCGGAACCTCAACAATGCATGATTGGGAAATGAAATCAGCTTCAAGAACAGGAACAGCCAATCTTACGGTAACCGATTCAAAATTAGTAGATATTAATAGCATTGATATTACTCTTCCATCTGAAAGCATTAAAAGCGAAAAAAAGAGTATGGATAAAGTAGCTTACGAAACTTTAAAAACAGACAAATTCAAAAACATCAAATATGTTTTAAAATCTGCAGACAAAGTAAACGAAACCACTTGGAATCTTACCGGTACTTATACCATCGCTGGAGTTTCTAAAGTATTAAAAACACAAGTAAAAACCACAGTAGCCGCAAACGGAGTGGTAAGCTTACAAGGTTCAAACAAAATAACATTCACCGATTTCGGTATGAAATCTCCAACTGCAATGTTTGGAGCTATAAAAACCGGAGAAGAACTAACAATAAAATTCAACCTAAACTTTAACTAAATACCATAATCATGAAAAGAATATATTTCTTAGCAGTAGGTCTATTATCAATGGCTGCTGCAAACGCTCAAGTATCATTTGGGCATATGCAAAATCAAATTTCTAGAAGCAAAGATGGAATTAACGTTTTTGACGTTCAAAAAAACGATGTAGAATTTACTGGCCTTAGTATTGACTTAGGAGGTGCATTCAACATGGATTTCCAAGCTACAAATTCGTTCAATGACCAACCTGTAAATAATGGAGATATCACTGGATATCGATTACTCAATAATCAAAACAATTTCACTCTTCCTGCAGCAGATATGACTATTGCTGCCCAATTGTTTGACGGTGTAAGAGTAAATCTAGATGTTTATTTGGCTTCTAGACACCACAATGAAACTTATGTAAAAGGAGGATATTTACAAATTGACAAGTTAGACTTCATCAAAAAAGACTTCTTGGCTGATGTAATGAAATATGCTACAATTAAAATCGGACAAATGGAGAACAACTACGGTGATGCTCACTTCAAAAGTTCCGATAATGGTAGTACGCTCAAAAATGCGTTTGTTGGAAACAATATCATGAATGCATTCTCTACTCAAATGGGTATCGAAGTATACTACAACAGAAACGGATGGATAAGTATGTTAGGTGCTACAAATGGTAATTTAAATCAAACTAATACTGAATTGGCTTCTGGTTATAATACAACTGTTAGCCCTACTGTTTTAGCTAAATTTGGTTATGACAAACAACTTGACAAAGATTTGAGAGTAAGACTTACAGGTTCTTACGTACACAATGCCAACATGGGTAACGCTAACATTTATTCAGGTTCTAGATCAGGATTTGGCTACTGGAGCGTATTGAACAATGCATCTTATAATACTGTTGCTTATGTTAAAGATAAGGTAACTGGTGTTGTTACTCCTACTCCAACTACAGTTGCTTCTAATTATAATTCAACTTCTACACCAGAAGGAACATTCAATCCTAATTTCAAAAACTGGTATACTTCTTATATGATTAACCCATTTGTAAAATACAAAGGTCTTGAATTTTTTGGAACTATTGAATTAGCTTCAGGTGGAGATAATGCTAAGACTGACGACAAGCGTACTGCTAACCAATATGCTGGAGAGCTTGTTTACAGATTTGGGAAAACAGAACAATTCTATCTTGGCGGAAAATATAATACTGTGTCTGGAAAATTATCTAATGCTGATGCTCAAAAAGTGACTGTAGATAAATTTGAAGCAAGTGCTGGTTGGTTTATGACTAAAAACATCTTGGCAAAATTAGAGTATGTTAACCAAAGCTATAAAGATTACTCACAATTTACAGGAACGCCTGCTACTGGACTAATGGCTAACAACTTTTATGGTGGTAATTTCAACGGTTTAGTATTCGAAGCTGTTATTTCATTCTAATACAATGCACAGAATATCAATAATGGTTATGGGTTTAGTACTTTCCTTTTTACTTGGAAGTGCTAAACCCATTTCTTCATTAATTGATCCAAATACCATTATCATTGACAGACTCGAAATAGAAATCCTTGGAAATTCTACAGTAGGCAAATACAGTTGCTCCAACTCTCTTTCATACAGAGACACTATTTTTTTAAACTCAAATACTAAAAACAGTTTAAAGTCTGAAATCTCTATGAACAATTTTGAATGTGGAAACAGAATTATGAACAAAGATGTCAAAACCACTGTTAAATCAACCAAATTCCCCAAAAGTACAGTAACCATTACCAACATAAAACCTTTTGGAACCAATTACAAATGCAGTTTGAATTTTCGCATAACAGACAAAACCCTTTCTTATCAAAACATGGTTTTAAAAACCACAAAAGAATCACTTGAAGGAGTTGTCACCGTAAATTTTTCGGATATTGCCCTAGACCCGCCAACCAAAATGGGAGGTCTCATAAAAGTAAAGGATCAATTTGTGATTCACTTCAACTTGTATAAACTATAATTCCACTCCTCACTTTATTCCCCAGTTCCTAATTAAACAAATCTTTTATTAGATTTTTTTGTTTTATAATGGTCCTGAAATTTCTCTCATTACTTTAAAAAAATTAAAACTTTAGAATATTTTTTTTACATTGTAAGGAAAGATTAGATTTCACATTATAACCAACAATTTCAGTTGCACTACTAAAATCAAAAAAAAGTTAAATTTGAACTTTTTTATATTTATTTTTTAATTTTTTAAAGCACTTTTTAAAACATTAATTGAAAAAATTAACTGCTTCAAAAAGATTTTTTTAGAAGTACAAAGTCTTCATACTTTTATGAAAAGTTCTTAAACTCAGTCCCTAAAAGTGTTCAAAAATCAAAACTGTTAAAAAAGCAACTACTAATTAGCTAAAATTTAACACTATTCCTCATTTTTTATCTTTTGTTTTATTAAATTTGTCTTAACCCAAAGACAAAAACATACTTTCTGAATCAATTAATTAATACGACACTTATACCAAAAAGGAGTTTTGGTAAGTTTTGATAAAAATACAGAAATTAAAAATTATGTTAACTAGCCCAAAAAAATCAACATAATTACATTTTAACAAAAACAAAAAAACATCATTTTTTTTATTATTCTTTAAATACAATAAAAAATATTGTTTTCAAAAAAAGGACATAATTGTCATTTGAAGAATCAACATTTATAAAATATAAATTTTTAAATTTTTATTTAACAGGATTATTTTTATATTTATAATTATTATTTTTTTGAGCATCCATTAAATAAATTTATTTGATGTTTTAAAGACAAATCAATTAAAAAAATAAAATCTTTTTCAAACACAATTACTAACTAATTTTTTAAAAAAAATCATGAAAACATTTCTTAAAAAAATTACAGCAGCATTGACATTATTTGCATTTGTAATGTCCGCACATGCGCAAAAAAATTATACGTTGGATGTCAAAACAAATTTTTCTGTATTCGGGACCTCAACGCTTCACGATTGGGAAATGAAATCTGGCTCCAAGATAGGGACTGCAAACTTAACAGTAACCGACAATAAATTGACAGCCATCACCCATATTGACATCACACTTATGTCCGAAACTCTCAAAAGCGAGAAAACTAAAATGGATAAAATCGCATATGAAACTTTAAAAACAGACAAACATAAAAACATCAAATATGTTTTAAAATCTGCTGAAAAAGTAAATGAAACAACTTGGAATCTCACAGGGACTTATACTATAGCCGGTGTGAGCAAAGAACACAAAACCCAAGTTAAAACTTCGATAACGAATGGAATTGTTAATCTACAAGGATCCGACAAAATAACATTCAAAGAGTTTGGCATGAAATCACCTACTGCAATGCTTGGTACGATTAAAACCGGAGAAGATTTGACAATAAAATTTAATCTTAACTTTAAATAAAAAACCATGAAAAAAATTATATTTTTTACAGCTGGTATATTATCCCTGACCTCCGTTACTGCACAGGTTTCATTTAGAAAAATGCAAAACATGATTCCACGTAGCAAAGATGGATTGAATGTATTTGATGTCAAGAAAGATGATGTTGAATTTGACGGAATGAGTGTAGATCTTGGAGGTGCTTTTGCAATGCAATTTCAAGGGCTAAAATCCTTTAACGACCAACAAGAAGGCACATATACCGCTTCTAACGGTGCTTTGATTTCTGGAAATGCTGGTACCACTGGTTATAGACTAAACGGCTTAGAAAACAACTTCAATTTACCAGCAGCCAATTTGACTTTTGGTGCTCAATTAGCAGATGGAGTTCGTGTAAATTTAGATGTTTACCTAGCTTCAAGACACCACAACGAAACTTGGGTAAAAGGTGGTTATTTACAAATTGACAAACTAGACTTCATCAAAAAAGGATTATTGGAAGATGTAATGAAATACACCAGCATAAAAATTGGCCAAATGGAGAACAACTATGGCGATTCACACTTTAGAAGAACTGATAATGGTAATGCTATATTAAACCCTTTTGTTGAGGCAAATATCATGGATTCATTTCAAACTGATATGGGAATGGAAGTATACTACCTCAGAGACGGTTTGGTAAGTATGTTGGGAGTTACAAATGGAAAATTGAACCAAGGTGTAGCTGAATTTGTTCCTGGTACCGCAACTCCAAGTGCCCCAGATCCAAACACAACAGTTAGTCCAACTGTTTTAGCCAAATTGGGTTATGACAAACAATTAAACGAAGATTTGAGAGTAAGAATCACAGGATCCTACAATCACAACGCCAACATGAGCTCAAATCCATGGGGTTCAGACAGAGCTGGTAGTCGTTACTTCGGGGTTATGTCACACCAAGCTTACATGTACAACACAACTCCAATAGCAAACAACTTTGACCCAGCTTCCAATGCAACTACTGGTAGATTTAGTCCTGGATATTCAAATTGGTACACTGCATTCATGATTAACCCATTTATCAAATACAAAGGATTGGAATTCTTCGGAACTTTGGAATTTACAAGCGGTGGAGATAGAAAAGGAAGTGATGACTCTCGCAGTGTAGATCAATATGCTGCCGATTTAGTTTATAGATTTGGAAAAACAGAACAATTCTATATTGGCGGAAGATACAATATCGTTTCTGGAAAATTATCAAACGCAGCGGATAAAGTTAACGTAGATAGATTTGAAGCTGCCGCAGGTTGGTTTATGACTAAAAATATTATTGCTAAATTAGCCTACACAAATCAAAACTATTCAGACTACTCCCAATATAGCGGAAATAGTTTAAACGATCTTTACGGAGGTAGTTTTAACGGAATTATGTTTGAAGCGGCTATCACTTTCTAATATGAAATCGCCATGATTCCAAATTATAAATAGGAATGAAGAATGGCGATACCATATTCCGCTAAAAAACAAATATTATTTTCATATGAAACAAAGAATATTATTTACAATTATGGGTTTAGTTCTTTTCTTTTTAATGGGAAGAGCTAAACCCATTTCTTTATTTGATACTGACCCAAACATCATAGTTATAGACAAACTGGAACTAGAAATTCTCGGAAATTCAACCGTTGGGAAATACAATTGCGCCAGTTCACTTTCTTTCAAGGACACCATTTTTCTAAATTCAAATACTAAAAACAGTTTGAAATCAGAAATCCCTATGGGTAATTTTGAGTGCGGTAACAGAATTATGAACAAAGACCTTAAAACTACTGTTAAGGCTACCAAATTCCCCAAAAGTACTGTCACCATTACCAACATAAAACCTTCTGGAGCAAATTACAAATGCAGTTTGAATTTTCGCATAACGGACAAAACCCTTTCATACCAAAACATGGTTTTAAAAAGCACCAAAGAGAATCTAGAAGGAACTGTAACGGTAAAATTTTCAGACATTGGTCTTGAACCACCAACTAAAATGGGAGGCATCATAAAAGTAAAAGATGAATTCGTGATTCACTTCATCCTATTTAAATTATAAATACCCTCGCAATTTATTACTCATAATTTCCTGTAGACAAATGTTCTGCTAGGATTTTTCATTTTTATAATAGGGTATTGAAGAGCTTTCATATTGATTTTAATCATAGTCAAATCATTAAACCATTACAAAATCAAATACAACTGCTTTTTTGTAAATGTTAAATGAATAACTTTGCCAAAATTTCAACAACTCACAAAATGCATTTCATTTCCCAAGATTTAGAAGATTATATTGAGCAACATTCTGAAAAAGAACCGGAATTACTGGCTGCTTTAAACAAAGAAACTTATCAAAAAATATTGTTGCCACGAATGCTGAGCGGTCATTTTCAGGGACGCGTTTTGAGTATGCTATCCAAATTGATTCGCCCCATAAACATTCTTGAAATAGGGACTTATACAGGCTATTCGGCTCTGTGTTTGTGTGAAGGAATGCAAGAAAAAGGGCAATTACACACAATTGACATAAAGGAAGAATTGGTTGATTTTCAACGTAAGCATTTTGACAAATCACCTTGGGGAAATCAGATTGTACAACATTTGGGTGAAGCAGTTGACATCATCCCAAATCTAGATTTGAAATTTGATTTGGTTTTCATTGATGCTGACAAAGAAAATTACTTGAATTATTTTGAAATAATCCTGCCAAAAATGAATAAAGGCGGTATCATTTTATCAGATAATGTGTTATGGAGTGGTAAAGTCTTGGAACCAATACATCCCAATGATATCAGCACCAAAATACTGGTGGAATACAATCAATTACTTAAAGATGATCCAAGAGTTGAAACCGTTTTATTGCCTATTCGTGATGGATTGACGGTGAGCAGGGTGCTTTAATTTTTAGATTGCAGATTCATAAAAAATGCCCCCAAATAGTGTCTAACTTTTTGGGTGCAGTCTAAAAAGAAGCGGATTTTTTTATTAAATGTTCTTTCTATTTTATCTGCTATCTGAAATCTAAATTCTGCTATCTATATTAAATCTTTCCTTTTTTAATTGCCCATTGGTATGTTTTATACATCAGATAACCGGTGATTAGTCCACATAAATATCCAGAAAGAATATCCAATGGATAATGCAGTCCTAAATAAATTCTACTATAAGCAAAGATTAACGGCCATAGAAACAACAACCCAAAATACTTGAATTGTTTCTTAAAAATAAAATACAAAAATGTAGTCACCGCCATAGTATTGGCAGCATGCCCTGAGAAAAAACTAAAAGAAGTTCGAACTTGAACAACTCTGATAATCGTATTAATTTCGGGATTATTACAAGGTCTAGCTCTTTGAAAAGTATATTTGAAGAGATTCGTAATTTGGTCTGTAGCCAACACCAAAACGGCTATAAAAAGCAATAAATACCCTGTTTGTTTTATTCCCAATTTTTTATAAATAAGATAAAACAACAGTAAAAAAAAGGGAATCCAATTGACTTGATTAGTTATAATGAGCCAAAATCCATCATAGGTTTCAGAACCTAAACCGTTGAGATAAATAAATAATTGGGTATCTAGGGCAAGTATTTTTTCGAGCATTACATTTGTCGTTTTATAGGTCCAGTCAGATCATCTAAAACGGTTGTCCCATCAGAATTTTTAGTACCACTTAGCACGCTGTCTTTTGTTTTGTTAACTTCCGTACTGAATGTTTCTGAAATTCCGTTTAATGTATTGGATGTTTCTCCCAAAAGATTTGATGTGACTTTATTGATTTCGGAATTGATACCACCTGTTATGTCGTTCAAAGTCTTTTGATCGAAACCATTAGCCTCGACTCCTTTTTGAATTTCGCTTTTAATATCGTTGGTAGCGTTTTTAAGCTGTGCCATCGCTTTACCCATAGTTCTTGCAATTTCTGGCACTTTATCAGATCCAAAAAGCATCAATACGATAAACATGATAAAAACTAATTCGCCTCCTCCTATTCCAAACATAATTTTTGTATTTAATGAGCAAAGATATTAAAATTTAAAACTTTGTGTTTTAAATTTCTCTTAAAAAAAAGATGCCAAGTTTCTAAGACTATAAAGCTTTACCCAGCTTTTCAATATCTTAGAAACTTAGCATCTTAGAAACTTAGTTTTTTATTTATTAATCAAATTTTGATTTCGTTTCCACTTTTGGCCATGAATTGTTTGTTACATCAATATCGGCAGTCTCTAGTTTTGGATCGATTAAAATTTGTTTGATGGTTTTGTTAGTGGCATACACTTTCTTGGCCGTTTCATTATTTTTTCTCCAAATTTGAGCTGGATATTTGTAATTATCCATTGTTCCATCTTCATAAGTAATTTGAACAATAATAGGCATTGGCATTCCCCCTGGTTTATTGAACTCTACTTCATAAAAGTATTTCGGGTTTTTCAAAGCTGCTTTTTCTTCAGCAGTAAGTTTTTGATTTACATATTCCGAAAGAGTGCTTACTTCTTCTATTTGCAATGGCTTTTTTGAAGCTGGGTTCAATTCTGGATTATCTCCTGCTATTAGATACACGAATGGTCCTTTATCAATTCCACTTCGTCCTTTTCTAACTTTAGCATCTTTCAAAGCCACAGTTGGAGTCTCTGTTACATAATATTGTTTTACATCATTAACACCAATATCCACGAAGTCTGTAGAATAAAACCAACCTCTAAAGAACCAATCCAAATCTACTGCCGAAGCATCTTCCATCGTTCTAAAGAAATCTTCAGGAGTTGGGTGTTTGAATTTCCATCTGTTGGCATATACTTTGAAAGCATAATCAAACAACTCGCGTCCCATAATTGTTTCTCTAAGAATATTAAGTCCTGTTGCAGGTTTACCGTAAGCGTTGTTTCCAAACTGAATTATATTTTCTGAGTTGGACATAATAGGTTCCAACATTTTTTGATCACCACTCATATAAGGAACAATATTCTTGGCTGGCCCACGTCTGGAAGGAAAATTGGTTCCCAATTCCTGTTCAGCCATATATTCCATAAAAGAGTTTAATCCTTCGTCCATCCAAGTCCATTGACGCTCATCAGAATTGACAATCATAGGAAAAAAGTTATGCCCTACCTCATGAATCACCACTCCAATCATTCCGTTTTTAATTTGTTCACTAGTCACACCATTCTCATCTGGACGACCAAAGTTCCAACAAATCATAGGATATTCCATTCCTTGATCTTCTGCTGATACCGAAACAGCTTTTGGATAAGGATAATCAAAAGTATGAGAAGAATAACTTTTTAAAGTATGTGCAACCATCATTGTTGACGTTTCACCCCACAGTGGATTAGCTTCTTTTGGATAAACGGATTCGGCCATAACAACTTTTCCACCCAATTGAACAGCCATTGCATCGTAAATAAATTTTCTTGAAGTGGCTATTCCAAAGTCTCTTACGTTTTTGGCGCTAAATTTCCATGTTTTCTTTTTGTCCGAAAATCCTTTTTCAGCAGCTTCAGCTTCAGCCTGTGTTACAATAACCACAGGTTTATCAAAGGATTTTTGAGCCAATTGATATCTTTTTACCTGCTCTGGTGTAAATACTTCGCTTCTATTCATTAATTCTCCTGTGCCATCAACAACATGATCTGCAGGTACTGTAATATTTACATCAAAATTTCCAAATGGCAAGGCAAATTCTCCACCTCCCCAAAATTGCATATTTTGCCAACCTTCGACATCATTGTAAACTGCCATTCTAGGGTAAAATTGTGCAATAACATAAAGTCTGTTACCTTCTTTTTCGAATAATTCATACCCCGAACGACCACCATCTTGCTGATAATTATTGATATTGTACCACCATTTTATAGAAAAAGTCATGCTAGTACCAGGCTTCATCGGTGTAACCAAATTAATTCGCATCATTGTTTGATTAACAGTATAGGATAATGGATTTCCTTTCACATCTTTTACATATTCGATGTTAAAACCGCGATCCAATCCTTCTTTCAAATATTCATTAGTAAATTTATTTACAGGTAAAACAGCCTCTATTTTTTCATTCTCAACCAATGGAGATTGTGAGTTTTTTGCTGCTTGATTTTGATCCAATTGTACCCATAGATACTCTAAATTATCAGGTGAATTATTATAATAAGTAACTGTTTCAAAACCACTTAATTTAGCATTTTTATCATCCAATTCTATATCAATTTTATAATCAGCCTGTTGTTGGTAATAAGCTGGACCTGGAGCCCCTGATGCAGTACGAAACATATTGGGAGTTGCCAACAAATCATACATCTGGCTAAATTTATTGGTATCATATTTACCAGGTTGCTTTACAGTTGGTGTAACTGCTTTTTCTTGTGCCAATAAAATTGTTGGAAGAATAAATAAAAATGAAAATTTTCTCATAAACTAGCGTTTAAGTTGTTTTTAGGCGGTGAAAATAACATTTTTAAATAGAATTGTAGTTTTCTGTCAATATTTTAACACTTGTTTAGTAGAACTCTCCGTAAAAAGAAAACTTTTCTTAGTTCCAAATGCCGTCACATGAACTATATTTTGCTGTTCGGCAAAACAGTCAATTAATATCGAATTATAAATTTCGAGAGCATTTATTTTCGAAACGTCTTTAATGTTTGAATAGCAAACCAATACATCACCGTCCATTTCTTTACTTAAGAAATTGATGGTTTTGACTTGTCCATTGACTTTAACCGTGAAATTTTCTGCTAGGTATTTTTTTAATAGATCTATTGATTCGGCTGTCTCTTTATCGGTCCCCAAAAAAGACTTTTTACTGTATTTTTTCTCTAAGGTTTTATTGAGATCATCAACAAATATGCGAGAAGTAACTTGGAGCATTTTCTTTTCAGGCGCATAATTGATTTGGTATATTGCCATATAAAACTTATGCACACCAAAACTGCTTATCGAAAGCGCCAAAATTAATAAAAGAGCAACAATTATTCTTTTTTTCATTTTTCAAAAGTAGCAATATTTTTGAACTCATTATTTTTTGTGATTAAAAAATCCATGATTTCAAATTCTTGATTTGTATTGACAAAAGTTTTAGATTTTGGGTCATTTTCACAGAACAACAGAAACAAACCTACTTGGTCATCTTTCAATTTTAATTTATCCGTAAAAAAAGAATAACTGACACTTTGCATAACAACAGTGGTAAAACCAACATCCGAAACCAAATCAGGTTTATTGGGATTATTTTTGAACAAGTTTTTGAAAATTTTATTATAGACTCTAATGACATCCATATTATTAGGATCCCCAGTTCCTGTAGGCATCATTAAAATATTGTCTGGCGAAGATTGCTTATCGTCGTAATATTGGGTATCAACAATTTTTTGGGTATTACCAAATTCGGGATGTGGACCATTTTTTGCATAAACAACAACAGCAAGTAATTGATTTGCAACTGCATTAAGTTTTATTCTGTAAAAAGAAGAAGTAATGTCCTTTTCTGAAAGCACTACTTTTTTACTTTTAAAACCTAAACTAGTAAATACCAAAGTATCTTTTACTTTAGCCAAAATACTAAAGTATCCTTTGGTATCAATTATGGAACCCGTTTTGGCATTTACATTAAAAACCAAACCATTCTCAATAGCAACAGAATCATTTACTACTTTTCCATGCACTGTTTTTCGAGTTAACACCTGACCAAAAGCAAGATGACAACTCAATAACAAAACCAAGATTCCCAATACATTTTTCATTTGTAATCACTTAAGGTTTAACAACTCAAAAAAAGCAGTTTCAGTATCAAAACGACACCTTTACACCTATTTAAAATTACAACTTTATTTTAATCCTAATGATATCTACCGTTATTATTTTTTTATAATTTCTTCCAAAAAGTATTTAAATTTTGGTAATCAACTCTTTCAAAACAAGATTCTTGAATCCCTACTCAATCAACTTTCTCCAATTTAAAAAAAATAATCGCAATTCAATTATTCTCCTCTCACCCTTTTTTGATTATAAACTATGGCTAAATTTGTCATCAAAAACATGCTCATAAATTTATTTTTCAAACTTAAGGATTCAACAAATCTAGGATCTTCAACACAATAATACTGAAATCCTTTGATGAGTTCTTCAGGGATTTTTAAGGTTTTGGTGTAATATTTATTTCCAAAAAGGTAATCCAGTTTTTTCAATAACAATTCTTTCTTTTCTATTTCAACATTCATTTTAAGAATCTCTTTTTCTCCCGAAATAGAACTAAACAACCCTTGAATACCCCCAGAATTAGAATACAATCTTCGCTCTTGCGGCGTGAATTTAATTTGGCCCCGTGGAATTATCCTTAAGTTTTCGGCACTTATATTCGCATCCTTATTAATTACTACCTCATCCAATTCAACAGCATTAAAAATCATATCTATTTCCATCATTCCTAAATTATAATCGTGTTTGTACACATATTTTTTCAAATATTTATAATCAATTCCTGATAAGTTTAAAATATCTCCTTCTTTTGCTTGAATCGAAAAACAACCATCTTTATCAGTTACCGCCATCTTTTTGTTCATACAATTAATAACGCTAATTCCCTCCAATTTTGCAGTATCGGAAATGACTGTTCCTATTATAATTTTCTCGACATTAGTTTGTGCAGTCAACTGATGTTGACTTAACAAAACAAACAATACTATTAAACTATTCTTCACTGATAATAAATAAAATTAAAATTTAAGACTAATCGCTCTCGGCATCACTTTGTCTATTTTTATTGAAAGTGGAGGCCAGACCAACAATTAAAAACATACTCATAGTCTTGTTTCTATCTCTTAAAGACCTAGCGAAATCTTGGTCTTCTATACAATAATACTGGAATCCCTTGATATACTCTTCGGGTATTTTTAGGGTTTCCATATAATATTTATCTTCGAATAATCCCTCCATTTTTGCCATCAAAAACTCTTTTTTCTCTACAGAAACTGCTTTTTTGAGCATTGCAGTCCTACCATTTATAGCATTTAAAATAGGATCAACCGCCAACATCCCGCCTAACAATCCTAATAAGTGTATTGGTTTGAAATCACCAGCCGTTTGCAATTTCCTCTCTTGAGATGTCAATTTGACTTGATCACGGGGAATTATACCAAGATTCTCAGCACTTATCTCTGAGTGTTCATTAATAATCACTTCTTTCAATTCGATGCTTCTGGGGGTTAAGTCCACAACAATGTTCCCCATTTTGAATTGTTGGATATTTATATATTTCCTTAAATCCTCATAATTAACGGCTGAAAAATTCAAAATATCACCCACTTTTACAAGAACCGAAAAAGCACCATATTGATCTGAAACTACCATTACTTTGGATGTGGCATTCGTAATGTTTATTCCTTCCAACGGAAACCCATTAGAGCTTACTTGTCCTTTTATCATTTTTTCCGCATTTTCTTGTGCAACAGCAAAATGTGTTAAAAAAAAGAATATAAGTAAAAGAGTAAAATTATTATTCACGAGCAATTTGAGAATTGAGTTTTAAAAATTAATTATTTTCTGAACCTAAGCATTGAAGACAGTCCATTTTTTTGGCGAGTAATCACAATTTTATTTTTTTAGGTCGAAAAAATTTCATCGTAACTTCATTTGCAAAATGTAAAAGTATCCCAATCCCATCCAAAATATTTACTAATGAGTTGATAAAAGTTTGTTAATTAAAAACGCTTCTTTATATATTAAAAAACAATCATTTTATACCTTTACACAGAATTTTACACAGCATATAAAATGAAAAACTGCATTATAGCAAGTACTTCAACCTTGCATGAAGGAGAATACCTAGAGTATTTATTACCTGAATTACAATCGCATTTTAAGGATTGTAAAACAATTCTGTTTATTCCATTTGCAAGACCGAGCGGTATATCACATGATGAATACACTTCTAAAGTTGCTACGGCTTTCGCCAAAATAAACATAGCAGTAAAAGGTGTTCATGAATTTGAAAATCCGAAAGAAGCCATTCAAAAATCAGAAGGTATTTTTACTGGCGGTGGCAATACTTTCTTGCTTGTAACCCAATTATACAAAAACGACCTAATGACAATTCTTGCTGATACTGTTAAAAGTGGAACCCCTTATTTGGGAACCAGTGCAGGAAGTAATATTTGCGGATTAACGATGCAAACGACCAACGACATGCCTATTATTTATCCGCCTAGTTTTCAAACTTTAGGATTGATTCCGTTCAATTTGAATCCTCATTATTTGGATCCAGATGACCAATCTAAGCATATGGGAGAAACGAGAGAAACGAGAATCAAAGAATTTCATGCCTTTAACACTTTGCCCGTATTAGGATTACGAGAAGGAAGTTGGTTAGACGTAAAAGGAGAAAAAATTACTCTCAAAGGAAATTTGCAGGCACGTCTTTTTAGACAAAACCAATTACCCGAAGAATTAGCCAGCGGAAGTGATTTAAGTTCATTAAAATAAAACATTCTTAAAGAAACTTAATTTCTTAAAAATAAAAAAGAGACCAATTTTAGAATTTGGTCTCTTTTTTTATGCATTAAATTTTATTTTATAACAGCGAATGACAAGTCATTGCTGCTGGCTGCTCGATTCCCATCAAAGCAAGAACAGTAGGTGCAATATCTCCTAAAACTCCATCGTGAATAGTTTTTAAATCTTTGTCTACCAAAATAATTGGCACAGGATTGGTTGTGTGAGCAGTGTTTGGAGAACCATCAGGGTTAATCATTGTTTCACAGTTACCGTGATCCGCAATTACAATAGTTGTATAATCATTTGCAAGGGCCGCTTCAATAACTTCTTTTACACAAGCATCAACAGCTTCACACGCTTTTATAGCAGCACTCATAACTCCTGTATGTCCAACCATATCACCATTGGCGAAGTTTAAACATACAAAATCAACTTCTCCCTTGTTTAATTCAGGAACCAAAGCATCTTTCAATTCATAAGCACTCATTTCTGGTTGCAAATCGTAAGTGGCTACTTTTGGAGAGTTTCTTAATATTCTGCTTTCGCCTTCAAAAGGAGTTTCCTGCCCTCCAGAAAAGAAGAATGTTACGTGAGGATATTTTTCTGTTTCGGCAATACGAATCTGTTTTTTGTTGGCTTTTTCCAAAACTTCACCTAATGTTTCCGTGATGTTGTCTTTATTATAAACCACTTTTACATTTTCGTATGTTTCATCATAGTTGGTTAGCGTTACATAGTACAGTTTTAATTTGTGCATGTTTTGCTCGTGGAAATCCTTTTGCGAAAGCGCTTCGGTCAATTCACGTCCTCTATCAGTTCTGAAATTGAAGAAAATAACCACATCATCTTCCTGGATAGTTGCAATAGGCTTATCATTTTCATCGACCATAACCGTCGGCGCAATGAATTCATCTGTCACGTGATTTTTGTAACTTTCTTTTATGCTTTCATAGGCATTAGTTGAATGAGTTCCAGTCCCGTTTACAACTAAATCGTAAGCAAGTTTTACTCTTTCCCAACGCTTGTCACGATCCATTGCATAATAACGTCCAATCACAGAAGCCAATTTCACAGTAGTGTTTGCGATATAATTTTCAAGATCTTGTACATATTTTTTTCCTGATTTAGGATCTACGTCACGACCGTCCGTAAAAGCATGTACAAATACATTTTGCAATCCATAATCTTGAGTGGCATCAATTAATCCACGCAAGTGAGAAGTATGTGAGTGAACTCCACCGTCAGAAAGCAATCCTAAAAAATGTACTTTTTTATTATTCTGTTTGGCATATTCGAAAGCATCAATAAGTACTTGTTCTTTTACCAAAGTTTTGTGTTCAACAGCAAGATTGATTTTCGCCAAATCTTGGTAAACAATTCTTCCAGCTCCAAGGTTCATATGCCCTACTTCGCTGTTTCCCATTTGTCCTTCAGGAAGACCAACGTGTAAACCATCAGTCCTAAGTTGTGCACTTGGATATTTTGTATAGAGACTATTTATAAACGGAACATTTGCATTATCAATTGCAGAAACTTTCGGGTCAGGTGATTTCCCCCAACCGTCTAAAATCATTAAAATTACTTTTTTGTTCATGGTATGAAATTTTTTGCAAAGATAAAGTATTCCAAAAAAATATAAGTTTGTCAAAACTACTATTGTACATAAAAAAGAGAAGTACAACAAATACTTGAAATTGTGTTGTAAAAAGTGGCTTTTTATAAAAAAAACGCAAAAAAAATCCTCAGAAATCCAGTCTGAAAAACCAGGATTTTGAGGAGAATTTTATCCTATTAAAAAATATTACTTTTGATGTGAAAATTTATTTTAAATCAACACTAACTAGAAAATATTTTTGACTTGATTATAGTCAATGAAATATTTTACGCTAACGGAAATCACATGGCTTAAATCTTCATTGTTAAGTAAACTAGTATAATTGTTTCCAAAATCTTTATTGATTAAATTATCATATTTTGAGGCATTACTTCGATACAAAATTGTCAATTGACTTCCAGGTGCGAACCACCAATTGTACGACACATCCAAATTCCAAGTAATCAGATTTTGATTTTTATTATCAGTATAACCAGCATAAGGAGTTAGTCGTCCGTTGTCTTCTAACATATAAAAATCTTTATTCTCGGTGTAAGACCAATAATAACGGGCAGATAAATCAAAATTCATTTTACTGTTCAACGAATATTTCCCATTGATGTTATTGGTATAATTAACTACATTCCGATTTGCATAAATTATAGTATTGGGAGCCAAAGCATCATTATCGGAACTGCTGTCAACATATCCCTTGTTATTATTTTGTCGAAAAAAATTAAATTCATAGTTTAATGCCAAATGGTCATTGAAACGATATCTTGGACTTAAATAAAAACTATATGTTGTTCTTTTCGTTTCATTTAACACTGCAAAAGACGGATTGAAATCAACTGCAAATTTATTGTTGTAATTCGTAGATAACGAAAACCAGCTTCCAAAACGGGTTGGATCAATACTGTAACGGCCTTCTGTCCTTGGCTCATAATAATTATAGGTTTCAACTGGACGATATTCTAACCCAAATCCAATATAGTGGTTCTTCTTTGTAGTGGTATTTACGTTCAGATTAAATTGATCAGATTGTAATTTACCCGTTTCTTTCTGAAATTGGGTATAGCCATTAATATTCGTATTGAATGAATTGAATAATTTGGTTGGACTAAGAATTCTGTAACTCGTAAATCCATTAAAGCTATAATAATTGGTTTCAAAAATAATTCCCAAATCGTTGCTGTCAAAGTCTTTTGTAACCAAGTTAGCCCCAAAATTAGAGCGATATTTCCCACTCGTCTCGGCAAAATTAAAAGTCGTGTTGATCCCATCTTTATTACTTTCAATATCATTCACATAACTATATTCAAAATTTCCAGATAAATTATAAGTATTCTTGACAGTGTTTAAATCCCAAACCAAGGCCGTTACATTACCATCCCTAAAAGAGCCGTTCCTTGTTACATTTGTATTTACTAAAGACATCGAAGAATTTTTATGAAAACGTTGGTCAAAAACCAAAACATTATAATTAGTCAGTGGTTCCACTAAAACCCTACGTGTTTCTTGAGTAATGGTATCTTTAATAGTTGCGTATGTCTTTTGGGTGACAGCATTTAGGTATCCAATTCCCAGACCACCTTTTGTTCTACCTGATATTTTGGTAGCGTTATAAAGATCTACAGTCGTTGGATTTTCTATTATTTCTTCATTAGTTTTCGTCTCTGGAGAATAGGAAGGAGGTCCTCCGATTCTTCTGGAATAGAAAAGATTTCCTTTGCTGAACAAATCAGTCCCTTCGGTGAAAAAAGCGCGATTTTCATTGAATTGCTGTTCAAAAGGAGACAAATTCAGAATTCGGTCATCATATTTGGTTTGCCCAAAATCAGGAATAAGCATCGCATCAAGAGTGAAGGCACCATTTATTCCATACTTAATATCCAAACCACCTTTTAATTCGCCGTAGGTTTTTTGGTCGGCACTAGCATACGTATAAAAAGAAGCATATGGCAAAAAGAAAAGTCTTGTAGGTGTTTTTATGTTTTCGATCCCATCCACAGTCCCATTTTGTTGGGTAAATGTTCCTATTTTATTATCGATCAAATTCCACGAATATTTCTGTCGGTCTCTACGTATTTCCCTAAAAAAGTTAACGCCCCAAGTTTGTTTACTTTCACTAGAAAATCGCAAAGCAGAATAAGGAATTCGCATTTCTACAACCCACCCAAAAGAAGTAATAACCGCTTTACTGTCCCAAACGGCATCCCAAGAATAGTCTTCTCCATTACTGTCGGTTGCCAAACAATCGGCTTGTCCATCTGCGGCATTTACAAAAAACTGAAAATTCTGCTGTCCATCATTATAACCATTAATAAAAACACCAAAAAAATCAGCTGCTCCAAAATTATCCCTTTTGTTAATTTCCCTTAATATTTTGCTCGGCTCGTCGTCATACATCAAGGCTCCAATATAAATAGCCTCATTATCATACAAAACTCGAACTTCAGTTCTTTTATTTTCTGGAATTGACTTACCATTATCAGGTTGAAACATAACAAAATCAGTTGCAATAGGAACCGATTGCCAAATTGTTTCGTCTAATTTTCCATCTAAACTTATTTTTTCAGTAATATATTTTGTCTGCAAAGATTTCTTCTGACTATACATCAAAGTTGAAAATAAAAAAAAACAAAAGAAATAATACTTTTTCATGAAAACAATAATTTTAGATGCCATAAGAATATTAAATCCGATTCTAAATTGAGACGTAAAATTTAACAAACGTTGCATCAATAGACTATTGAATACTGTTTATGTTACAGTTTTGTAAAAAAATGATTAAAATTTATTTTTTATAACATTATAATCAATGTAATAGCGAACGCTAACAGAAAAAATATTCGTCAAATTGCTATTAAAAATACTTGACAAGTTGGTCGAAAGATCTTTCTCAACTTGATTAGTTTCTTCCAAAGCATAATTCCTATACTGAACTATCATTTCACTTCCAGGAGCAAACCACCATGAGTAGGATAAGTCTAAGTTCCAAGAGTTAAAATTTTTGTTTTTGTTAAGATTATAATTAGGATTTGGAGTTAAATAACCATCGTCTTGTAAGGTAAAGAACTCATGATTATCTGCATAAGACCAGTAGTAGCGGACATCCAGATTTAGAGCCATTCTATTTGTAATAGCAAATTTTCCAGTAAGGGTATTTTGGAATATTGCTCTATTTCTTTCGGCAAATACAATTCCCGAATCGTCATAGCCCACGCGACCTCTCTCATTACTTTTAGAGGTATAATCTAAGGCATATTCTAACGAAAATTGATTATTGAATCGGTATTTAGGGTTTAAGTAGATCTCATAAGTATACCTATTTTCTTCATTGTATTTCGCAAATGAAACAGTTGCATCAAAAACAAAAGCATGATTTCTATTCAATTCAAATACAAAATATGAATATATTCTTTTGGGCACATACACATAGCGACCATAAACTCTGGGTTCATAAAAATCAAATGTTTCTTTAGGTGTGTAAAGTAAAGAAAATTCATAATTATCATTTTTTAAAGATGACGCACCTATGGTCGTTTTCAGGTAGTCATCTTGTATTTTGCCTGTTGTGTTTTGAATTTCTAAATTGGCTTCCTGAAGAATTTTAAACGTATTGAAAATAGAAGTTGGATTTAAGATTCTATAGCTCGCATTGGCATAACCACCATGATAATTGGTATAATAAATTAATCCAAGGTCATTAACGTCGTAATCTTCAGAAATGTATTTTCCTGAAATTTCATATCGAATTTTACCACTTGTTTTTTCAAAATTCAAGGCTGTTTTATAGCCATCATAATCTTCGAAAGTATTTACCGTGCTGTATTTAAAATCCCCGTTTAGACTATAGCTGTTTTTCCTGGTGTTCAAGTCGAATAAAAGTCCAGAAACATTGGCATCCCTAAAACTACCGTTTCGAATAGTATTGGTATTTATAAAAGTCACCGATGAATTTTGATTGAAGCGCTGGTCCAAAACAAATATGTTGTAATTAGCTAAAGGCTCAATAACTTCTTTTCTGGTAGCCGAAGTTATAGTGTCTTTTATAGTAGCATATGTTTTTTCAGTAATGGCATTCAAAAAACCTATTCCTAAGCCTTTTTTGGTACGCCCAGATATTTTGATAGCATTAAGCAAATCGACAGTACTTGGATAATCTGTAATTTCCTCATTTTCTCTCACTGTTGGGTCCGAACTTGGATATCCTCCAATTCTTCTTGAATAAAATAGATTCCCTTTAGAAAACAGTTCCGTTCCTTCTGTAAAAAAAGGCCTGTTTTCATCCAATTTTTGTTCAAATGGTTCGAGGTTTAAAATGGCATTGTCAAATTTGGTTTGACCAAAATCAGGAACCAAAATCGCATCAAGAGTAAAAGCATCATTAATTCCGTATTTTATATCGAGCCCACCTTTGAATGTATTATCAGACTGGCTATTGTCATTTTGATTATAAAATGAAACGTAAGGAATGAAGAATAATCGAGTTGGCGTTTTGATATTTTCAATACCTCCCAATAAACCGTTTTGCGTAAGCTCGGCTCCAATTTTAGTATCAATTCGGTTCCAGGAATACACCTGAACATCCTGTTGAATATTTCTAAGGAAATTTATACCCCAAGTTTGCTTGTTTGAATTTGAAAAACGTATTGCCGCATAAGGGATTTTCATTTCTACTACCCAACCATTATCAGTCATCACTGCTTTACTATCCCAAATAGCATCCCATGAAAAATCTTTATAATCTTCAGTAGCAATACAATCTAACTGCACCCCAGCTGCTGTAACATAAAACCTAAAATCCTGTTGTCCATCGTTAAACCCGTTAATAAATATTGCAAAATAATCGGTCACCCCAAAACTATCTCTGTTGGTAATTTCCTTTTTTATTTTGCTTGGGTTTTCATCGTATAATGTTGCAGCTATATAAACTGCATCATTATCATAAACTACTTTTACTTCTGTCTTTTTATTTTCATTTATTGGCTTACCGTTATCGGGTTGATACATAACAAAATCAGATGCAATTTCGGCCGAATTCCATGCCTCTTCAGTTATTTTACCATCAATAGAAATCTTAGTTGTAATAGACTTCGTATTAAGAGTCTTTTTTTGACCGTACAGTAGACTTGTGCAAATAATTACGAAAAAAACAATACTGCCTCTAAATATGGTCATAAAAAACTGTTGATTTTACAACCAAATGTAATATAATATTTTAATAAAATACTGACATAAGTAATTTTTCGCAAAAAAAAATCGACAAAAAGTTAAAATTAGCCGTCAAAATGCATTTTTATTTTGCTAGGTTGTAATTGTTTGTATATTTGTAATCCCTAGATTAATTTACAACAAAATGAAATACAATGCTTTATAAGATTTTTATCTCCACATTCTACCTGTTTTTATCTTTGTCCTTTAAAGGCAATACCACAAATATTGACAAAATAGCTACAAATAAAAAAAACATTCCTAATGTAATATCAAGTATTGACAGCAAGATTCAATTAGTTTATAATTCATTACAAGTCAATCAATTTCAATTACCCAAAGAAGAATGTTTTGCCGAAGCATTGAAAGGGTTTTATGAATTAAAAGAAAAAGGATTAATCAAAAGAGATATATTAACCTTGGTTGATTTTAGTCTATCATCTAATGCAAAGCGTCTTTGGATTATTAATTTATCAACTAATGAAGTACTCTTTCAATCTTTAGTTGCACACGGAAGAAACACGGGCGAGGAATTTGCAAATAATTTTTCTAACACACCAGAGTCCTTCAAAAGTAGTTTAGGCTTTTATGCAACAGGAGAGGTTTATAATGGAAAACACGGTATCTCACTAAAACTTGATGGTTTAGAAAAAGGCCTAAATGATTATGCACGTAAAAGAGCTGTTGTTATTCATGGTGCCGATTATGTTTCAGAATCCTTTATAAAAGATCACAAACGATTAGGAAGAAGCCAAGGATGTCCTGCTGTCCCTCTTGAATTTGCTTCAGAAATCATTACGATGATAAAAGGACAATCTTGCTTGTATATCTATCATCCTTCCATAAATAATTCGAAACAATTCAAACTAGTTTCGTAATTGATTATATAAATCAGCATCTAGATTGTAGATGTCTTCTCTAAAAATCAATTCGTCATTCTCACTCCATGCCGTCCAGTACCATTGGTATATGGCATAGCGTTTTGCTATACCTATAAACAGCGTTTTTTTGGTTGCAATGATGGAGTCCATTTTTTCTTTTGAATATTTCTTTGGATTGTCCAATAAAAGCTCTACCAATTCTAAAGGCTCTTCAATACGCACACATCCTGAACTTAATGAACGGTAATTTCGTTCAAACAAATCACGATGATTGGTGTCATGCAAATAAACACTGTATCTATTGGGGAAATTAATTTTGACAACCCCCAAAGCATTGTAATAACCAGGTTTTTGGATATAACGATATCCTCTTGGTCGGTTTTCATCCCATTTTTTCGGATCAACTTCATTGGTATCAGAGTCATAGATTCCAATCCCCTTATTTTTCAAGTAGTTTCTATCTTTGATCAATTCAGGAATTATATCCTCTTTTAATATAGTTGGTGGCACTGTCCAAGTAGGATTAAAAACAATCGTTTGCAACACCGAAGTCAATACTGGTGTCCTTCTTTTATTTTTTCCAACGACAATGCGCTTACTCATAGTCGTGTTTTGGTTTTCGACTACATTTAAACTGTAATTAGGAATATTAATTAGCACATAATTTTGAGCAAATGATTTGGAAAACCACCTCCAGCGCTCCAGATTAACTATTATCTGATGCTTTCTTTCTTCCTTGGTAAAATTGAGCGCTTTTATCGTGCTTTTACCAATTACACCATCCGAAATCAAACCATGTCGATTTTGAAATTTCTTGACTGCTTCAAACGTTTTATCATCATACAAAGAAGTAACACTGTCTTTACTTTCCAAATCTTTCCAATAGAGTAATTTATTTTTGATATTGATTATTGCCCTATTATTATGATTGTGTCTTAATACAGTCGAAGTATCTATGGGCTGTGTTTTATCTTCAGGAAATTCGTTAATGAGTTCCAAAGCTTTTATCAATTTCATATAAGTCAACGCTTTTGGCTCAAATTTTTCTGTTATGCAAATAAGAGAATCTTTTTCCAAAGCATTATTCAAAATAGAGTTGGTGTCTAGTTCATCAATATGTAAGTCCCAATTCCTGTATAATTTCCTTGGATTAAGTTTCCCGTTATGAAGATGAGTAAGGTATTTTTCAAAATTATAAGTAAGCAGCAAATCATAATTAACTTGCTCTTCTTCATCTAAATCATTGAAGCTTTTTTCGAGGCTTTCTAGTTTTGAAATATTGTAATCTAATGGATTCAACCCTTCTATTTCACATCTCTTTATGGTTTCAAGAATGATCATTCTATTTTTTTCAGATTGCCATACAGTTTGATTGTCTCTGGATCTATAAAATTCCATGAGTGATTTGCTTTTAAAAGGAGTAATCAATAGAGTATCTATTTCAATAACTTCGCCTTCTTTGTCTGTAGGGTCGGATATTTTAAAAGAGTCCAAATTTAGAATAGGCTCTTTTTTGCAACTTATTAAAACTGCAAAAACAATAAACAAATAAAACTTATTCATTACTTATGCTTTTTGACATTAAATAATGCTCACCAACATCTTTGATTTCAAAAGCCGTTCCAACTTTGGCGTAATCTAATTTTTCATAAAAGCCAACTGCAGCTGTTCTGGCATTAAACCAAATTAAATCAGATTGCAGTTTTTCACAATATGCTTCACAATGTTTAACCAGTAATTCTCCGATTCCTTTTTTTTGATGTGATTCTAAAACAGCCATTCCTCGAATTTGATATTGGTTATTGGCTGCAAAGATGTCATTATTATTTTTAAAAATAGATATAATTCCTACTAAATCATTATTTAGAAAATACCCAAAATGACTAGTTGAAGGTAAATCATCACCTTCAAATTGACAAGTTTCAATTGGTTTTCCTTTTCTAAGAACAGCATGCCTTACGGAATAGGTCTCTAAATCGGTAATTTTTTCGATGTTTTGCATGGTAATTTAAAAAAAATAAAAGTATAACATTTTAATTTTAAAACGGTTGTAAACTGGAATGAGGAATGTCGATTTATTTTTCAAAAAAAAATTTGCAAATAACTGTTTTTATTATTTATCTTTGCACCTCAGTAATGCGAAAGTAGCTCAGTTGGTAGAGCTCCAGCCTTCCAAGCTGGTTGTCGCGAGTTCGAGCCTCGTCTTTCGCTCTAAGATCAATTTTTTTTGATTGTAAAGGGTAAATTTTAATGATTAATGCGAAAGTAGCTCAGTTGGTAGAGCTCCAGCCTTCCAAGCTGGTTGTCGCGAGTTCGAGCCTCGTCTTTCGCTCCAAAAACCTCAAATGAAAATTTGGGGTTTTTTTTATTCTAAAATTTCACATTACAAAACTTTCCAACACACACTCGACTGCATAAATCAAGAGCCCTACCAAACCTCCCACAAGAGTTCCATTAATACGTATGTATTGAAGATCGCTTCCTATTTCCAGTTCCAACTTTTTGGAAACCTCATCTGTATCCCAACTTTTCACAGTAGAAGATATCAAATCGCCAATCATTTTTTTATTATTGATAAGCACTGATAATACATCATTCTTGATAAAATCATTAATCTTACCCATCATCAACTGATCGTTTTGTATTCCTTTTCCAAAACCCTGAATCATATTAGCAATGCCTTTTTTTATAGTTGATTTCTCTTTTTGAGCCAAATCATTGTTGATAGCCGTTTTAATTTCCAACCAAATACCGCTTATATATTCCTGCACTTCTTTTTTATTGGCAAAGCCAAGAACCAAATCATTGACCTTCTTCTGCATTTCTACAGAATCCCTCAACTCTGTTACAAAACGCATTACATAGTCATTTATTCTTTTACGAATGTCACTATCCTGATGACTGGCTTGTTCCAGAAAATCGTACAATCCATTAAAAACACCTTCAGTTATTTTTTTGTCAGCCAAGCCAAAAGATAGAAATGGAGTCGAACTCTTTACTTTTTCTTCAATCAAATGCTTATTGTTCTGCAATTCTACAATAAGTGTTTTCAGAACATTGGTCACCAATTCCTCTTGCTTTTCACTTTTGGCCAATGATTCCAAACCAATAGCAATCCATTCCCCAAAATTCACTTTACTTAATTTATCACTAAATTGACTATGTACAAAATGCTTCACCTCCTCATCATCTATTGTTTTTAAAACACCAGGAATCACATTTTCTACAATTAAATTAGCCACGAGATTAGCATTTTTATCATCAATCAACCAATCCGAAGCTTTTACAGCTACATTAAATTGTTCAATTTTGACTTCTAACTTTTCTCGAGTCAAAAACTCTCCTGAAACAAAATCCCCGAGATTCTCCCCAATTTTATCTTTATTACTAGGAATCAAAGCCGTGTGCGGTATCGGAATCCCAAGCGGATGCCTAAACAAAGCCACGACTGCAAACCAGTCGGCAATACCTCCCACCATTGCCGCTTCACTCAAAGCCTTCAACCAATCAATCTTATAAATATTAGCAACCACAAAAAGAACCACGGCAAATCCCAAAAGAATTAATGCATTTCTTTTCATTCTATCCAAATCTTGCTCTTTCTTACTGTTTTCCTGTTCTAGAGATCCATCCATAGTTAACAAATTGATTTATTAGCTAATTTAAGCATTTAAAAAACTATACTTTAAAAAATTAATTGCAAAATTCACTTATCCTTGCTATTAAGTATAAAAATTAAAACTAAATCAACACAAAAGAAATAATTTTAAAATTGTACTTTTGCACACTGAAAATTCGAAAATATGATTATTCAAAAAACCCGTGAGGAAATAGAATTAATGCGCGAAAGTGCATTGATCGTATCAAAAACGTTAGGAATGATAGCTTCTGAAATAAAAGAAGGAGTTACAACATTATATCTAGACAAAAGAGCCGAAGAATTTATCAGGGACCATGGTGCAGTACCAAGTTTCCTTGGACTTTATGGATTCCCGAATTCATTGTGCATGAGTCCAAATTCACAGGTGGTACACGGAATCCCAAACAACAAACCATTAGAAAGTGGCGATGTAATTTCGGTTGACTGCGGTGCTTTCAAAAACGGATACCACGGAGACCATGCCTACTCTTTTGAAATTGGCGAGGTTGCACCTGAAACAAAAAAATTACTTCAAGTTACCAAAGAATCTCTATACGTTGGAATCCGTGAATTGCGTGTTGGAAACCGTGTAGAAGATGTTGGAAATGCTATCCAAAAATATACCGAAGCGCATGGTTATGGTGTGGTTCGAGAGCTGGTTGGTCACGGTGTAGGACAAAAAATGCACGAAGATCCAGAGATGCCTAATTACGGAAAAAGAGGTCGTGGTAAACTTTTCATCGAAGGAATGGTTGTCGCTATTGAACCAATGATTAATTTGGGAACCAAAAACATCAAACAGCACAAAGACGGCTGGACAATCACCACTGCTGATGGAAAACCATCTGCACATTTTGAACACGACGTAGCGATTATTGACGGAAAACCTGAGATTTTATCGACGTTTGCCTATATCTACAAAGAACTGGGAATTGTGAGCAATGAAGAAGATGAATTTAGAAAAGTGCCGTTGGTTCTTTAAATAATTTCACGAAGATTCACAAAGAAAACACAGAGATTCACAAAGATTTTAGTTTAAATTATAGCAATAAAAATGAACGAAGAACTATCAAAAATTCCTGTAGACTTAGAATCCCTTTCATATAAAATAATTGGTTTAGCAATTGAAGTTCACAGACAATTGGGCCCAGGCCTTTTAGAATCAGCATATCAACAATGTCTTTATTATGAAATTAAAAAAGCGGGTTTAAAAGTTGAAAAAGAAATAACTCTCCCGATAATTTATAAAGACATTACACTTGACCACGGTTACAGAATTGATTTACTTATTGAAGACAAATTAGTTATTGAATTAAAGACTGTAGAAAGTTTCACTTCTGTTCATTTTGCACAAATACTCACCTATTTAAAATTAGGCAACTATCCATTAGGGTTATTAATCAACTACAATTCTAAAATTTTAAGAAATAATATAAAACGATTTATAAATTCAAATTCGAATTTCTAAAAAACTTAGCGAATCTCTGTGTTTTCTTTGTGAATCTCTGCGTAATAACTATGAAAAAAGCCTTTAAACTTATACTCAATACCATCCCTCGTCCTTTATTAATTAGGTTGAGTTATGTCGCACGCCCTTTTATTGCTTTTTCATTAAAAGGAGATACTTATACCGACCCAATTGATGGGAAAAGTTTCAAATCGTTCTTGCCTTACGGGTACGAAACACAGCGCAATAATGTGCTTTCACCAAGTACGCTTTCGTTGGAGAGACATCGTTTGCTTTGGTTGTACCTAAACGAGCAAACCGATTTTTTTACCGCTCCCAAAAAAGTATTACATTTTGCACCTGAACAGGCTTTTTATAAAATGTTCCGCAAGCAAAAAAACCTGGATTATACCACAACCGATTTGTTTTCGCCATTGGCGGACGTGAAGGCAGATATTTGTAATTTGCCTTTTGAAGACAATCAATATGACGTTATTCTTTGCAATCACGTATTGGAGCACATTCCGGATGACACCAAAGCCATGCAGGAATTGTATCGCGTTTTAAAACCGGGCGGAATGGCTATTTTGCAAATCCCACAAGATTTGAAAAGAGCAGTAACCTTTGCTGACGATACGATTACAGACCAGAAAGAACGCGCCAAAATATTTGGACAATACGATCACGTACGCATTTATGGCCTTGATTATTTTGACAAACTAAGAAGCATTGGTTTTACCGTTGTTGAAGAAGATTACACGAATAAAATAGCTCCCGAATTGGTTGAAAAATATTGTTTGGCAAAAGGCGAAATCATCCCTGTTTGTTTTAAATAAAAAACATCTTCAAAGTTTTATTGACTATAGCTTTAAATTGCCTCCAGCTTTAGCTGGAGGAAAATTTAATGTATATCAAAATGGCTTTAGCCAAAATAGCAATCTATTTTGGCTAAAGCCATTTAACAACTATACCAATTTTGTTCCTCCAGCTAAAGCTGGAGGCAATTGAAAAACCAGCCACTATAGATTTATAGCCCTAAAAATAATTCCAATTGAAAAACGAGAATAACTTTCAGTTCTGTTTTGATATTAGTTTTGAGAAAAGACTAAATACATATATTCCGACCGCTTATATTGTTGGACATTCTGAAGCCATAACTTATTTGGACAAGAAAGCGAGCCCCGAAGTCCTTCAAAGTTTTGGAATTATTCTTGAAAATTTAGACATAAACACTAAAAATGTTTTATCTCTTTGTGAAGCACTTAAGCCTGAAGTGATTTTCAAGAAATTCAGCAAAAACAGTAAATCGTCCAAAAACATAGAGGATTTACTTAAAGACAGCAAACTGGAATTCGGGATTCGGCAATTCATACAAACTAATTTAGACCAGTTTTACTCTTTAGTTTCTCAAGGCGATTTTCCAATTTCGCTGAATTTGGGAAAAGAAAAAGATTTTCGCATTAGCCAAATTGCCTCTAAAAACACAGCATTAGAAACCAGTCTTGAATTTGACAAGCACGAAAACGGAATTTCTTACACCTTACTTTTAAAGGATGAGACTACTGAGTTCTACCCTTCAAATACCACGATCACTCTTCTTTTGGACGAACCGGGATGGTTAGTTGCGTATCATAAATTGTACCGACTAAAAGACATCAACACTAAAAAAATTACTCCTTTTTTGACAAAAAAATCCGTCGAGATTCCGTCAAAATTGGTTCCTGACTATTTTGAGAAATTCATCAAGGACATTGCAAAAAAAGCAAATATAAAAGCCACCGGATTTGCTGTTGAACTAAAGGACAAGATTAGTTCTTGTTCTCTCCAACTTGCGCACGACTTTTTCAAAAATACTTATTTTCTCAATCTTTTATTCGACTACGACGGTTTTAGTTTTGACAATAGCAAGGCTAAGAAAATCCATTCCGAAATTGACATTCGTAATTTGGATGAAATCAAAGTGATTCAATATAAAAGAACATCCGAAGAAGCATCATTTGAAAACAAATTACTGGAAATCGGCTTATCAAAAACTGAAAATAGCTTGTTTCAGCTTTCGCAAAAGGAAGAAAAACAAGATCCATTCGCAACCGTCCAATGGGCGATAGAAAATCAGGAAATTCTCGAATATAAAGGTTTTTCAATTAAAGATTTAAAAATTGACAGCATGAAAATTGACTCTCACAAAGTGAATATTCAATTCTCGAATGAAGTCAAAAGCGATTGGTTTGACATCAAAATGATAGTCGTATGTGAAGCATTTGAATTTAGTTTCAGTGAAATTATTGAAAACATAAAAAACCGAAATCGACTCTTTCTTTTGCCAAACGGCAACTACTTTTTGATTCCACTGGAATGGATGACACTTTACGGTCCAATGGCAAAACTCGCAAAAGTTCAAAACGGAAATCTTACTTTGCTAAAAAGCAATTTTGCTGTTCTGGAACACATTCCCGAACTTAAAGGCTCCGCTAATTTTAAAGCAGACATAGAATACCAGCCTTCACCTTTGGTAAAAGCGACATTGAGACCATATCAAATTGATGGAGTCAAATGGCTTTTAGAACATTACAACAATGGCTTGGGAGCTTGCTTAGCCGACGATATGGGATTAGGGAAAACACTGCAAACCTTAGCTACATTGGTAGCAGTACAAGAACAATTGGATTTTGAAAAAGCCGAAAACGTTCAGTTGGATTTGTTTGGAAACGAAATTGTAATGCCTAAAGAATACCTAAAAGCATTGATTGTTCTGCCATCGTCTTTGGTTTTTAACTGGTATAACGAAGCCCGGAAATTCACTCCGCATTTTCGACGAGTGCAATACATTGGCAACGACCGAAAAATGCTTTCTAAAAAACTGGAAAAATATGATGTGATTTTTACCAGTTACGCTATCGTTTCGAGAGATATTTCAATTTTGGAAAAATACAATTTCAGGTATTTAATTTTGGACGAAAGTCAATACATCAAAAACAAAAACTCCAAAATTTTCAAGGCAATCAACCAAGTAAAAGCCAATCATAAAATATCATTGAGCGGAACTCCGATAGAGAATTCACTCGATGATTTGTGGTCGCAAATGCAATTTATCAATCCAAATATATTGGGTAGCTATTCCTTTTTTGCCGAAAATTATAAATTTCCAATCGAGAAAAAACAGGACGAGAGCAGTTTATTAGAACTAAAAAATCTCATTAGTCCTTTTATTTTACGACGTACCAAAGAACAGGTTTTAAAAGATTTACCGGAACTTTCCGAACAGATTTTCTATTGTGAAATGGAACCTGAACAAGAGAAGTTGTACGAAGAAGAAAAATCCAAAGCCCGAAACTCGTTATTAAAAACTGATGGTTCTGGAGTTGATAAAATCAATATCATCAATACCTTGATGCGTTTGAGACAATTGAGCAATCACCCAAAAATGATTGATTCCAAATCGGAAATGGATTCAGGGAAATATATTGCCGTGACTCGATATTTGGAAACTTTGGTGCAATCCAGTCAAAAGACAATTGTTTTCAGTTCGTTTGTGTCTAATTTGGATTTTTATAAATCTTGGTGTAAGGAAAACAAAATTGATTTTTGTGAACTAACTGGAGAAACTCCTTTGAAAGAAAGAGAATATCAAGTCAATCGTTTTCAGGAACAAGAAAAACCGTTGTTATTTTTCATCTCTTTGAAAGCAGGTGGCGTTGGCCTCAACATCACTAAAGCTTCTTATGTTGTTTTCTTGGATCCCTGGTGGAATCCTTTTTCGGAAAAACAGGGAATTGGCCGTGCGCATCGAATTGGACAATTGAATAAAGTAAATGTGATTCGGTTTATCGCCAAAAATACCGTTGAAGAAAAAATCATCCGTTTGCAGGAAAGCAAAAAACTATTAGCCGATTCGCTTTTAGACGAAAATTATATTAGTGCCGAGATTGAGGAGAATTTGAGTTTCATATTAGAATAGACAAATAATCCTGTTTACTAGTCCAATCAAATATATCATTATAATTTTCGTTTATTTGTATATTTACAATTCATGAACGATAGTTAATAATGAAATCAATAGCTGTTTTACTTTTTTCTTTCTTTTGCCTCACTCTCACTGCCCAAGTAGTGAATGAAATAGCACCTCCTTATAATATCAAAACGGTTTCTTTTATTCAAAACAATCAAAACGTAGTTCCCATATTCAGATTGGGGGAACGATTTGATTTTGAATTTGATGATTTATTTGGCAATGAAGCCGACTACTATTATGAAATCACCCATTGCGATTACAATTGGGTTCCTACAGACATTCCAAAAAGTGAATATCTGTCCGGTTTTGACAGCCAAAAAATACAGGAAACTGTCAATTCTTTCAACACGTTACAGATTTTCACCCATTATAAGTTATCAATTCCTAATAACTATAGTAAAATACTCTTAAGTGGCAATTATGTTCTTACTATCTTAAATTCGGATAAAGAAGTGGTTATGAAAAGATATTTCATTTTATATGAAGACTTGGTGTCTGTTCCTTTAAGAATTAGAAAGGCTCGAACAGTGAAAAACATTTATACGAAACATAATTTAGATTTTGAAATCAAAACTGGAGATCAAATATTGTTTCAAAACCCAATGCAAAACCTTAAAGTACTTTTGCTTCAAAATGGGAAATTCAGCACCGCCATAAAAAATGTTCCTCCACAATACACAGTCAGCAATAATTTTGTTTATAAATATGATCAGGAAACACAGTTTTGGGGTGGAAACGAATTTTTGAATTTTGATTCCAAAGACCTCAAAAACGCCAATAACTATGTGAGTTTTGTCAACTCAGACAATGACATTTATAATACTCATTTATATACCAATAATGACAAAGCTAATTTCCCCTACACAAACTATTCAGACATTAATGGAAATTTCTCTATCCGAAAAATAGACGGTGAAAACAACACCATTGAGGCGGATTATTCTTGGGTTTACTTCAGTTTATCAGCTCCTTTAGCCAATCCAAATTCTTCTATCTATATTGTTGGAATGTTCAATAATTATAGCTTTACTCCAGAAAATAAAATGGATTTTAATTCCAAAAATGGTCTTTATGAAAAAGCGATTTTAATCAAACAAGGATTTACAAACTACCAATACATGTCGGTAAACAGCAAAGGATTTATCGACCAGGAACATGCAATTGATGGAAATTTTTATCAAACTGAAAATGAATATACTGTTTTAGTTTATTACAAAGGAAGCAGCGATCGATACGAAAAAGTCATCGGCCGCGGAACCGCCACTTCATTAAACATAACAAATTAGAAAACTTTGAAAATTTTTAAATAAAATATTCATTTTTTTCGTAGATTTGTTGCCATACAGCACTTAATTAGCTCATTAACATGGTTTCACAAATAACAAGAGGCATTAAAATTTCGGTATTGACTAGTTTTGAAGGAACGTACTTCAAAAACTATAAGATTCATTTTGCCTTTAGTTATGAGATTACAATCGAAAACCATAGTAAAGATTCTGTCCAATTGACTTCACGCCATTGGGAAATCTTCGATTCTTTAAATGATTTAGAATTTGTAGATGGAGAAGGTGTTATTGGGAAAAAACCAGTTTTGAAACCGGGAGAACAACACACCTACAGTTCAGGATGTTTATTATCATCTCCATATGGAGCCATGAAAGGTTATTTCAATATGATTAACTTTACCTCAACCAAATCTTTTAGAGTTATAGTGCCTACTTTTAGACTTTGCGCTCCTTTCGCATTGAATTAATTTGACTTTAATTATGACATTTTTAGCATAATTTAAATCTTTCCTTTGTACTTTTGCATCAAATTTATAATCGTTTAATATTTAATTATAGAGATATGCTAAAAGGATTTTTCAATGTACCAAAAGCGGTAAACGAACCCGTAAAAGGATACGCACCTAATTCCCCAGAAAAAGCAGCTGTTTTATCAGCGTATAAAGAAATGTGGAATACTAAAATCGACGTTCCATTGTATATTGGTAGCGAAGAAATTAGAACAGGAAACACCAAAAACATGACCGCTCCACACGATCATAAACATGTAGTTGGAATTTACCATTTAGCCGAAAAATCACACGTAGAAAGTGCTATTGCAAATGCTTTGGAATCCAGAACAGCATGGGCAAATATGGCTTGGGAACAAAGAGCAGCAATTTTCTTAAAAGCAGCTGAATTGATTGCCGGTCCTTACAGAGCAAAAATTAATGCCGCAACAATGATTGGGCAATCCAAAAATATTCATCAAGCAGAAATTGACGCTGCCTGTGAATTGATAGATTTTTTACGTTTCAACGTAGAATTCATGACACAAATTTATGCTGATCAACCAAAATCAGCATCCGATATGTGGAACCGTTTAGAATACAGACCGCTTGAAGGTTTTGTATACGCTATTACTCCATTTAACTTTACTGCTATTGCTGCTAATTTGCCTGCAAGTGCTGCTATGATGGGTAATGTTGTGATTTGGAAACCAAGTGACAGCCAAGTATTCTCTACTAAAGTTATTATTGACGTATTCAAAGAAGCAGGAGTTCCTGACGGTGTAATTAACGTTGTTTTTGGAGATGCATTGATGATTACTGACACTGTTTTGGCAAGTCGTGATTTTGCTGGAATCCACTTTACTGGTTCTACTCATGTATTCAAAGATATCTGGGCGAAAATTGGAACAAACGTTCACCATTACAAAACATATCCAAGAATTGTTGGAGAAACTGGTGGTAAAGATTTCATCATTGCTCACCCAAGTTCTAATCCAAAACAAGTGGCTACAGGAATCGTTCGTGGAGCATTTGAATTTCAAGGACAAAAATGTTCTGCTGCTTCAAGAGCTTATGTGCCACAAAGCTTATGGCCAGCAATTAAAGAACAATTAATTACTGATACAAAATCAATGAAAATGGGCTCTCCAGAAGATTTCAGTAACTTTATTACTGCTGTAATCCATGAAGGATCTTTTGATAAATTGGCTAGCTTTATTGACCAAGCCAAAAAAGATACTGATGCAGAAATCATCGTTGGTGGAAATTACGACAAATCTGTTGGTTACTTTGTTGAACCAACAATAATCGTAACAACAAACCCACATTACACAACAATGGAAACCGAATTATTCGGACCTGTTATGACAATTTATGTTTATGAAGACGCTAAATGGTCTGAAACATTGAAATTGGTAGATTCTACATCTGAATATGCTTTAACTGGAGCAGTTTTTAGTCAAGATCGTTATGCTATTGAAGAAGCAACAACTGCTTTACAAAACGCTGCCGGAAACTTTTACATCAATGACAAACCAACTGGAGCTATTGTAGGAATGCAACCATTTGGTGGAGCAAGAGCTTCTGGAACTAACGACAAAGCAGGTTCTGCATTGAACTTATTGCGTTGGGCTTCTCCAAGAACAATCAAAGAAACATTCGTAACTCCAACAGATTATAGATATMCTTTTTTGGGAGAATAATCTAATTTTAGATTTATAAAAAAGCCACAAATTTCAAATGAAATTTGTGGCTTTTAATTTTATTCATTTAAAACTTTTATTTCCAAATAGGAATCTTTACATAACTATCATTATACCATTTTACTTTTAACGGTTCTTTTGCATCCTCAATAGTTTCATCGCTAACTTCTTTACCTGTACCATAATTCAATTGAGAAAATGGATTTTTATTGACATTGATAACCACAAGCAAACGACTGCCTTTACTTAATTGTTTACTGACCAAATGCGTATTCGAAAAAGGAATCGATTCTATTTTATTTGGTTTTAACAAATTCCTTTTTGCAATATCTTTAGCATAACTGACACGACCTAAAAAATAAGACAAATGAAAATAGTCTCCGTTAGGCATTAATTCATATAAAGTGACTCCCATATCGAAATCTTTTTTATTGATACTTGCTTTTATTTCTCCAAAAAAAGAACCGTTAACCAACATTGGTTCTTTTAAAGGTTCACTTATAAAAACAAATCCGTTGCTTGTATCAATCTCTTTTCGGATAATAGGATCAGGATAATAATCATTATTCTGTGTTTCTCTGTCTGCAAAATTAACTTCTTGGTACAAATAATTTTTCTGAATTGGCTTTTTAGGATTTAAAGCGTAAAAATTCCCCGATTTGCTATCAGTCAAATACATCTTCAAGAAACCATTGCTCATTTTATCAAGAGAAGGCGCACTTCGCCACTCATTTGCTCCCATTACTTCATAGTTAATTTTGTCTTTCAGTATTTCTGGTTTCGTGCCATTTTTTAGAATATAATCAAACCATTGATACGTTATTTTTTTGGTATTGATCATTGCTGTTGAATCAACCTTGTAGTCATACAAATTAATTTCGCCACCAATTTGAGTACCAAAATGACCATACGGCCCAATAATTACGTAGACTGGAGTTTTTGGATTATATTTCTGAAGCTCTCTTACATAATACAAACCTGAATTTTGAGAATCGTTGTAATACCCGTCAAAAGCTAACACAGGAATACTTATTTGTGCAAATTCTTTTCCGTATGGTGCCATTTTCTGCCAATATTCGTCAAATGAGGGATGGCCTATCCATTTCTGAAACAGCCTATTGGGACTTCCGTCAATACTGTCCATTTTTTTATAGGCAACACCTTTTTCCCACCATTTGTTTTGCATATTTCTAAATCGTTGCCTATCATTTCCCGCAATGGTATCTAAATATTTATTATTCCCAACATAAAACGACCATTCATAATTGGGATTTACAGAAACGTTATTTTCCATTGGAAGTCCCATTCCGGGCCTGTTAGCAACATAAGGCACAATGGTTTTAAGTGCAGGGTGCTTTTTTTTACAAGCAGCCCATTGTGTAAATCCATTATAACTACCGCCAAACATCCCAACGCTTCCGTTACACCATTCTTGTTTACTGATCCAATCAATGACATCATAAGCATCGTTAGCGTCATTTTCATAAGGGAATATTTCATTTGGACTAAACCGTTTACCTCTTGTATAGGCAATTACGCCTACATAACCGTTGTCTGCTGCTTCTTTTAAGGATTTGATATCTCTGCCTTTGTCCCTAACATAAATGGTATATTGAAGGATGACAGGTTTTGGAGTAATGATTCCTTTTTTCCGAACTACCATTCCTGATATAAATGCACCGTCTCGGGTTTTGATCATCACACTGTCTTGAATATCATAAGCACTTTTTACATCTTCCGATTTTGTTACACTAGTTTGCTGTGAGAACGCATTTGATAATATTAAAATTAGAAATACAAAGTTTAAAATTGGTTTCATTAAATCTTTTTTTAGGTAGTTATTTTTTAAAGCATAAAAAGTTGCTTAATCATATGATAAGTAGCTCTTGAATAATACTAAACGCATTCTTAGCAGTTATTTTGCGCGAGGGATTGCAGTGAAGCTCTTTTTTTATTTGGCGATTTTTCTTCGCCAAATAAAAAAAAGCGGGAGCGAAAAGCCCGACCCGTAGTTTTTACGGAGGGTCACGCCCAAATTTAAATGCTATTAATATTTTTGAATTTGGCTGATTGGCGGTTTGACACTTCTAATAGCTCTCCAGTTTTTAGCTTTACTTCTAGCCTTCCGCTGATTGTTGTATTAACTTCTTGGATATATTTAATATTTACAATTTCGGTTCTGTTTATTCTAAAAAAAATATTTCCATCCAACATCTCTTCCCATTGGCGGAGCGAACGCCTTTGCAGGGCTTTTTTACCTTGAAAAAAAAGTCTAGTGTAATTTTCAAGTGATTCAATTAAATAAATTTCATCCAATTGGATAAAGAATCGTTTCTCCCCATCCTTAATGAAAATTTTTCGATCTTTCGTTTCAGAATTATTTAAAGAGGATTTCAGGTTTATAGTATTCCTTATTTTTTCAATTGCTTTTGCAAAACGTTCCTCTCGTATGGGTTTCATTAAATAGTCCAGAGCATTTACTTCAAATGCCTGTACAGCATATTGGTTATAAGCAGTAGTAAATAGTACAGCTGGCACATTATCTAATGACTCCAATAAATCGAAACCGGATTTCTCAGGCATTTGAATATCTAAAAAAATTAAATCAGGCATTTTCGCTTCGATCAAATCCTTAGCTTGATCGGCATTTTCAGCCTCACCTATAAGAACAAAGTCTTCATATACTTTTAATGCTCTTTTCAGTTCTTCTCTTGATAAACGTTCATCATCTACTATTACAACTTTTATCTTTTTCATTCGGATGGAAGTAAAATAGCTGTTAAAACCGTTTCGTCTTTCATTTCTGTAATTTCAAAAGAGGCATTTCCGTTATATTGCAGCAATAACCTCTCTCTCAGGTTATTTAATCCAATACCCGAATCTTTAATCTCTCTACTTAGCTTTCCCGAGTTTTGAACACTGATTTTTATAAAATTATCCTCCATTTCAATTTTTATATTAATGAATCCACCACTTTTTCTTTTTTCAATTCCATGTTTTATTGCATTCTCAACCAACGTTTGAATACTCAAAGGCAGAATTAAATGTTTTGATAAATCTAGATTTGTTTCAATTTTTGTTTGCAAACGTTCTTCAAATCGTATTTTCTCTAATTCCAAATAATCTTTGACAAGGTTTATTTCGTCATTTAAGGATACTAATCTCTCAATATTACTGTTTAAGGAATTCCTCAATAACTCCGACAACAAATCAATTGCTCTCCTAGCCGAATGTGGATTTTCCAATACCAAAAACTTTATATTATTAAGTGAATTAAAAAAGAAATGGGGATTAAGCTGTGCAGTCAGACTATTCAACTGTGCCTCTTTTATTATAATTGACAATCGAGCATTTTCCTTTACTGTTTCTATTTCAAGTCTTGAATAATGATAAAGGTGATATGCCAAAACCCAAATAGACATTAGTCTAGTACCCGTGATAAAAACCTGCAGTTGTGTAGATTTGAAAAATTCTAAAAATGAAACGGGAGCACTTTTTAAAATAAACAAACGTACTAGATAAAGTTTTCCAACAATCAGAAACATGTACAATAAGGAAAGTACCAAAACACTAACTATAATCTTTGGAACTAACGTTTTTAGATTTAATTTATTCCATCCATTTTTTAAAGCAAAATTTCTGTAAATATGCGTCAATGTAATACCGATAGACACATCCAGTATTAAATCTGCTATTCCTATTTTCCAAATAAAATTACCATTAAAAAAAGCCGAGATCCCCCAATACAAAGAAGTGGTAATCCATCCAATGAGTTGAATTTTCCAATAGGTAGATATTGTTCTAATTGTTTTCAATACAAAAGTTTTTAATGCTATTGTAAAGGTATTCCTCTAATACAGATTGAGCAAATAAAAGTACATGAACGAAAAATAATAGAGGATGAATGGAGTTCGTTTCAAAATTATACTACTCTAACACATTGAAATGTAAAAGCCGAATCTTAAATTTAAGATTCGGCTTTTTACCTTATGACTTTCAAAATTTCGTTTTTCAGACTTACACCACAAACTTCAAAGGCAAATGGACCACTTTCTTAGTCTCGAAAAACTCATCTTCAAAGAAATCCGAAATATTGTATTCTGTCGCTTTTGGGAAATCTTTTAGTTCATCGGTTAAATCACCACCTTTCAAATAAAGAATACCGTTTTTTAATTCATGCTTGTTTTGCTTCTTGATTTTAGTTTTTATCCAAGAAACAAAATCAGGCATATTAGTCACTGCACGACTTACTATGAAATCAAAATCACCTTTTACATTTTCGGCACGAAGTTGTTCGGCTTTGACATTTTTTAGTTCTAAGGCTTCAGCAACAGCTTGAACAACTTTTATTTTCTTGGCAATAACATCAATCAAATAAAAACGAGTTTCAGGAAAAAGAATAGCCAATGGAATTCCTGGAAATCCACCACCGGTTCCTACATCAAGCACATAAGTTCCAGGTTCAAACTTATTTACTTTGGCTATGGCCAGTGAATGCAATATATGTTTAGTGTACAACGAATCAATATCTTTACGTGAAATAACATTGATTTTTTCATTCCAATCGTGGTATAAAAAATCCAATTTTTGAAACTGTTCTACCTGAATATCAGATAGGTTAGGAAAATACTTTAGAATCTCGTCCATCTTAAAAATTTTTAACAAAAGTACTGCTTTTCACTTATAAATATTTAACTCAATATTGTATGTTGAAAATTTATATTGGTTACCTTTGCAAATATTCAAAAAATTATATGAACAATACCGCACCTACATTTGCAAAACAAGACAATTTAAAGTTTTTCAGAACTCTTAATTCTCGTGTTAACAGCTATTTCAAAGAAAATAATATCGAAAAAACTGGAAACTGGAAAATCCATTTGAAGACTGTAATTCTTTTTACCGTCTTCCTTGTTCCCTACTTTTTGATACTTACTTTAGACATGCCTTTTTGGGTACACCTTCTATTAACCATCATTATGGGAATTGGAATGGCAGGAATTGGAATGAACGTAATGCACGATGCCAACCACGGATCTTATTCAACTAAAAGTTGGGTTAATAAATTCATGGGGGGAACCATATACGTATTAGCCGGAAACGTACACAACTGGCAAGTACAACACAACGTTTTACACCATACTTACACGAACATTATAGGTCATGACGAAGACTTGGAAGCAGGAAGAATCATGCGTTTCTCCAAAGAAGCAGAATGGCATAAATTCCACAAATTTCAACAATATTACGCTGTGTTTTTATACGGTTTATTGACTTTCAATTGGGCCATTACAACCGATTTTAAACAAATGAGCAGTTACCTAAAAAGAAAATTATCTTATGGTGAACCAAAAAGCCCAAAAGTACTTTGGACAACATTAATCATCACAAAAGTAATTTACCTATCTATTTGGATTGTTTTACCAATCGTAATAGGAATCACTTGGTGGAAAGTTTTGGTTGGATTTTTTATCATGCACTATACTGCTGGATTAATCCTAAGTATTGTATTCCAATTGGCACACGTAGTTGACGAAGCTGCCAATCCTCAACCAAATGAAACTGGCGAAATGGAAAACACTTGGGCTATTCACCAATTGTTCACCACAGTAAATTTTGCACCAAAAAACAGAATCGTAAACTGGTACACAGGAGGATTAAACCACCAAATTGAGCACCATATTTTCCCTCATATCAGCCACGTTCACTATGGTAAAATTGCGAAAATCGTAAAAGAAACGGCAAAAGAATGCCAATTGCCATACTACGAATACAAGACAATGACAGCTGCTGTTGTTGCCCATTTCAAACATTTAAGAACATTGGGACTAGAACCCGCACTATAATAATTATCTAAAAAAAAAGAATAAACCAAAAAATTACAATTTAATGAGCAATCCACTTTCAGACAGAATTAACAATTTAGCTACATCACAAACATTAGCGATGGCTGCATTGGCAAGAGAATTAAAAGCACAAGGAAAAGACATTATCAGTTTAAGTTTAGGAGAACCAGATTTCAATACTCCAGATTTCATCAAAGAAGCTGCAAAAAGAGCTATCGATGAAAACTACAGCACATATTCTCCAGTAGAAGGTTACGCAGAATTGAAAGAAGCAATTTGCAGAAAATTCAAAAGAGACAATAATTTAGATTACAAACCATCACAAATTGTGGTTTCAACAGGAGCCAAACAATCTTTATATAACATTGCACAAGTAATGCTTAACGACGGTGACGAGGTAATTTTACCAGCACCATACTGGGTATCTTACTTCGAAATTGTAAAATTATCCGGAGGAGTTCCTGTAGAAGTTCCAACTTCTGTAGAAACAGATTTCAAAATCACTCCAGAACAATTAGAGGCAGCCATCACACCAAAAACAAAAATGATGTGGTTCAGTTCTCCTTGTAACCCAAGTGGATCTGTTTACAACAGAGAAGAATTGACTGCTCTTGCAAAAGTTTTAGAAAAATACCCACACGTATATGTAGTTGCCGACGAAATTTATGAGCACATCAATTTCTCAGGAACTTTCTGCAGCATCGCTTCTATTCCAGGAATGTTAGAAAAAACAATAACTGTTAATGGAGTTGCCAAAGCATTTGCTATGACAGGATGGAGAATTGGATACATTGGAGCACCAGAATTCATTGCCAAAGCTTGTATTAAAATTCAAGGTCAAGTAACAAGTGGTGCCAACAGTATTGCACAACGTGCTACTATTACTGCTGTAGATGCTGATCCATCTGTATTGAAACACATGGTTGACGCTTTCCAAAGCCGTAGAGATTTAGTAGTTGGATTATTAAAAGAAATTCCAGGTGTGAAAATCAACGTTCCAGAAGGAGCATTCTATGTATTCCCAGACGTTTCTTCTTTCTTCGGAAAAACATTAAAAGGAACTTTAATCAAAGATGCAAATGATTTCTCAATGTATCTTTTGGCTGAAGCTTGTGTAGCGACTGTAACAGGTGACGCTTTTGGAAACCCAAATTGCATCCGTTTCTCTTACGCAACAAGTGAGGAATTATTAAAAGAAGCTTTACGCAGAATCAAAGAAGCGGTTTCGCTTACTGAAGTTCTAGCATAATATATATTTATTTCAATTATTAAACAGTTTAAGGTTTAAAGCTTCATCACTTTATTCTTTAAACTGTTTTTTTTATGACCAAAATTCAAGCTATTTCCCAAAAATTCTACACAGAGACAAGCTAGTTTTATTGCCAAAAATTCCGTAACTTCATAACACTAAATCCTTAGGAAAATGAAGAAGTCAATTCTACTAATCGGGATATTGTTATTCACGGCAAAAACATTTGCCCAGCAACAAAAATTAGACATCAACAGCACTACTATTTCGGCAAACTATGGTTATTCCGATCCTTCATTGTTCGGAATAAGTGCCGAATTCAGTAATGACTACTTGGTTCTTTTCAGACTTTACACTACTAGTATATTAAATGTTTCCGTTTCCCAAATGGAATACGACAATAATCTGGTAAAAGTAAAAGGAAACGGTTTTACCGTAGAGATTGGCCGTCGATATTATAGAAAATCTGGACGCAAATCTGGGGTTTATATACAATGGCTTTTGGGATATTCGAACACCAATTTTGACCAAAACACTCCATTGGGACATTTCGACGGAGTCTATTCCTATTGGAGTTTAATCAATAACGACATTGGGTACAAAATCAGAATCGGGAAGAATTTAAGCATAGACCCATCCATCGGGTACAACTGGAAATGGGAAGTAAAAGGGAAAGGCGACATCGACAATATCTACTCCGATAATTTCGTTTTCCGTTGCGGAGTAAAACTCGGCTACAGCTTTTAAACAAGATCATTGGGGCGTGCCACCATAAAGACAAGAGGCCAACTCATCGCAACGGTGAGTCGGCCTCTTGTCTTTATGCTGTCGGGCTATCCGCGCTACTTCGGTAGCTTGCTTCTATCCCTCACGCGAGCAAACTGCTAAATGAGCTATTCAATATTTTCAAAAGAAATTAGCAAAACACAGCAAGCATTTCTATAAAAAATTCAACCCAAAAACGTATTTTTGTTATAATAATACAATACAGACTAAACTCATAAACGGCATAACATTTCTAAACTTCTTTCAATGAAAATACTACTTCTAGGCTCTGGCGAATTAGGAAAAGAATTTACAATCGCAGCACAACGCATCGGGCAAACCATAATTGCTGTTGACAGTTATGAAAATGCTCCAGCAATGCAAGTAGCACACGGTTTTGAAGTCATCAATATGCTTGATGGAGATGCCCTAGACAAAATCGTAGCCAAGCACCAACCCGATTTCATCGTTCCCGAAATAGAAGCCATCAGAACCGAGCGTTTCTATGATTACGAAAAACAAGGAATCACGGTAGTTCCCTCTGCAAAAGCGGCGAACTTTACAATGAACAGAAAAGCCATTCGGGATTTGGCTGCCAAAGAACTGGGATTGCGTACTGCCAATTACCGTTATGCCACTTCTGCCGAAGAATTGCGCAAAGGAGTCGAAGCCGTTGGAATGCCCTGCGTAGTAAAACCGTTAATGTCTTCCTCCGGAAAAGGGCAATCCACCATAAAAACAGCTGCCGATATTAACAAAGCCTGGCAATACGCTGTAGAAGGTTCCCGTGGCGATGTTGTAGAAGTTATTGTAGAAGCATTTGTAAAGTTCAATTCAGAAATCACATTATTGACTGTGGTTCAAAACAACAACCCCACTTTGTTTTGCGCTCCAATCGGTCACAGACAAGAACGCGGCGATTATCAGGAAAGCTGGCAACCGGCAAAAGTATCCGATAAAGATTTATACGAAGCACAGGATATGGCCGAAAAAGTAACCGACGCTCTTGGTGGAGCAGGACTCTTTGGCGTTGAATTTTTCCTAGCCGATGATGGTGTATATTTCTCTGAATTATCTCCAAGACCACACGACACCGGAATGGTAACTTTGGCGGGAACGCAAAACTTTAATGAATTCGAATTGCATTTACGCGCTATTTTGAGTTTGCCTATTTTCGAAATCACTTTAGAAAAAACAGGAGCGAGTGCCGTAATTTTGGCTTCCGAAAATTCAACAAATCCAACTTTTACAGGAATAGAAAAAATAGCTTCTTTACCCAAAACCGATTTTAGGCTTTTTGGAAAACCAACCTCTAGACCGTACCGCAGAATGGGAGTTGCCTTAGTCAATGACACTCTGGACACCGCAATTGAAGAAGTGGTGGAAAAAGCAAAAGCAGCCGCTGGATTAGTAAAGTTGCTTTAATATACTTATTAACCTGAGTTCGATTATTAAATAATTTGTAATTCATTGGATATCCTGCAAGGTTTTTTTTTAACCTTGTAGGTATCTCGTCATTAGTAATCATACCTACAAGGTTAAAAAAAAACCCTTGCAGGAACATTCAATCACATAATTTATTTATAAATAGGCTTTGTTATGTATTAATCGAAGTCAGGTTATTACAGAAATTAACATAAGTAAAATACTTGTATTAACGTTTTTTAAGCACTCCAATTATCCACAAACTTTTACAGGAATGACAATATTAGCCGTAGGGTGTTGCGCGATATATCGTTAGCCAATTCTTGAACGTCATTTTATATAACTTTTTTTTCAAAAAAAATTAAACGCTATAAATGTAGTGCATTTCGTATTATTCTAATATCTTAGTATTCGAACCAAAAAACCAACCGTATGGGAAATATTACCTATAATCGCATCGACACCATAATTCCAGAGTCATCGATCAATTCCATAAAGACCAATTTGCAACATATTAGCTCTTTACTTCCTGCCTATTCACTAACAACTGATGAGAAAAAATCTTTTCGGGGTATGGATGTAGCCAACAAAGCATTTACCGAAGACTGTATCAATCAGCTCCGCTCGAATGGCGCCGAAACAATGCCTTCGTATATCAAAATTGATAATCTTATCGCCGATTTAAAACTATTCGAGGAACTCGACATTCTAAAATCAATGCTAAATCAAGTTATGAGTCAAATTAATGCCGCCCAACGAATAGCCGGAAAAGAAGCTTATGACACTGCACTAAAGGCGTATGAACTTTATGAAACTGCCGCAAAATCGGGTGTACCTGGATCTAAATCTTCTTTTGAACAGCTTAACCAAAGATTTAAAACGACCACCGGCAGAAAATTTGACACCCAATTAAAAAGAAAACAACAATAAATTGTTTTAAAAAATAATTAAATTGTTATTTAAAACAATTTAATTAATATATATAAACATTAAATAATTATATACTACAATTTAATTGATATTATTACCAATAAAATTGATATATAAAACAATTAAATTGTTATTTTTGATAATTAAATTGATATATTTAATAATTAACTTCTATTTTTAAATCAAATAATGGAAAACAACATACACATTGGCGCGCTATTAAAGCGATATATCAAAGAAAATAATGTTTCGAAAGCTGCTTTGGCAAGAGCCTTGGGTATTGGCCCGGCAAATCTTGAAGTTCGGCTTAAACAAGATTGGATTCGCACCGATATTCTTTTGAAAATAAGCAATTTACTAGAACATAATTTCTTTGCTGATATTGCTGCATCGCTGCCAGAGAAATTCTCAACAAACAAAATAAAGGATTCAACCAAAGACAATTTAATAGCTGAGTTGGAACTCGAAATAAAAATGCTGAAACGGGAGCGTGATGTGCTAAGCAACCTCATCAAAGCTAAAATAAACTAAGCCCTTTTATTTCTTAGAATCCCGAAAAGCTGTCGGTGTCATTGCAGTATGCTTCTTGAACAATCGCACAAAATAGGAATAGTCGTCGAAACCCAACGTTGTTGCAATTTCGTTGACTGTTCTTTTTTTATCCATTAGCATCCTTTTCGCCTCCAGAATAATTCGATCCGTAATCACCTGAGTGGTTGTCTTTTTTAGGATTTCATTGCATATTCTATTCAAATGTTTCAGCGTAATATGAAGTTGGGAAGCATAAAAGGAAGGCGCTTTTTCTGTCCAAAAATACTTTTCCAAAAGCACATCAAGATCTTTGATTTTCACATTATAGGAATGTGTTTCCAAGACGTGGCTTTCATTATACTTTCGGGCGATTTCAATGTGAATACTGTCCAATAAATTCATGATTTTATCCTGCTTCATGATTTTATTCCCTTGATATTCTTCAAGCATATTATAAAAATAAGGCTCTATTGCCTTTAATTCTTTGGCATCAAATATCATTTCGGGAGAATTCCCCAGTGCAGAATAAAAAGGATAAGCCTCTATCCCCTTTTGCCTAAAATAAAGATTGTACATCTCTTGGGAATAAAAAACAACAAAACCATCAATATCATCAGACAAACTCCAATGATGCATTTGTCCTGGCTGCATAAAAAACATACTCCCTGGCTGAATCCCATAACTATCAAAATCGATGTCGTGCATTCCGGATCCTTTTGTAAAAAGAACCAGCACATACGAATTATGTCTATGTGGCTCTTCAACAAAACTGTGGTCAACTAAGTGATTTTTGAAGGTATTTATATAGAAATCACTATTGACATCATTGCAATTGAATCGCTGAATGGAATAAATTGGATATTTGCTCATAACTCTTCAATGTCTTTATTGTGCTATAATTAGCGAATATAGAAAACATCTGTGACACGAATAAAAAATACCTTTGAAAAAAATAAAAAAATGTCACACACACTTGTCCACATCCTAAATAATGAATGCCCACATTGCCATGAGGGAAAGGTATTCAACGAAAAAAACATCTTTTTAAATATTGGTTTCCCAAAAATGAATCAATATTGTCCACATTGTCAATACAAATTCGAAAAAGAACCTGGTTATTTCTTCGGTGCTATGTATGTAAATTATGGATTAACCGTAGCACAAGGAATAGCTACCTATCTAATTGCGCAACAATTTTTTACAGAAAGATTCGACCTAAGAATCATTGCCATTATTGCCGTAGTCATAGTATCAATGGCCTCTTTCAACATTCGCTTTTCAAGATTATTATGGATTTATATGTTTAAAAACTATTCCATTTAGAATATAAGAGACTCATAAAATTCTTAACTTAGGGCTCTCAAATTAGCCTTATATGAAAAATCTATTTTTAATTGCATCTTTTTTCACAGTGTTTTTGTCTAATGCCCAAGACAAAAAAGAACCTTTAAAATCTCAAATTGTAGAAGTTTCCTGTGGCGAGTGCAATTTTGGCCTAAAGGGAAAAAGCTGCGATCTGGCTGTTCGCATTGATGGTAAAGCATATTTTGTAGACGGAACGCACATAGACGATCATGGGGATTCGCATGCCAAAGATGGTTTTTGCGAGACCATTAGAAAAGCCAAAGTTACTGGAGAGATAGTAAATGATCGTTTCAAAGTTACCTCCTTTACTTTACTTCCACAGGAAAAATAAATGGAATTGATACTCAGAAACATTGCGCAACACGTATCGCTTACCCAACAGGAGCAAGAACTTTTCTTGTCCAAAACAGAGATACACCATTACAAAGCCAAAACTATTTTATTGAATAGTGGTGCGATTTGCAAACATTCCTATTTTGTGAATTCGGGTATTTTACGCAGTTTCAACATTAATGATAATATTGTAGAACATGTATTGACTTTTGCCTGCGAAGGTTGGTGGATTGGTGACATGTACAGTTTGCTTTCGCAAAAGCCAGGCAACTTGTTTATAGAGGTTCTTGAAGACGCCGAAGTGGTTTTGTTATCCAAAGAAAACCAAGATATACTGTATCGCGAAATCCCAAAACTGGAACGTTTCTTCAGAATACTGACCGAAAATTCATTGGTAGCCAATCAAGAACGCTTAATGGATAATCTAAGCCTTACCGCCGAAGAACGTTTCGAAAAATTCTGCAAAAAGTACCCCACACTCATTCAGAAAATAGCTCAAAAGCAAATTGCATCTTATTTAGGAGTCACACCAGAATTTTTCAGTAAAATGAAATCCAAATTACTTAGAAAATAACTATAATAGACAAAGCGTATAATTTGCTATCCTTCTATATAACCTCTAAGTAAATAAAACTGCAAATCACTTAATCGTAAAATAAAACTCTTTAAATCAAAATAAGGAGACATTATAAACACACCCTCTATAGAAAGGGTCAAAAAACTCCATTAAATCAAAAATAAAATCTAATAATTGTATTATTTTGTTAAATTAGCACGCAATAATGGAAAATATCATTAATACCCAATCAAAGAACAATTCTCAACCTATGAAAAAAAAACTATTTCTACTCCTTTTCTTTCTCGGACTATTTATCCCAGAAATTAGTGCGCAAGACTACTTTCCAAATAACGAAAGTATTCACAATAAAAACAATAATTATACCGCTTTTATAAATGCTAAAATTTATATTACGCCAACACAAATTATAGAAAAAGGGACTTTACTTATTCAAGATGGAAAAGTAATTGCAACTGGAACTTCGGTTTCGATTCCTAAAAATTGTGTAACTGTAAATCTTGAAGGCAAATCAATTTATCCTTCATTTATAGATATTTATACCAACTTTGGGATAGAGCCAGTTAAAAAAGCTGGTGATAACGAAAGAAGCCCATTATATGACACTAAACGAGTAGGTTACTACTGGAACGAAAGCATTCGTTCTGAAGTAAATGCTTATGACAGTTTTACATATGACCAGTCGAAATCGGAGGAGTTATTAAAAGCAGGATTTGGTGTTGTTGGATCGCATGTCCAAGATGGTATTGCGAGAGGAACTGGTATCCTGGTTGCTCTTAATAACGATAACAAAAGCACTCGCCTAATGTCGGATAAAATTACAAACCATTTTAGTTTTACCAAGAGTGTGCTTACAAACCAGACCTATCCATCTTCATTGATGGGGTCCATGGCACTGCTTCGCCAGTTATATTTGGATGAAAACTGGTATAAAAACGGCAACGCAACCACTACCGATTTATCATTAAAAGCATTAATCGATAATGAAAAATTGGTAAAAATATTTACCACTGAAGACAAATTGAACAGTTTAAGAGCCTCGAAATTAGCCAAAGAATTTGGTTTTGATTATGTCTTGAAAGGTTCTGGAAATGAATTTGAAAGAATAGAAGAAATTAAAAAGACTAATTTAAAATTTATCATACCAATTAATTTCCCAGAAGCGTATGATGTTTCAAATCCTTATCAAACCGATCGTATGGAATTGGCTGATTTGCGTTTTTGGAATCAAGCGCCAACAAACCTTAAGATCTTATCTGACAATGGAATCGTATTTGCTTTAACAACAGATAAATTAAAAAAGACTGAAGATTTTAGAATCAATCTTTTAAAAGCAATTAAATATGGATTTGATGCCACCAAAGCATTAGAGTCATTAACAACAACTCCAGCTTCATTAGTTGGAAAAGGCAATGAACTAGGAAATTTGAAAGTGGGAAGCGTGGCCAATTTCTTGATCACATCTGGTCCTGTTTTCGACGAAAAAACAATTTTATTTGAAAACTGGGTTCAAGGAAATAAATATGTAGTTAACGATATTAACGCCAAAGACATTAGAGGGAATTATGACTTGACAATTGATAAAGATGTTTACAAATGGATAATTGGTGGCGACATCAACAAGCCAAAGTCAGATATAACAGCAAACTCTAAAAAAGTAAATTCAAAACTAGCAATTTCAAACAATTGGATTTCGGTTATTGTTAACCCAAAAGACTCAATCAAAACAAGTTTTATCCGATTAACTGGACTTGTCGAAGATCCAAAAAATCTTTCTGGAAAAGCTGTTTTGTATAATGGAAAAGAAGTGAATTGGTCTGCATTAAAAACAGCTCCTTTTAAAGAAGAAATAGATTCATCTGCTTTTCAAAAACCAAATGTAGTTATTCCTGTAACATATCCTAATGTTGCTTTTGGAAACACTCAAAAACCCGTACAAGAAACATTATTATTTAAGAATGCCACAGTTTGGACTAATGAAAAAGACGGAATTCTAAAAAACACTGATGTATTGGTTAAAAACGGGAAAATAGCTTCCATCGGAAATAATATTTCTGACGCTTCTGCAAAAGTTATTGATGCCACGGGAAAACATCTTACCAGCGGTATTATTGATGAACACTCGCATATTGCCATTTCTAAAGGAGTGAACGAATTTGGACACAACTCCAGTGCAGAAGTCACTATTCAAGATGTTGTTAACTCTGAAGACATCAATATTTACAGAGATTTGGCCGGAGGAGTGACCATATCACAATTGTTACATGGTTCAGCAAACCCAATAGGTGGTAGATCAGCCATAGTAAAATGGAAATGGGGACTGTCACCAGATGAAATGCTATACAAAGATCAGCCTAAATTCATCAAATTTGCTTTAGGAGAAAATGTAAAACAATCCAATTTTGGAATTACAGATCCAACTCGTTTTCCTCAAACAAGGATGGGTGTAGAACAAGTATTTACTGATTATTTCCAGCGTGCAAAAGAATACGAAACTTCATGGAAGACTTATAACTCGAATGGGAAAAAAGACAAAACTAAAGCACCAAGAGTTGATTTAGAAATGCAGACATTGGTTGAAATTTTAAATAAGGAGCGTTTCATAACCTGCCATTCCTATGTGCAGTCAGAGATATTGATGTTGATGAATGTTGCCGATAAATTTAATTTTAAAGTAAACACTTTCACCCACATTTTAGAAGGATACAAAGTAGCCGATGAAATGAAAGCTCATGGCGTTGGTGCTTCAACATTCGCAGATTGGTGGGCGTACAAATTTGAGGTAAACGATGCAATTCCGTACAACGGTGCACTTCTCCATAATCAAGGTGTAGTAGTTGCATACAATTCTGATGATGCCGAAATGTCAAGACGATTGAATCAAGAGGCAGCAAAAGCGGTAAAATATGGAAACATTTCCGAAGAAGAAGCTTGGAAATTTGTAACCTTAAACCCAGCAAAACTGTTGCATATAGACGATAAAGTTGGAAGCGTTAAAGCAGGAAAAGATGCAGACTTGGTACTTTGGAACGACAATCCTTTATCCATTTATGCAAAAGCGGAGAAAACAATAATCGATGGAGTAGTCTATTTTGACATTCAAAAAGACGAAACGCAAAGATTATCTATTGCTAAAGAAAGAAATGAATTAATTGGACAATTGTTACAGGAAAAATCAAAAGGATCTCCTTTGCAAGAGCCTAAGAAAAAAGAGAAAATTGAATATACTTGTGACACTTTAGAACAATAAAATGAGAAAATTAGCTATAATTATACTATTTGTGTTTAGTCATTCTACACACACAAATGCACAACAAACCCCAGCCCAAAAGCAAACAAAATCTATATTGATTCTTAATGCTACGGCTCATTTGGGTAACGGAAAAACAATTGAGAATTCAGCTATTGGTTTCAAAGACGGAAAAATCACTATGGTCTCCGATTCTAAAACCATGGAAACAAGCACTCCTTTTGACATCACAATTGATGCCAAAGGAAAACATGTATATCCAGGATTCATAATTCCAAATTCGACTTTGGGATTGGTCGAAATTGATGCAGTAAAAGCTTCAGATGATGAGGCTGAAATTGGCGATATGAATCCTAACGTAAGAAGTATTATTGCTTATAATGCAGCTTCAAAAGTTATTGAAACTTGCCGTCCAAACGGGGTTTTGATTGCCCAAATTAGACCAAACGGAGGGAGAATTTCAGGAACATCTTCAATTGTTCAACTGGATGCTTGGAATTGGAAAGATGCTTTAATTAAAGAAAACGACGGAATCCATTTAAATTTTCCTTCCATTGCTTCAAGAGGTGGTGACTGGACAAATCCAGGAGACATAACCGAAAACAAAGATTATGACAAACAAGTAAATGAGATAAGAACGTTTTTGTCAAGCGCAAAAGCTTATTTGGGAGCTCCGTCAAAAGATAAAAACATCGTTTTAGAATCAATGAAAGGAATATTTGATGCCACTCAAACTTTGTTCATTTCAGCTAACGATCAAAAACAAATTATTGATGCCATACAGCTCGCTCAAGAAAGCGGTATCAAGAAAGTCGTTGTTGTCGGAGGATTTGAAGCTTATAAAGTGATTGATTTATTGAAAAAAAATCAAATTGGTGTGTTTTTAAGAGATGTTCACGACATGCCGACAAAAGAGGATCAAGATATAGATATGCCCTACAAAATGGCAAAAATACTAGTTGATAACGGCATTATTGTTGGTTTGGAAAACAGTGGAGGTAAAGAACGAATGAATGCTAGAAACTTACCCTTTCTTGCTGGAACTTGTGCTGCTTACGGATTAAACAAAGAGCAGGCATTACAATTAATCACCTCCAATACTGCAAAACTATTGGAAATCGATAATCAATTAGGAACACTCGAATTAGGAAAAGACGCAACTTTGTTTATTTCCGAAGGAGATGCCTTGGATATGCGTACCAATAAATTGACGGATGCTTTTATTCAAGGACGAAAAATTGACTTAGAATCACACCAAACCAGACTTTATCAAAAATATAAAACCAAATACAATCAACAATAAATAGAGCTGTTGTAATTGGACAAAACATTTTTTTAAAATGTTTGACATATACTAAACACAGATTTAGTTGACAGATTAAACACTGTATCACTTATTTATTAGCCACGAATTATACCAATTAGCACACACTAATTCGTAAAATTCGTGGCTAATTATTTTATAGATTCATTTCTATCAAATTCAAAATTCTCAACAAAAAAACAAAATACCAAAACTTTCTTTCTTAATCTAGATTAAGTGTCTTTCGCTGACATCGAGTGTAAATTTGTATAACAAAAAATCACTAAATTTATACATCATGAAAAATACAGTTTTACACAAAGCCGACACAAGAGGACACGCAGATCACGGATGGTTAAATGCTTATCACAGTTTTAGCTTCGCTAGTTGGTACAATCCAGATAGAGTTCAGTTTGGAACCTTACGCGTTTTAAACGATGACACCATTGGCGCAGGTATGGGTTTTGGCACACATCCACACGACAATATGGAAATCATCACTATTCCGTTGGAAGGGGATTTGGCCCACAAAGACAGCATGGGAAATGAATCTACCATAAAAACTGGCGATATACAAGTAATGAGTGCTGGGACTGGAATCCAACACAGTGAATTCAATCCAAATGCAGATTTACGCACCAAACTTTTTCAAATTTGGTTATTCCCAAAAACCAGAAATGTAACCCCTCGCTACCAACAAATCACTTATGATACTGCTGAGCAAAAAAATAATTTTGCTCAAATATTATCTCCAAATCCTGATGACGCTGGAGTTTGGATTCATCAAGATGCTTGGTTTCATTTAGCCGATTTTGAAGCTGGTTTTTCTAAACAATATGAAGTAAAAAAAGAAGGAAACGGTATGTACGTTTTTGTAATATCTGGAACAATAACTGTTGACGGTCAGGAATTAGAAACTCGTGACGGTTTAGGAATAACTGATTTCAAAACCCTAGACATTAAAGCAACAACTGACGCGAAATTTCTATTAATGGAAATTCCGATGACTTACTAAAAATAGATACTGAGATTCTGAGAAGCTGAGATTCTAAGATTAAAAAGAAAGTTCAATTTATAAAATATAAAAATCTTAGAATCTTAGAATTTCAGATTCTAAGCAACTTCAAAAACAAAAAAAATGACCGAAACAGTAAATATAGAATTCAACGAAAAAAACGGTAATTTGAACATTACATCCGAAGGTAGAAAAGTAGCTCTAATGACTTTTGTATTTGCCGGTCCCGATAAAATCATCATTGATCATACCGAAGTATCTCCTGTATTCAACGGAAAAGGGTTGGGTAAAAAATTAGTGGAAAAAGCAGTTGAAGTAGCAAGAGAAAAAAACTGGAAGATTATCCCCTTATGTCCTTTTGCTAAAAAAACTTTTGACAGAAACCCTCAATTTAACGACGTATTATAATGGAAGATCTTTTCGAAAATGACATACTTGGTCGCATTGGTACTCAAAAGTACTTATGCAACATCACTTGGAGAAACGGGCAATTCCTTATGGATGAACCCGAAAATGTTGGCGGTAAAAATTTAGGAATGGATCCATTTTCGACTTTACTAGCTTCTTTGGCGGGCTGTACACTTTCTACGCTAAGAATGTACATTGACAGAAAAGAATGGATAATCCCCGAAATAAATATTTCACTAAATTTGTATCAAGAAACAATAAGTGGAGAATTGACAACAACAATAAGAAGAAAGATTGTCTTTTCGGGAGAAGTTACTGCCGAGCAAAAAGAACGATTGCTAATCATTGCTGACAAATGTCCGATTTCAAAACTACTAAAAGGAACAACAATCATTAACACCACCCTTTAACCATGGATCCAAAAAACATCAAAAAAGAATATACCAACGGTGAAGTAACCATCGTGTGGCAATCTGGAAAATGCATTCATTCCGGAAATTGCGTGCGCAACAATCCTGACGTTTTCAAACCGAAAGAACAACCATGGATTACGGCTGAAAATTCAACAACAGAAAAAATTATTGAAACTATCAATAAATGTCCATCAGGAGCATTGAGCTTTTATATGAATAAAAAAGATTAATCCTCATTCAATTTCCGAATCACTTTAGCAGGATTACCCACTGCTAAAGAATTTTCGGGAATATCTTTGGTCACTACAGACCCCGCTCCAATTACACAACCGGCTCCAATAGTGACTCCAGGACAAATAACGGAGTTCCCTCCTATCCAACAATCATCGCCAATCGACACGGGCTTGGAACTTTCGACAGTTCTTCTTTCAACAGCATTGAGCGGATGGGTTGCAGTATAAATATGTACACCCGGTGCAAAGAAAACATTATTCCCAATGGTTACTTTCATCGTATCCAAAACCACACAATTGACATTGAAATACACATTCTCCCCAGAATGGATATTGTATCCATAATCACAGTGAAACGGTGGTTCTATATACAATCGTTTATGAGAATTCGGCATTAACTCCCTAAGAATCGCACGTGATCGCCCATTCATCAAATATTCGGTAACATTTAATTTATGTAATAACTTTTTGGCTTTGGTACGCTCTTCAGTTAGTTGTTTATCATTGGCAAAATAAACTTCGCCCAAAAGCATTTTTTCTTTTTCGGTCATTCTTCTAAATTATTTTTCAAATTGTAAAGCACTCTTAGTATCCAAGTGTCTGTATTTTTTATAATCTTTATATTCATTCATGATGAGCTGCGCTTTAAAAAAACAAAGTGTCGATTCCGCACCTTGATTGATATTCACATTTTTATCTTCAAGTCCGTCATAGGATGCTCCATTTACCGGATTGTAAATAATCTGATTTAAATGATTATTCCCCAAAAACCATGAAAATGCCAGATTCAGTTGGTTTCTGTATTTCACATTTCCGGTTACCTGATAAAACAAATGCAAGGTAATAATTGTTGTCGCCACTTCAATAGGTTGTTCACCGTAAGTGCTTTTTTTCTCGCCTTTAACAAACCATCCTCTATTTGAAATCACGCTTAATTCTCCTTTCATAAAATAATGCGACAAAAGAAAATCAAAAGTAATCAAGGCTATTTTTTTGTATTTTAAATCTCCAGTCGCCAAAAAACTAAAAAGCATCGCCTCTGGAAGTACATTGTTGGCATATGTCATATAATCTTCATACCAGCACCAATCATCATCAGAATTGATGTGATAATGATTCAGTAATTTGTCCGCAAGTTCGACAATAGCTGTTTTAATTTTCTCCTCTTTATTAACTTGGCGGTAATAATAAAGTCCCTTGAGTGTATAAGCAATCGCTCTGGGAGAAATGACTTCATCGATATGCACAACAGCTTTGTCCCATGCTTTTTGTGCCTGTTGAACTAAATCTATCGGAAGTTTTTTTTGATAGGATAACAAAAAACCTAAACTCCATAATGCCCTTCCGTTGCAATCCTCAAGATTCACCAACTCATTCTGTTTTGTCAATTGACGGTTAATGTCTTTGTAATTATCAAATCGACCATCTTCTCGTTGTATTTCGGTAATAAAATTCAAATAGATTGTTGCCAAATCCAAGGCAATAGGATCTGAACTCATATCATAATACATTACCATATCAATCAATGCACGAGCATTATCATCCAAGGTATAGCCAGATGACAAATCGGGTTGGCTAAAAATTGAAAACTGAAGAATCCCATAATCTGTTGTCAACTCTTTGATGTGATCCAATTTTATAGGCGGAAAGTTAAATCTTAATTTCTCCTTGCTTTCTGTTACTTTAGCAAAAAGGAATCCATACTTTAAGGCAATGTTTTCCCAAGTGGTTTCGTGGGTCAAAGCATAGCCATTACGTCCCATTTCTAAACGTTTTTCTTTATTTTCAACCAATTTTAATATGGCTCTTTGAAATTCTTCCGGATTATCAAACCCATTCAACAATATTCCTATCCCCGGATTCAAAACCTCGGTGGCGTGGGCAATTGGAGTTGAAATAATCGCACAACCGCAACTCATTGCATACGCAAAAGTTCCGCTCACGGCCTGATTGGGGTCTTTGGAAGCAAACAAATAAACATCTGATAAAATCAAATAGTTAAGCAATTGTTTTAACTCCAGAAATTCATTGATAAAGAAAACATTGTTCTCAATATGAAGTTTTTTGGCCGTTTCAATGAGCATAGTACGGTATTTCTCTCCGTCTCTTTTTAAGACCTCAGGATGTGTTTTTCCTATTACCAAATAAACAACTTCTGGATGTTTGGCAACAATCTCAGGCAAGGCATGCAAAACGGTTTCAATATTTTTATTATCACTTATTAAACCAAATGTTGACAATACTATTTTACCGGAATAATTGTGTTCTCTTTTTAATTTTTCTTTTTGGTTCCAAAGCACCATATGGGTACCATGCGGAATTACCCTTAATTTCAATTCTGGACAGTCATAGTCCTTTATCAAAATCTCTTGAGATCCTTTGGTTAGTACCACAATTTTATTAGACAAATCAATAATCGCCTTAACTATTTTTTTTAATTTATCATTTGGTCCCGGCAATACCGTATGAAAAACCGTAGCTATGGGTTTGTTAATGGCTAATAAAAAGGAAAGTAGATAATTCCCGTAATCGCCTTCAAAAAGACCAAACTCATGCTCAATACATACCATTCCAATATCCTCGCGATTGTTTATTTTTTCCGCTATAATACGGTATTCCTCAATCGAAGAAACTGTTAGCGCATAATGTACATCAAGACTATATTCAAATTGATTTTCTTCTTTTTGCAAAGCACATACCTCAATAGGCAGTGAATCCCCAAAGACTAATCTAACGGAATTAACTACATCACTCGAAAAAGTTGCCAATCCACATTGTCTCGGTGGATAAGAACTCATCAATAGTATTGTTTTGCTTTTTTTGGCTTTCACTTGTACTTATTTCTATTTTCATCGATGTTTTTCTATTGCAATTCTTTTTAGATTAGAACATTTCGCAGTAATTACTTTTTACTGTTTTTTAGGGCAACCATTAATTCGACCATATCTACTACGGCATAAGTGGAAGAATAATCCGAAACAGCATAAGGCAATATAAGGCTGTTATTGTGAATTATCGAACCACATGAATACACCACATTTGGAACATATCCTTCGCGTTCATCTTCCAAAGGGGCTAGCAAAGGTTCAGGCAACCTACCTATTTCTTTTGAGGGATCGTCCAAGTCAAACAATGACACACCTATACAATAACGCCTCATTGCCCCTACTCCATGTGTAATAACCAACCAACCTTCTTGAGTCCATAAAGGAGAACCACAATTACCAATTTGAGTATATTCCCATGGATATTGTGGTCGCTGAATAATTTGTGGGTCTTTCCATTCGTTGGTTCGTGTCGAATACATCAGATAATTATTGACTCCATCTATTCTACTTAGCATGGCATATTTTCCTTTAATTTTTTTAGGAAACAAGGCCATTCCCTTACTCTGCGATCCTTCACCGTGTAAAGGCATTATGCGGAAGGTATAAAAATCCTCTGTGGTAATTAATTTTGAAAGAATGGAATGTCCATTATAAGCCGTATAAGTCCCCATCACACTTTCGGAACCATCATCATCCACAAAACGGACAAAACGGGCATCTTCAATCCCACGACTCTCAACATCAGAAACCGGAAATATAACGCGCTCTGAAATATCGGAATCGTGCTTGAACTGCACATCATAAAACGAGTCCAACAACCAAATCACTTCTTCATAAGCTTCCTTTTTTTCTTTACTGATATTTTGACACTCTAATTCTTTATTTATCAAATCTTTAAATACAGAATACTCAAAGACGTCTGGCAAATCACACATCATGGGTGAATAAATATCCAGTGTATGCATTTCTGTCAATTTAGACAAAACTCGCTTTTTATTAAACATCATTTTATGTGAGACCTCGGCCTTTTCAATACTGTCACCAATTCGCATCATCCTTAGATTATTATCTTTATCGATAATCCCTCTTCTGAATACGATAGACGACACATGTCCTTCTCCCGTAGCCCGAAACGATATAATCACACGCTTTTCTCCTTTTTCCAAACCCGATTGATCAAAATCTTCTACCATGGAAGGATTAAAAAAAGCAGCTGATTCTATGGAATATTCCATAGTAAGATATGAACCGATAAGCATTTTTCTTTCGTCTGAGAGTTCCTCATAACTCACCTGCATTTCCTCAATTATCGATCGAACGTTTCCACAATGTCTATAAAATAAAGACGAAATATTTCGATGCCTTCTTGCAAACTCCCTATTTATTTGTTCCAAAGTATGACTAACCTCTTGATCGTTCATAACCAAAATACGACCAATCAATTCTTTGGTTCTTTCTTCTCCGCTCATAAAATATCGAGCAACAACTCTACTGGAATCAGGCAAAAACTTTACATTTTTTCGGGTAACAGAGACTTTCATAAAATTATTTTTTAATTATCATATAAGTAAAAGTGTTCTGGTTGCTGTAGAAAGGCATTTTAGTTTTTAAACTATTTTATCATCTTGACAAATATGTCCAACTTCATCAAATCGGAGCTTGTACATTTTTATCAATTCAGACTAAATAGTTCTGCCTTTTTAGGAAAAAGAGTCAATTTAAAAAAACATTTTTTTTATGCTAAATAAAACCAAACTCAACCAAATTTACGAATAATAAATCACTTAAACGTATGATAATTATCATATTACAACTAATTCAAAAGCTCTATTCTTATAAAAATAAAATAATCTAATTTAGCCCTGATGGAAGGGAAAATCCTTTTTGAACGCTTTTTCAGCGAGCAAAAAGATTGGAATGACAGCAGGAGAATTGTTCTTGATGTCCAAAAAATTGTTGCTCCTAAAAAAAGTAGTACTTTTGCAGTCGGTTTTTTGATTTCATTTTTGAAAATCTGAAACTTTTAAACTTTAAACGAAAAAATATGAAGGCATACGTATTTCCAGGTCAAGGCGCACAATTCACAGGAATGGGCAAAGAGTTATATGAAAACTCACCATTAGCAAAGGAATTATTCGAAAAAGCGAATGAAATTCTAGGTTTCCGCATTACTGACATCATGTTTGAAGGAACTGCTGAGGAATTGAAAGAAACCAAAGTAACGCAACCGGCAGTTTTTTTACATTCGGTTATTTTGGCCAAGACATTGGAAGATTTCAAACCAGAAATGGTAGCAGGACACTCTTTGGGTGAATTTTCTGCATTGGTTGCCAATGGCGCATTATCTTTTGAAGACGGATTAAAATTAGTTTCTCAAAGAGCTTTGGCAATGCAAAAAGCTTGTGAGATCACGCCATCAACAATGGCTGCCGTTTTGGGATTGGCAGATAATATCGTTGAAGAAGTTTGTGCATCTATTGATGGTGTTGTAGTAGCTGCTAATTACAATTGTCCTGGACAATTAGTAATCTCAGGAGAATTTTCTGCAGTAGAAAAAGCTTGTGAAGCAATGAAAGTCGCTGGTGCAAAACGTGCATTACTATTACCTGTTGGAGGAGCTTTTCACTCACCAATGATGGAACCTGCAAGAGAAGAACTTGCAGCTGCAATTGAAGCGACTACATTCTCAACTCCTATTTGTCCAGTGTATCAAAACGTGACAGCAAGCGCAGTATCTGACGCCAACGAAATCAAGAAAAACTTAATCATTCAATTGACTGCTCCTGTACGTTGGACACAATCTGTACAACAAATGATTGCCGATGGCGCAACTTTGTTTACAGAAATAGGTCCTGGAAAAGTATTGGCTGGTTTGATTGGAAAAATTGACAAAGAAGCTGCTACAGCGAATGCTTAAATTTTAGATTGCAGATTTTAGATTTCAGAATAAAAATATTAGAATCCTTATGAACTTACGTTTATGAGGATTTTTTTATTTAAAATTCTTTTGCTTCCTGGCAATGATTATTTATAATTCCAGTAATTAAGAAAACTGCATCCCTTTTTTCAAAGAAAACATACCAAGTGGTTCTAGCATTGGCTTTATAGAAAATATAATTCGAGCCTAAATATTGGAGTTTTTGAGGGGTTGGCTTATGCGGAAAACTATTTATTTCTAAAATTATGAAATCTACGATTTTATCAACATAAAGCTGTGCATTTTCAGAATAACTAAAATACTCTTCTTCAAAAAGCGCATAAACCAATTCATCAAAATAATCTAAAACCTTGTTCTTAAAAATTATTTTTTCAAAGGATACGCTTTTATTCTTTTATGCATTTCAGCCTTAAATTCTTCAGGTGCATAACCATTCCTTACTTCTTCATCAAAATCAAAAGTTGCCCTATCAATTCCTTTGAACTTAACTTTCGAAGCTTCATAAGCAACAGAAGGCTCTTCTACTTTGGTTATTTTCGGATTCTCTTTTTTAGGGTTCATGTCTCATAATTTACTTAACGAATTTACAACTAATTATTTAAAACAAAAAAACCCAAATTATCAATTAGATAGTTTGGGGTTTCTCTGATTCTGAAATCTGCATTCTGAAATCTATCCTCTAATCTTCTGTTCCCATTTCCAAGCACTGGCCATAGCTTCATCTAGGGTTGATTGTGCTTTCCAACCCAAAACATTATTGGCTTTATCAGTATTGGCATAAGCTTCGGTAATATCACCTTCCCTGCGAGGAACAATTTTATAAGGAAGTTTTTTGCCACTCACTTTTTCGAAACTGCGAATCACTTCCAGAACCGAACTTCCTGTCCCAGTTCCTAGATTGAACGTTTCCACTTTATCAAGATTCTTTTTGTTCAACAAACGTTGCAAAGCAATAACATGCGCTTTTGCTAAATCGACTACGTGTATGTAATCCCGAATACAAGTTCCATCTGGTGTAGGATAATCATCTCCAAAAACCGATAATTCCTGGCGCAAACCAAAACCAGTTTGGGTAATAAAAGGCACTAAGTTTTGTGGTACACCTAATGGTAATTCCCCAATTTCGGCAGAAGGGTGTGAACCAATCGGATTGAAATAGCGCAACAAAATCGCGTTGATATTAGTCGCTTTTGCAACATCAATTATAATCTCTTCCCCTATTTTCTTGGTATTCCCATAAGGAGATATTGGCTGTTGCACTGGAGCATTTTCGGTTATAGGCATTAATTCTGCTTGTCCATAGACAGTGCAAGAAGAACTAAAAATGAAGTTGGCTTCTGGCTTTTTTTCTAATTCCTGCAAAATATAAACCAACGTTCCTAAGTTGTTTTCATAATACAACAAAGGATTTTCAACGCTTTCTCCAACTGCTTTGGAAGCCGCAAAATGAATAACTCCGTTAACATCATTATGCTTTTTGAAAAAATCCTGCACACTTTTTTTCTCGCGTAAATCTAGTTGTTCGAATAATGGCATTTTGCCTGTAATAGCAACAATCCCCTTTAAGACTTCCTCTGATGAATTGGAAAGATTATCAATAATCACAACCTCAAAACCCTCATTTTGTAATTCTACTACAGTATGAGAACCAATAAAACCTAAACCTCCTGTTACTAGTATTTTCATATTTGTTTTTATAAAAAAGACGCTATAAATAGCGTCTTTACTGTAATTATTTTAAATATTCTAAAACGCTGTCCGTTATAAATTTAATTTGTTCATCATCAAGTTCTGTATGCATTGGCAATGAAATTACTTCTTTTACCAACTGGTTCGTTACTGGGAAATCTTCTTCTTTGTAACGTACATCCAAATAAGCTTTTTGCAAATGCAACGGAATTGGATAATAAATAGCGCATGGAATTCCTTTATCCAACAAATGTTGCATCAATCCGTCACGATTTGCATTGATAATTCTCAAAGTATATTGGTGAAAAACGTGATCATCATCATTTGAATCAAACTCTGGAATTACAATATTAGAATGTCCAGATAAAGCTGCGTTATATTTCCCCGCTGCTTCACGACGTGCATTATTGTATGAATTCAACAAAGGTAATTTAGCATTAAGTACAGCTGCTTGAAGGCTATCTAAACGAGAATTTACTCCCACAACATCATGATGATAACGCTCGTACATTCCATGATTTACAACACCTCGAATTATATGTGCTAAAGCGTCATCATTGGTAAAAATAGCTCCACCATCACCATAACAACCTAAGTTTTTTGACGGAAAGAAAGAAGTAGAAGATACATGTCCAATAGTTCCAGCTTTCTTTTTTGTCCCATCCGAAAATGTACAATTAGCACCAATGGCTTGCGCATTGTCTTCAATCACGTACAAATTATGTTCTTTGGCAATAGCCATAATTGCTTCCATATTGGCAGCGCGTCCAAACAAATGAACTGGTACAATTGCTTTTGTTTTTGGAGTAATCGCTTTTTTGATAGCATCAATAGAAATGTTCATATTTACCATATCAACATCAACCAAAACTGGTGTTAATTGCAACAGAGCAATTACTTCAACAGTCGCGGCAAAAGTAAAATCGGCCGTAATAACTTCGTCTCCAGGTTTCAAACCCAATCCCATCATTGCGATTTGCAAGGCATCGGTTCCGTTAGCACAAGGAATTACATGCTTAACATCTAAATATTCTTCTAATGATTTTTGAAATGTATGAACCTGTGGCCCATTAATATAAGTATTGGTATCCAAAACTTCTTGAATCGAAGCATTTACAGTTGCTGCGATTTTATCGTATTGACTTTTTAAGTCAACCATTTGTATTTTTTTCATGTATTCTTTTTTAGCATCCTATGCCTTTCACAGGAACAATTAATAGAAGTAAACTTGCTTTAAGGTCAAATTTTACTGCAATTTAACCACCCCAAACAAGCACAACAAAAATAGTTATTTAATGAGTTCAAACCAATCAAACCCACAATAAAAAATATTTTTCCGAAGAAATAAAAAGTAGGTTCCTAACAACCATAATTTAAACATTTATTAAGGAAGAAAATAACACAAAGAAAATGTATTTTTACAAAAAAATTATCGATGCATTTTCTTTATAATTCAACCATTCTATTCACCCAATTTTTATTAAAAATCATAGCGCTTTTCAGTCCTAAAATGAAACTTTTCGTTGATGGCAGGAAAGATGTTTTTACAATTTTGGAACAAAAAATATCAGCCAATGATCAAACCATTTGGTTCCATGCTGCATCTTTAGGCGAGTATGAACAAGGGCTTCCCGTCATTGAAAAAATCAAAGAAAAGTATCCAACCCATAAAATCGTGGTTACCTTTTTTTCTCCATCAGGTTATGAAGTTCGAAAAAACAATACTGTTGCCCACGCAACGGTTTATCTACCTTTGGACACCCCAAAAAATGCTAAACGCTTTTTAGAATTAGTCCATCCAGACTTTGTATTCTTCATTAAATACGAATTTTGGATTAATTATTTAGACCAATTGCAAAAACAAAACATTCCCACTTATTTGATTTCAGGAATTTTTAGAGAAAAGCAATTATTCTTCAAATGGTACGGTGGCTTTTACAGAAAAGCATTAGACACATTTACCTATTTCTTTGTGCAAAATGAGAACTCAAAAAAACTCATCACCCGGTTAGGAAAAACAAACGTCATTGTTTCTGGCGACACTCGATTTGACAGAGTTGTTGCAATCTTAGAAAAAAACAACACTTTGGACTTTATAGACCAATTTAAAAACAACAAAACAACAATCGTAATAGGAAGTTCTTGGCCTAAAGACGAAACAATAATTTCAGAATACATCAACTCATGCGCTCACGATGTCAAATTCATTATCGCACCCCACAATATAAAACCTGAACAAATCAAACAACTGCAAAACAGCATCACTAAAAAAACAATGCTGTTTTCAGAAAAAGAAAATAAAGATTTATCACAATTTGATGTATTTATAGTTGACACTATTGGTATATTGACCAGAATTTACAGCTATGGAGATATTGCCTATGTAGGAGGTGGTTTTGGAAATCCAGGAGTGCACAACTTGTTGGAACCAGCGACTTTTGGAATCCCTATCGTAATTGGCCCAAATTATTCTCATTTTGACGAAGCTATTAATTTAGTAAAAATTGAAGGTTGTATTTCAATAAACGATTCCAAAGAACTCGAAATTGCATTTTCAACATTGATCCAAGACCCTGTCACAAGACGTCAAAAAGGTGAAATTTGTAGCACTTTTGTACAAAAAAATAAAGGAGCCACTAACAGTATTTTAGAAAAAATAACTCACAAGAAAAGCTCAAAATAAAAGAATTACAACTATTTTAGGCGTGTAAAAAGAAAGCATAAAACCTCATAAAACAGGACGCTATTTTTACAATTTGTAATTATTTGCCTATTTTATATTCCCTAAAAGAAAAAGCTAACCCTCTGATTGAAAATTATTTTTAAAAAATAAATGAAAAAATATTTTACATATTAAAAATTTTATATCTTTGCCACGAATTAATAATTAACCTTTATATTAAATTAAGATGAAAAAAGTATTTTTAAGTTTAGCTGTTGTTGCTGTATTAACTGTTGTATCTTGTAAAAAAGCTGACGCTCCTGCTGAAGAAACTACTGCTGTAGATTCTACTGCTGTTGCTCCTGCTGATACTACTGCTGTAGCTGCTGATACAACTGCTGCTGTAGCTGCTGATACAACTGCTGCTGCACCTGCTGCAACTCCTGCTGCTGCTCCAGCTAAGTAATTTCAAATTACGCTAGAAAAAATAAGCTGCATTCAATGCAGCTTTTTTTTATGACTATATCTCACGAAAACATCGTTTCGACACTATACAGAAGATATATATAAAAAAACCATCACGAAATCATGATGGTTTTTTTTACGTTTTCCAACTACAATAATCAATCCAAAAAAATTAGATCATTATCCGAAAAATCCAAGATTTCAGAAGCTGACGCATACTTCATGATTTCATCAATTCCCTTCTGAACCCTCAATTCAGTTGTGTATTTTCTACTTAAAGCAAAAGGAGCACCATCCAAAAACAGTTTAAAAAAATATTTCCCTCCAGCTGACTTGTGGTTATCAAAAGTCGCCAGACCAATATTACTTTTAAAATATTCAATCGCCTCCTCACATTCAAACTTAAGCTCATACTTCATACTCGTAAAAATAACTTTTCCTTTTCTTGAAGTAAACACAAACTTATATTGATCATCAAATCTTTTACTAACTACAAAAGCACCCATTTGATTTTAGAATTTAGATTACTGATTTCAAACAAAAGATTAAATCACTGACACACAAACTAGTTTGTCATCATAATTTACACAAATAAAAAAAGCCTCAAACATAGTTTGAAGCTTTCTTGTACTCAGAGCGGGACTTGAACCCGCACGAACATTGCTGTTCACTGGATTTTAAGTCCAGCGTGTCTACCAATTTCACCATCCGAGCATTATGCGATTTTGGAGCGAAAAACGGGGCTCGAACCCGCGACCTCGACCTTGGCAAGGTCGCGCTCTACCAACTGAGCTATTTTCGCATTTCATTCTTAAAAAGAACCGCAATACTTGTTTCATATTGCGGTTGCAAATTTAGAACTTTTATTCAATTACGCAAACCTTTTTTTTAAAAAAAACAAAGATAAAATTTAACGTTCTGACAGCTATAACTTTAAATCCAAAAACTATTTCCTAGATAACATCCTTTTAATCTCATTGAGTTTCATCAATGCCTCAACAGGAGTAATAGCATTTATATCCAAATTAACAATTTCTTCTTTGATTTCCTCCAATAAAGGATCATCGAGGTTAAAAAAGCTCATTTGCATTTCTTCCTTTTCGGATTTTATGCCGTTCAATACATCACTCGAATGGTTCTTCTCCAACTTCTTTAACATTTTCTGAGCCCTTGAAATAACAAGTTGAGGCATCCCCGCCATTTTAGCTACATGAATACCGAAACTGTGTGCACTTCCGCCTTTTACTAATTTTCGAATAAAAAGTACTGTATCCTTTAATTCTTTTACAGAAACATTGTAATTCTGAATTCGAGGCATCGTCTCACTCATCTCATTCAATTCATGATAATGCGTCGCAAACAATGTTTTAGGTCTAGATGGATGCTCGTGCAAAAACTCGGCGATAGCCCAAGCGATTGAAATTCCGTCATAAGTACTCGTACCTCTTCCAATTTCATCTAACAATACTAAACTTCTATCAGATATATTATTCAAAATAGAAGCCGTTTCATTCATCTCAACCATAAAAGTAGACTCTCCCATCGAAATATTATCCGAAGCTCCCACTCTGGTAAATATCTTATCCACAATCCCCATCCTAACACTTTCTGCTGGAACAAAACTTCCCATTTGTGCAAGCAATACAATCAAAGCCGTTTGACGTAATATTGCCGACTTACCCGACATATTTGGCCCAGTAATCATTATCAATTGCTGTGCTTCCCTATCTAGGAAAACATCATTTGTAATATATGGGACTCCAACAGGTAATTGCTTTTCAATTACAGGATGCCTTCCCTCTTTAATTTCAAGTTCAAACGTATCGTCAATTTCAGGACAAACGTATTTATTTTCTATTGCCAATTGTGTAAAGCAGCACAAACAATCCAATTGAGCAACCAAATTAGCATTCATCTGAACCGGTTTGATGTATGTAGCCACCCAACTCACTAGTTGCTCAAATAAATCGTTTTCAATTTTTTGAATTTTCTCTTCGGCACCCAAAATCTTAGTTTCGTATTCTTTCAGCTCCTCCGTGATATAGCGCTCTGCATTTACAAGTGTTTGCTTTCTGATCCACTCTGCAGGAACCTTGTCTTTATGCGTATTTCTAACTTCAATATAATACCCAAAAACATTATTAAAAGAAATTTTTAATGAAGAAATTCCAGTACGTTCAGACTCTCTTTTCTCAATTCCTTCCAAAAACTGTTTACCTGAAGTAGATATCGCGCGTAAATCATCCAATTCTGCATTGATTCCTTTCGCAATAGCATTCCCTTTGGCAATTGCCACAGGAGCATCTTGATTTAAGGTAATTTGTATTTTTTCACGCAACAAATCACAACTATGTAAACTGTCTCCAATTACTTTTACTGCTTCTTGCGGACTTGACAAAGCTAATGTCTTGATTGGAATAATGGCATCCAATGATTCTTTCAAATAAACCACCTCACGAGGCGAAACTTTACCTGTGGCAATTTTAGAAATCAAACGCTCCAGATCAGAAATCTGCTTGATTTGATTTTGAATGTTTTTTAAAACATCTTGATTTTCGTTTAAATAAGAAACCACCTGATGACGGCTTTTAATTTTATTGCTGTCTTTTAACGGCAGTGCCAACCAACGCTTTAATAGACGCCCACCCATTGGCGAAAGCGTTTTATCAATCACATCCAATAACGTAACAGCATTTGGATTGTAACTGTGGTACAATTCCAGATTACGAATCGTGAATCGATCCATCCAAACATAAGCATCCTCAGCAATTCGATGAATAGCCGTAATATGCTGCACTCTATTATGTTGTGTTTCGGATAAATAATAAAGAATAGCACCCGATGCAATGATTCCTTCTCTCAGCTCCTCAACTCCAAAACCTTTTAAAGAAACAGTTTGAAAATGCTTAGTTAGCGTTTCGACAGCATAATCTTCTTTGAAAATCCAATCTTCCAAATAGAAATTATGAAAATCCTCACCGAAAGTTTCACGGAATTCATTTTTATTATTTTTAGGAACCAAGACCTCGCTTGGATTGAAATTCTGAAGCAATTTATCTATGTACTCAGCATTCCCTTGAGCGGTAAGAAATTCACCTGTAGAAACATCCAAAAATGAAACGCCAATCATTTTATTCGCAAAATAAACTGCCGCCAGAAAATTATTGGTTTTGGAATGTAAAACCTCATCATTCATCGAAACTCCAGGTGTTACAAGTTCTGTAACCCCACGCTTAACGATTGTTTTGGTCATTTTTGGATCCTCTAATTGATCACAAATAGCCACTCGAAGTCCTGCTTTGACTAATTTAGGCAAATAGGTATTGATAGAATGATGGGGGAAACCAGCCAGCGCAGTCTCAGTCTCAGAACCCGCTCCTCTTTTGGTCAATGTAATCCCTAAAATTTTTGAAGCCCGAACGGCATCTTCTCCAAAAGTTTCATAAAAATCCCCAACACGAAACAACAAGCAAGCATCAGGATATTTCCTCTTGATTTCATTGTATTGTTTCATTAATGGAGTTTCTTTAACTATCTTATCTTTTGCTGCCAAAATTGTTATATTTGAGTGAATAAAAAACTCAGCGAATTTATAATTTTATACCGCAAAAAACTAAGGTGAAAAAAATTAAATTAGTTTTAAGAAAAAATTACAATACAATTTTGTTAATTTGTATAAATTTGTCATTCAAATCTAAAAAGACTATGAAAAAAATACTTCTATTAGCTATGCTAACCGTTTTAGGAACAACGATTTCTAACGCTCAAGAGACTTCAAAAAAAACTAAAAAAGCAAAAACAACTGCAGTTGCTGCATTACCAAAAGTAGATGGTGCAGGAATGGTTTTTGAAAATGAAACTATTGATTACGGTACTATCGCTCACAATGCAGAACCAAACCGTCAATTTGTATTCACAAACAATGGTAACAAACCATTAATTATCACAAATACTCAAGGATCTTGTGGATGTACTGTACCAACTACACCAAAAGAACCGATTGCTCCAGGAGCTAAAGGAGTTATCGGAGTAAGATATGCAACAGACAGAGTAGGTCCATTTACAAAAACTGTAACTGTAACTTCAAATGCTGAAGGACAACCGACAAAAACCCTTACTATAAAAGGAACTGTTTTACCTGATGCTGCACCTGCTGCAACAAAAAGCTAATATTACTTTTTTATCAAATAAAGAAAGGCTTCCTGATTTTTGGGAAGCTTTTTTTATAAAACCAATTGCCCAAAAATGAGAAAACTTGAAAACAGCGAACTAGAGAGGAAATCAATTGACGATTTTAAAAAATCTGAAAAAACACCATTGATTTTAGTTTTGGATGACATTCGCAGTTTACACAACATAGGATCTGTCTTCAGAACGGCCGATGCTTTTTTGATCGAAAAAATAATTTTATGTGGTATAACCGCCACTCCGCCAAACAAGGAAATTCACAAAACAGCTCTTGGCGCAACAGAAACTGTAACTTGGGAACATCATGAAAATGTATTGGAAGTTATTACAAATTTAAAAGAAGAAAACATCATTACCCTTGCCATTGAACAAGTAGAAAGCTCTGTTTTTCTTCAGGATTTCAAAGTAGACAAAAACCAAAAGTATGCTTTAATATTCGGAAATGAAGTTTATGGCGTAGCACAGGAAGCTGTAGCCTTATGCGATGGCTGTATTGAAATTCCACAATTGGGAACCAAACATTCTTTAAACATTTCAGTAAGTGCTGGTATAGTGGTTTGGGATTTATTTAAGCAATTCAACAATTAAAAGTCAATTTGTAACTACTCTTTTTTAATCTAATAAACTTCTAAACAAACTTTTGCATTTTGATTTAAAAGCTTATTTTTATAAAATGAAAATTAGACTCCACATCAATATGCTATTATTTTTTGCATTTTCAATTTATAATTTTGGCTACGCAAATTACACTAACAATCCTCCTAAAAAAAGTTTTACTGCTTTATCAGTAAAACCAAATAAATCAGTTCATTCTCTCGTCGATACCGCTCCCGTGATTACTGCTACTGGAAATAATACCTATTGTCCCTTAAGTTTTGTCAACATAGTAACCACTATTTCTATTACAGATTCAGACCCTGGAGACACAAGTACCGATGCTATCTATATTCAGATCTCATCAGGCTATGTGAATGGTAAAGATAAATTATCTCTTAATAATGCTTCATCACACCCCACTATTGTAGAACATTGGGAACAAAGTGAAGGAAAACTAACATTAAAAAGCTCCATACCTGGAACACCTGTAACCTATACCGATTTTGAAAACGCCATAAAAGACATTCAGTTTAGCAATTCTTCCTCCACACCTTCAGGGACTAGAAAATTTTCAATCAGCATAGGACAGGCCAATTACTTACCTAGAAATGGACATTATTATGAATACGTACCTCACATAGGAATTACTTGGACCAACGCCCAAGCAGCTGCAGAAATCAGAACCTACTATGGACTAAAAGGCTATCTAGCCACACTTACTGCTGCAGACGAAGCACAATTAGCTGGAGAGCAAGCACCCGGAGCTGGTTGGATTGGTGGCACAGATAAAGAAACAGAAGGTGTTTGGAAATGGGTAACTGGTCCAGAAGCTGGCACTATTTTCTGGAATGGACTTTCGAATGGTTCAACTCCTAATTTTGCTTTTTGGAACACTAACGAACCAAATCAGGCAGGAGATGAAGATTATGCCCATATCACAGCTCCGGGAGTTGGAAAGGCAGGTTCTTGGAATGATTTGGCAGATGCCGGAAATCCAAGTGGTGATTACCAACCCAAAGGATACATTGTAGAATATGGAGGAACTCCAGGAGATCCTGTTTTACAACTTTCGGCCAGCACTACTTTGACCGTTGCATCCATAACAAGTATTACACCAGCATCAAGATGCGACGCAGGAACTGTTACTCTACAAGCTACAGCTACAGCTGGAACTATCAATTGGTATGATACAGTGACTGCAATTAACTCTATAGGAACTGGTCCTAATTTTACCACTCCGAATATAAATACAACCACCACTTATTATGTTGAAACCGCCAGTTGCACTAGCAACAGAACCGCTGTAGAAGCCAAAATAAGCATCACCCCAACAATCACAGTAACAGACACAAACTCACCCGTAACCAATTGCGGACCTGGATTATTCACTTTAAAAGCAACACCCCCTGTAGGAACCATAAATTGGTATTCTCAAATTGGAGGAACTGTTGTAGGCACTGGATTGTCCTACACCACAACAACCATTAGTGCTAATACAACCTATTATGCCGAAGCAATAAACGACGGTTGCACAAACAACAACAAAATTCCAGTTGAATTAATTGTTTACCCATTACCTGCAGTTACCGACCAACAAGTTCCCATATGCCTTCCTGGTTCAGTACTATTAGACGCATCTATCCCAAACATGACTTACCTATGGTCAACTAGAGAAACCTCACAAACGATTAATGTACCAACAACTGGAGCCTACACTGTAGATGTAACAAGTCCTGCTCCAGAAAATTGCACTAGCAGAAAAACGATTACCGTATTTGAGTATAATAAACCCGAAATAAAGAATGTGAAAGTTGACGAAACAAGCGTTACCATAGAACTGGTAAAAAACGAAGATTATTTTGAATACTCAATAGATAATATTTACTATCAAAGCTCCAATGTTTTCACCAATGCGCCCAGCGGATTACAAACCGCATATGTGCGCAATATCAACAAATGCAATAGCGACAATGAACCTTTCATAGTCATCATTATTCCAAAATATTTCACTCCAAACAATGATGGATTTAATGATATCTGGGAAGTAAAAGGATTGATTGATTACCCCTTGGCTGAAGTTTCTCTTTTTGACCGTTATGGAAAATTAATCACACAACTAAATCATTTCAATCATAGTTGGGACGGTACTTTTAACAAAAAACCATTACCTGCAACTGATTATTGGTATGTATTAAAATTAGACTCAAATAGTCCTGAAGTGAAAGGTCATTTCTCTTTAAAGAGATAAAACACTGACTTTATACCAATTACAAACATTCATTTTAAACAAGTTTTCTTTTATTTTAAAAAAAATGAATACTTTTATAAAATGACAAGAGTAACTGCTTTTTTTATACTAACATCATTGCTTTTAGTTTTTTCAAAAATAAGCTATGCAAATGATATATGTTTACGAAAAAAAGAAAGTGCACACATCCATTTTATAGCCAATAAGAAATCTATATTAGACAACATACCCCCTACTCTAAAAGCCACTGGAAACCAAATTTACTGTCCACAAACCAGTATTCCTATTGTAACTGATATGAATATTACCGATCCTGATGATACTAGTACTCAATCTATTTATATCCAAATCTCAGTTGGATATAATGACAAACAAGATTTATTAACTCTTACAGGGAATCATCCTTCGATTGTTTCAGATTGGGATTCCAATCTGGGTAAATTAAAACTATCGGCTCCCATAAATGGAATTCTGACGTCATACACAGAATTTATTGCTGCAATAAAAGATGTTGTCTACACCAATTCGTCTAATAAACCAACAGGAAACAGAATCTTTTCAATCAGTGTCGATAACGCTAATTATTTACCAACCAATAATCATTTTTATGAGTACTTTGAAGCACCAGGAATTACTTGGGGAGATGCAAAAACGGCAGCCGAAACAAAAACTTATTTTGGCTTAAAAGGATATTTAGCGACAATTTTATCAGCCGAAGAACAACAAATAATAGGAGATCAATTACCTGGAAATGGTTGGATTGGCGGGGCTGATTATAAATTAGAAGGAGAATGGAGATGGCTAACAGGCCCCGAAAACGGAACCTTATTCTGGAGCAATCTAGAAGTAGGACCTGGTGGCGTCAAATACTCCAATATTTTCGGACAGGGTTATACTCCTAATTTCGCTTATTGGAATAGAAAAAACGGCAACAATAACGAACCAGATAATGGCACAGGTCTAGAACATTTTGCTCATATTTTAGACCGAGATCCAGGTCTTGGCATAAAAGGCGCTTGGATTGATTTAACCTACGACGGAAAAACTAATGGCCCAATGAAATCGAGAGGTTATATCGTAGAGTACGGAGGAATGCCTTCAGATCCAGAACTTCAAATTGCAACAAGCACTTCTTTAACCATACCACAGATTACAAATACCAAACCTGCTTCTAGATGTGATGTAGGCGAAGTAACTCTAGAAGGCACTACTAATTTAGGTGAAATTAAATGGTATGAAAAGGAAACTGGAGGAAACCCAATTGCTTCTGGAAATCAATTCACGACGCCAGAATTACTAAACACAACCATTTATTACATCGAAACCTTATACAACTCCTGTGCAAAAACATCAGAACGTACTCCAATAACAGCAACTATAAATTCAATTCCAATCATTACAACACCACAAACCACATTTACAACATGTGGACCGGGTGAAGCAACTTTATCAGTACTTTCAAGCGAAGGAGAAACCTATTGGTATGAAAGACCTACTAATAATAGCCTTGTTGGAATCGGAACAAGTTTCACTAGGAATTTTTCAAAAAACACCGATTATTATGTCGAAGCCGTAAGTAATGGCTGCACTAATGGTAGCAGGATAAAAATCAGTGTTATCGTATATGACTTACCAAAAGTTGAAGACGAGGAGATTCTTTGGTGTACAAAAAATAAAATAACATTAGATGCAACTTTAAACGGAATCTCTTACTTATGGTCAACTGGTGAAATTACTAAAACAATAAATCCTAACAGTAGTGGTATCTATACCGTAAAAATTAAAACTCCTGAGCCTGAAAGCTGTACAGTTACAAAAACAATTACGGTTTTTGAGCATCCAATACCTGAAATTATAGACCCAATTGAGACAAATGAATCACAGGTTATTATTCGTTTAAAAAATCCACAAAATTATTTTGAATACTCAATAGATGGAAACAATTATCAAAGTTCCAATGTATTTACAAACGTTTCGAGCGGATACCAAACTGCCTATGTAAGAGAAACAAATTCATGTGAAAATCCAATTACAAAGAATTTCATTGTATTAATTGCACCCAAATATTTCACTCCAAATAACGATGGCTTTAATGATGTCTGGGAAATAAAAGGATTGGTCAATTATCCTTTAGCCGAGATAACTATTTTTGATCGTTATGGAAAAACAATTACTAGACTTAATGATTTAAATCTCAGTTGGGACGGTACTTTTAACAAAAATATTTTGCCTGCAACTGATTATTGGTATGTTTTAAAATTAGATTCAAATAGTCCTGAAGTGAAAGGTCATTTTTCATTAAAGAGGTAATTACGAAGCATCCTTTTCTTGAATTTTATTCAAAATAAAGAGATAATCTTCTTGTTTATTTACAAAGTCTCGATCAGAAACATCAATAATTAAAACATTCAAATCGGTTTGGGTTTTGATGTATTCCAAGTATCCTTTATTTATTTTTTCCAAATATTCCGCTGTGATATCTTGCTCATAGCTTCTCCCTCGGGTTTTTATGTTTTTCAACAATCGATTTGTATTTTGATAGAGATAAATATATAAATCAGGCTTTGGCATTTCTTTATAAATGATATCAAATAACGCACGATACAATCTAAATTCATCTTCTTCTAAAGTAATTTTAGAAAACAACAACGATTTAAAAATATGGTAATCGGCTATAATAAAATCTTTAAAAAGATCAAATTGAGACAAATCATCTGATAATTGCTGATACCTATCTGCAAGGAAAGACATTTCAAGTGGAAATGCATAACGGCTTTGATCTTCATAAAATTTAGGCAAAAATGGATTATCGGCAAAACGCTCCAAAACAGTTTTGGCATTAAAATCTTCTGCCATTTTTAGAGCCAAAGTCGATTTTCCCGCACCAATATTCCCTTCTATCGCAATGTAATTATATTGATTTAATATTATTTTATCTAAAGGACTTTCTAATTTTTGCACTACTTCGCAAATACTGTCATCTGGAGTTATCTGGATGAGTTCCGAAATTGTTTTTTTCAGAACAGGATGTATCCAATCTACATTCAAATCATGAAAAGGCAACAAAACAAATTTTCGGTTTTGCATTAGCGGATGCGGAATTTGAAGATGATCCAAATCAAGAATTTCATCATCAAAAGCAATCAAATCAATGTCAATTATTCTGGATTGATATCCTGCATTTTCATTGCGAATACGTCCCAACTTTTTTTCTACCTGCAAAACCAACTCCAATATTTTCTGAGCAGAATAAGAAGTATGCAAAACCAAAGCACAATTATAAAACGCCTCACTTTCAAAACCCCAAGCGGGAGTTTCGTACAATTTTGAAACTTTTATAATAGTACCGATTTCCTGATGAATCAATTCAAGACACAATTCAATGTTTTTCAAACGATTGCCTTGATTGCTCCCTAGAGATAAAATAACTTGATGCTGTAATTCCATATTAGGCACAAATTAAGCAAAAGAATTTTAGAATAGCAGTATATTTGCCCAGAGTGTTTCAATTTATTTTCAGCATTAACTGTAACAAATCTGCACTTTTTGCAACTTATTAAAAAAGTATACTATATGAGATTTTTAGGAAATGTAATGGCTACCATTATTGGTATTTTTATTTTTTTCATGTTGTTTTTCTTCGGGATAGTAATCATAGGAACATTATTTGGTGAAGAGTCAGAAGGGATTGAGGTCAAAAACAATTCGGTTATAGAATTGAACTTAGAGGACATTTCCAATGATTATGCCGGCAAATACAAAGACCCGTGGTTGGATATCTTTTCTGAGAAAAAGAACATTGGACTTACCGATATCATTAATGCCATAGCCACTGCAAAAACAGACAGTGATATTCAAGGAATATCTATTTTGAATCAAGATTCATCATTAGGATTGGCCCAAAGCAAAGAATTAAGAGAAGCTTTGAATGATTTCAAAAAATCAGGAAAGTTTGTTATGGCCTACGCCAATAATTACACACAAAAAGATTATTATTTAAACTCTGTTGCCAACACTATTTATTTGAACCCTGCAGGAGACCTTGATTTTAAAGGATTGTCTACCGAAATAATGTTCTTTAAAGATTTACAAGAAAAATCCGGAGTTAAAATGGAAGTTATTCGTCACGGAAAATACAAAAGTGCCGTTGAACCATTCCTTGAGAACAAAATGAGTGACGCCAATAGAGAGCAGACTACTGCTTTATTAAACTCTGTTTGGAGTTCCGTTCTTGCCGATATTTCAGCAAGCCGTAACATATCTACTGCGAGGCTAAATGAAATAGCCACTGGATTATTAGCTCGTACCCCAGAAATGGCCAAAGCAAATAAACTTATTGACGTTGTTGCCTATGAAGACGTGTATCATGATGCTATCAAAAAAGCGATGAAAGTATCTGGCGATGAAGATTACAACAAAGTATCGATAACTGATTATGCACAAAAAGTAGCAACAACATCTATAATTTCAGAATCAGATGATCAAATTGCCGTAATTTATGCACAAGGCGAAATTCAGAGCGGTGAAGGAGATGCCAATGTAATTGGAGAAGGTTCTATGCGTCGTTCATTCCAAGAAGCCAGAAAAAACAAAGACATCAAAGCAATTGTACTTCGTATTAACAGTCCGGGCGGAAGTGCCTTGACATCTGATTTAATTTGGAGAGAAATCGAATTGACCAAAAAAGTGAAACCAGTAGTAGTGTCTATGGGGAATTATGCTGCTTCGGGAGGATACTATATTGCCTGTAACGCAAACACCATTTTTGCCGAAAAAAATACTATAACAGGTTCAATTGGAGTTTTTGGAATTCTACCAAACTTCAACCAACTTTCCACCAAAATTGGAATCAACACAGAACAAGTAACGACCAATGAAAATGCCAGTTACAGTCCATTCGTTCCTTTGAATGAAAAATTCAAAGCAGTAACCCTTGAAGGAATAGAAAGAGTTTACAAAACATTTGTAACTCACGTTGCCGAAGGACGAAAAATGACATTTGCACAAGTAGACTCTATTGCCCAAGGTCGCGTTTGGACAGGTACTGAAGCCAAAAGAATTGGATTGGTGGATAAAATCGGAAACCTAAATGATGCTTTGAATGAAGCTGCAACATTGGCAAAAATCAAAGACTATTCTACTCAAAACTTCCCGGTTTATGAAAAAAACTTCAGCGATCTCTTTTCTAAATTTCCTTTTGCAAAATCAAAAGAAGCGCTAATCAAAGAAGAATTAGGAGAAGAAAATTATTTTGTTTTGCAACAAATTAAAAAAATACAAATGCAAAAAGGAATTCAGGCTCGACTGCCTTTTGAAATTTCAATCCATTAATTTTTTTATCATCTATCATAAACCCTTTCAGATTAAAAAACTGAAAGGGTTTCTTTTTTTTGTAAAATCCTAATGATTTCAAAATCATAAAATAAGATTAAAGAATGGTGATAGCATATTCCATTAAAAAACAAATATTATCTTCGTAGGAAGATTTTACAAAACAACTAATTAATAAACTCTTATTTTTGTAAAAATAACCCAACCTATCTACCTATGTTAAAGAAAATTTTAAAAATCGTTGGAATTGTATTGGTCGTGCTAACCGCTTCCCTATTTGCTATTCCGTATTTCTTTAAAGATCAAATTAAAGCCAAAATTGCCGAGGCCATCAACGAAAAAGTAGATGCCAAAGTTTCCTTTTCGGATGCCGATTTGAGCTTATTCAAAAACTTCCCAAAAGCGACAGTAACTTTGGATAAATTATTGATCATCAACAAAGCCCCTTTTGAAGGAGACACCTTAGTTTCTTTGGGTGAATTGAACCTGAAAATGTCCATCAAAGAATTATTTAAGGGCAAAGAAGAAGCCATGCAAATCGAAGGAATCACTTCCAAAAACGGTTTCATCAATATTATTTTCAATAAAGACGGAATCGGGAATTTTGATATCGCCTTGAAAGACAACAAACCTAAAGAGGAAGGCAAAAGCGAGCCAATGTCATTGAAAATCCAGAAATACCAAATCGAGAATTTTAAGTTCCAATACTTTGACGAAGCTTCGCAAATGAGAATGGTCATTGACAGTTTGAACCACGAAGGAACAGGCGATTTTAATAACTCAAAATTGGACTTGGACACCAAGTCAACTGCCAAAGTATCGTTTGATATGGGCAAAATCAATTACATGAAGAATGTTTCCCTGTCATTGGATGCAGTTCTTGGAATTGATTTAGAGAAAAGCAAATATACTTTTAAAGAAAATAAAGCCTTAATCAATCAATTGCCGTTGGAATTTGACGGTTTCATTCAAATGGTTGATGCAGGACAAGTATATGATTTAAAATTTAAAACTCCGACTTCCTCATTCAAAAACTTTTTGGGGTTGATTCCTGCTGCTTATTCTTCCAGTTTGGAAGGTGTAAAAACAACAGGAGACTTTACGGTTAGTGGGTTTGCCAAAGGTATGCTTACAGATACCACGATTCCAAAATTCAACATTGCCATTGCTTCCAACAACGGTTCTTTCCAATATCCGAACTTACCAAAATCAGTTCAAAGCATTGTGATCGACACTAAGATTGTAAACGAAACGGGGATAATGAATGACACTTACGTTAATCTTGACAAACTATCATTCCGAATAGACCAAGATGTTTTCAGTGCCAAAGCCAATATCAAAAACATCAGCACCAATGCTTTGGTTGATGCCGCTTTGAAAGGAACCATCAACTTGGCCAATCTTTCCAAAGCTTATCCTGTAAAACTGGACAAACCGCTTACAGGAATTTTGAAAGCGGATGTGACAACCAAATTCGATATGGCTTCGGTAGAGAAAAGTCAGTACCAAAACATAAACAATGCAGGAACCATCGGTTTGACAGGATTTAATTATGCTGACGCCAATGGAAAGAATATGACCATCAGCAATGCATTGGTACAATTCAATCCTAGCCAAGTTCATTTGAAACAATTCAATGCCAAAACAGGAAAAAGCGACCTTAGCGTAACAGGAGTTTTGGATAATTTTTATGGTTTTATGTTCAGAAAGCAAGAGCTGAAAGGAAATTTCAATATGACTTCCAACCAATTGGCAGTCGATGATTTTATGACAACCAGCACTGCTCCTGCCACAGCTGGCGCAACTGAAGCAAAACCTGCACAAACTAAGAAATCAGAACCATTGAAAATCCCTGCTTTCTTGAATTGTACGCTTACCGCAAAAGCCAATACGGTTTTGTATGATAACCTAACATTAAAAGATGTTTCAGGGAAAATGATTATCAAAGACGAGAAAGTTACTTTGGAGAATGTAAAAACATCCATTTTTGGAGGAAATATAGGTGCCAGCGGATCAGTTTCCACCAAAGGAAAAACACCGGTTTTTGACATGAATCTTAACTTAAACCAAGTTGACATTCAACAAAGTTTCACCCAATTGGATATGTTGAAAAAAATTGCTCCAATTGCAGGTATTGTAAATGGAAAAATCAACACCAACATCAAATTGAACGGGAATTTGGATGCCACTGAAATGACCCCAGACCTAAAAACACTTTCGGGTGATTTGGTTGGACAATTGCTTTCTACAACCATAAATTCAAGCAACTCGACTTTGTTAACAGCGTTGACTTCCAATTTAAAATTTGTTGATTTAAACAAAGTAAACCTTAATGATATCAAAGCGGCACTTACTTTCAAAGACGGGAAAGTAAACGTAAAACCTTTTGAAATCAAATACCAAGACATCAAAGCGGTTGTAAGTGGTTCACATGGTTTTGACCAAAATATGGACTACAACATCAAATTTAATGTTCCTGCCAAATACCTTGGCAAAGAAGCCAATGCCTATATCTCGAAAATGTCACCTGCTGATGCGGCTAAATTTGAGAACATTCCTGTAACGGCATTAATGACCGGGACATTCAGCAATCCAAAAATTTCATCGGATATGAAAGCGGCAGTGACCAACTTAACAATGCAACTGGCCAAACAACAATCCGATAAATTGCTTAAAAAGGGAGGAACAGCATTAGATAAATACCTAAATACTAACGCTAAACCAGGTACTGACACAACTAAAACCAGTGCCCAAAAAGAAGACATAAAACAGAAAGCCAGCAGTTTAATCAACGGGCTGTTCAAAAAGAAGAAACCTGCAGAACCTACAATGCCATAAATTCTTAAACTAAAAAGCCGTTTCATCAAGAAACGGCTTTTTAATTTAACAATAGTTCGATTTATTCCTCTTCACTGTCTTTCTTTTCCAATTCTGTAAAGGCCTCTTTAACAGGTTCCCAAAGTTCTATTTTATTTCCTTCGGAGTCCATGATGTGAACAAATTTTCCATATTCAACTATTTCAATGTCATCAAGAATAGTTACTCCATTTTCTCTGAGATTTTCCACAAGTCCTTCAATATTCTTCACTCTGTAATTAACTATGAATTCCTTTTAGATGGCGCAAAATATTCGCTTCCGCTTTTAAAGGTACTCCATTGCAGATAATTTATTTCGCTAGGTTCATCAATATTTCTGAATTTAAAAGTTGATCCCCTTTCATTAATATCAAGACCTAAGTTTTTAGCAATCATTCTCTGGTTTCAGCTGGATTGTCTGAAAAAAAAGAAAATTCCGCCGATTCCTGTCACGTTTGGCATTGCATCATTTGGCGAAACTTCATTCTTTGCTTTGTTTTTTGAATCATCCATAAAGTTTTTCCTTTTATTTGCTTATTCTGTTTTATTTCTTGAATATGGGTTTTACCCCTAGAGAAATATCATATATTAATTATTGTCTGCAATAATATGAATACTTTTAAATGAATTTTACGTACTATTTTTATTCGTCTCCTTCTTTATTTTCCACAAAAAATTAAATTACTATAGTATTTATTTTTTGAATAATTATAGGCATTATTTTTTATGCCATCGTTGACAACTCACTTTTATCGTTTTAGTGTAAAATGCCCAGAAAGAACAGCCTTATCATCAAGATTGGTTTTAAACCAATAATCATCAGATGACAATTCTTTTCCATTATAAAAACCATTCCATCCTGAATCATTAGAAGATAATACTATCAATAACTTCCCGTATCTATCAAAGATCGACGTTTTAGAATTCGGATATTTTCTTATGCCTTTTATCTGCCAAAAATCATTATATCCATCATTATTTGGTGTAAAGAACTTTGGATAATCGATTATAGTAACTTCTTTATTATCTTCACCACAACCTTCTTTATCTCTCACAAAAGMAATATAGTTTCCTCCTTGAATATTATAAAAATAATTACTATCTTGATAGTTTATGCCGTCTAGAGAGTATTCAAAATTACCATCTCCTGTTACAATAATTTCAATAAAATTATTTTCTGATAATTCTTTATATTTTATTTCTGCAATAGTTGGAAGGACAGACCGAATTAATTCAAATTCAAAACTATTTTCACAAGAAATATTATTTTGAAATTTGCTAACTGTAAGTACATAATTTCCAGCATTAACCAAATCCGCCTGATAAGCACTTGAAATAATACTGCCATCTTGAAATTTCCAACTATAATCATCTAAATTATTATCTACGTTTACATGTAATGAAGTCTCCAAATCACATAAAATATAAGTTTTATCGATTTTTACACTTGGCAAGTCATTTACTATTATATCGAAACTTGTTTCAGCATTACAAAGACTGTTTATTTCGTTCTCTACCTTTACTTTTATAGTTTGGAATTTTGATTGCGTATTTTTAAATAAAGTCGGTAAAGGACTAGATAAATGATTTCCATTACTATCAAAATACATTATTTTAAGACCTAATTGATTTCCTATAATTTCAGTTTCTATATTAGACATATCAAAACTAGCAAAACCATTACCTTCGTCACAAGCATACCTATTAGCAGGTTTATTAATTTGTGGTTGTGAAGCTGTTTTTAAAACTAATGACGTTTCTGCATAACAATTAGTTAAATTATTTGTTACTCTAACGGTAATTGTTTCCTTACTATTGGTAGTGTTTGTGTAAGGATTGGGTAAGGGACTTGATAATTGATTTCTAATAGCATTGTAATAAGAAACTTTCATTCCCGTTTGATTTCCTAAGACAGTCGACTCAATATTTGAAGTATCAAAATATTCTGAAATCCCATCATTGTTGTTATCACATCCTAGAAGTTCTTGTAAAGGGTATGCTATTGGCAATGCACTTACTATTAATTTAAAAGTTGATTCGTTGTAACAGTTTGTATTTGTATTTATTACTTTTAGTTTTACTATTTCTTCCTTAGCAATTAGGTTCGTAATTGCATTTAATGAAGTTACTATTTTTTGCCCGTTTTGATGATAAAATTCAACTTTTATATCTATTGACGCTCCTATAATTAATGTTTCTAATGGCTTTAAATTAAATTGCCCAAAACCATCAGTATCATTATCGCAGACAATTAAATCAGAAACAGCCGATAAATTTGGCATTGGATTTACAATTAAATCAAAAGTGGTTTCAGAATAGCAACAAAGGTTATCTTTATGACTTACTCTTACCGTAATTGTTTCTCTATCTTTAATAGTATTGGTAAAAGGATTTGGTAATGACGTATATTTATTCCCCTTTCCATCTATAAAAGTAACATCCTTATCCGTTTGTCCTCCTAAAACCTGCTGTGTAATCGAAGAAACATCAAATGATTTTGAAATCCCTGTACCAGCATCACTTTCACATGCATAAATATTGTTAATACCATAAGCTTTTGGCGGTTCTTTTACATCAATTGTTTCAGTTAACGTTTCAACTGTTCCATCTATTGCAGTAACTATAGCGATAACTGTATATGCTCCATCTGTAGAAAAATCATGAAACGGAGATAAATCTGTAGATGTATTATTGACTCCCGAAGCTGGATCGCCAAAATCCCATGCAATTGAAGCTACTTTTGATTGATCATCGACACTAAATTCCTTTAAAAATTCAGAACATATATTTGAAAAATTCATTTCAAAATGGTTAGAAACATTTTTCACATTCCCTGTTACGTTGATGTAAAAATTTGCATCGGGTTTTCCAAATGCGACTGTATTAACATATTCATCACTACTAAATGTTGGACCACCCGCGACATTTGTGCATCCCCTCTGCCATGAAACACCGTTATCCTGAGTTGAGCCGGATATAAATGCTATTCCTAGTGAATTAGGCACAAGTCCTTTATAAACTTCTACCAAGATCCTTTCTACACCCGCTGGAACAACTATCGGAGTATTAAAGTCTACTTGTATAACTCGAGTACTTCTGTCGCTGCCTATATAGGGAACACTTTGCACTTGACTGCTTCCTATTAAATCTGCAGTAGAAAAAGAAGCTGGAAAATTATTGTCTATTTTATAAACATAAAAGGTAACTTCTGTTCCCCAGCTTGTGCCATTCAATCCTACTTGTCCAGAAGTAATTACAAATTCTTCGTTGTTAGATATACGGAAATCTTTTAAATTAAAATCCCTTGCCCAATATGATCCGCCTCCCGAACAAGTATGAATACCTGTTTCAAAAGGATCATCACATACATTATGTGACAATCTCGTTATTGATCCTGAATTTTTTATATCAAAAGCATCACCAGTTAGAGTTATAAAAAAATTGGCATTTGGAACAGGAATAGCTAAATTTTTAGTAGAAACTGTAGTATATTGTGTACTGCAACCATAATACATAGATTCTCCTTTATCTACTTCAGTTCCTGCAACAAGAACTTCTGCAAATGTTGAGTTATAAATGTCTTTATATTTTGATACACTGACCAAGATTCTATCAGTCCCGGCAGGAACAACTATTGGCGTATCAAATTCAGCCTGAACAATTTGAGGAGCACCATTAATAATTGGGGTTTTCCCTAGACTACCTGTCCCTAATACTTTTGTATGATAGGGAGTAGTGAGAAATTCCGGATAATCTACATCAACACTGGCAACTGTAATATATAACTCTGTCTCAATATTCGACTTACTAATTCCTATCTGCCCTGATTTAATAATAAATTGTTCATTTGGCTTTATGCCAAAATCCGATAGTTTAAATAATCTTGACCAACCTTCAGTTTCATCACATGACAACATATCAGTCTTTACAAGTGTTGCCCCGACATTATTGGTCAGAGTTAGTTGGGCATTTATATATTGAAAAGACAAAAAAATCAGAAGTACAATTGTATTTTTCAACTTATTTTGGAGATGCATTATCATTATTTTTATATTTTTTTGCTTATTTTCAATTTGTTTATACACAAAAAATTTCTCGTGTATATCAAAAAAAGAGTGGTTTCATGTAGATTTATTCCGCTTATTACCTCCAAATATATTAATTTATTCCTACAAAAAATCTAGTTATTACCTAAACCGAGTGAGGGATAGCAATGAATAGCCCGACAGCCACAAAGAAAAAGGGCAATACCCGCAAAAACAGATAGCCCTTTTTTTTGTGTAGATGGCACGGCCAAATACTAATCATTTTTATATATTGATTGATACTACATACCCCTCAAAACTTCGGACATTGAAAACGGTTCCGTCTTCAAAAATGAGGTATTGCCCTTTGATTCCTACTAGCTTCCCTTTGAAATTAGGTTCTTTGTCAAGATTTAAACTGTTTACTTTTTTGGGGTAATTCAATACCGGGAAATGCATTTGGTAAACGTCATTTTTCTCCAGATGATAAAATTCCTGTACCTCAGCAGGGATTAGTTTTTCCAGTTTTAATTTTTCAGCGACTAAATCAGCATGAGAAAGGTCATTTTGAACCATTTTGCGCCAATTGGTTTTATCGGTATAATGGCTTTTGAGAGCCACCTCGGTAATTCCAGCCAAATAACGATTAGGCACTTCAACAATAGATATTGCCTGGCTCGCACCTTGATCAATCCATCTCGTAGGTACTTGAGTTTTTCGGGTCACCCCTACTTTGACTTCGCTCGACAATGCCAAATAAACGATATGGGGTTGTAATTGCACTTGCGCCTCGTATGCCAAATCACGGTCTTCAATCCCAAGATGGGCAGTACTCAACTCAGGTTTCATAATCCAATCACCCACCGCTGGACTCGAATAGAAACAATCGTAACAGAATCCTTGACGGTATATTTTTTTCTTTTTACCGCAATTCAAACATTGATATCCTTCGAAACTAATTTCCAACTCTTTGTTCAATACTTGGTTCATGTTCAAAAAACTCTTTTCGAAAACCAAATAATATTGAATGGGATCTCCAAATTCGGTTTGCATTTTAGAAAGTACGCCTTGGTAAATCATTTTAGATTGCAGATTTTAGATTATGGATTTCAACTGGTAAAGTAATCTCAGAGTAAGAATATTTGAGCCAAATTGAATCTTTTTTATAAAAAAACACTATTTTTGGTATTATTGCAAAGTTAGTATTTGTGAATCTATTTTCAAATCTTAAATCAGCAATCATCAATTAAAATCAAAGCCCATGCCTTTATCAATTGTAAATTCCATCGCTTCTTGGTTTTTAAAACAAAGAATTCACCAGATTGAACTTTTCTTGAAGTACCCAAATGAGGTTCAGGAAGAATTATTGATGAATTTAATCCGTTCTTCTGAAGAAACGGTTTTTGGCAAACAATACGATTATGCATCCATAAAATCATACCAAACCTTTACCGAAAGAATTCCGATTTCGACCTACGAAGACTTGGAACCCTTGATAGAACGCACCCGAAAAGGCGAACAAAACGTGCTTTGGGAAACCCCTATAAAATGGTTTGCCAAATCAAGTGGCACCACAAATGCCAAGAGTAAATTTATACCAGTAAGTAACGAAGCGCTTGAAGATTGTCATTACAAAGGAAGCAAAGATTTATTGTGTCTGTATTTGAACAACAATGAGGAATCTGAAATGTTTGTGGGTAAAAGCCTTCGTTTGGGAGGAAGTTCACAGATTTATGAAAACAACAATACTTTTTTTGGCGACTTATCGGCTATTTTGATAGAGAACATGCCAATTTGGGCAGAATTCAGCAGTACTCCCAGTAGCAAAATTTCTTTGATGAGCGAATGGGAAACCAAAATAGGTGCTATCATCAATGAAACCAAAAATGAAAATGTAACCAGTTTTGCCGGCGTTCCTTCTTGGATGTTGGTTTTGTTGAACAAAATACTGGAAGAAACAGGAAAAACAAACCTAATGGAAGTTTGGCCTAACCTGGAAGTATATTTTCATGGTGGCGTAAGTTTTGATCCTTACAGGGAACAATACCAAAAAATACTGCCACATAATCAATTTAAATACTACGAAATTTACAACGCCTCTGAAGGTTTTTTTGCCATTCAGGACTTGAATAATTCCAGTGACTTGCTACTAATGTTGGATTACGGAATCTTTTACGAATTTATCCCGATGGATACTTTTGGCACTCCTGACCAAAAAGCCGTTCGATTGTCGGATGTGCAATTGTTCAAGAATTATGCTATGGTGATTACTACCAATGGTGGTTTGTGGAGGTACTTAATAGGTGATACCGTTCGTTTTACATCTTTAAGTCCTTACCGCATCCGAGTTACGGGTCGTACCAAACATCATATCAATGTTTTTGGAGAAGAATTAATGGTTGAAAATACCGATCAGGCAATTGCCAAAGCCTGCCAAATCACCGAAACTGAAGTTGTCGATTATACCGTTGCCCCAATTTTCATGAAAGACAAAGAAAAAGGTGGCCACGAATGGATGATTGAATTTAAGAAAAAACCAAAAGACATTGCTGCTTTTCAAAAAGCACTGGATGAAACCCTGCAGTCTTTAAACTCCGATTACGAAGCCAAACGCTACAACAATATGACTCTTAATCCACTTGTGATTAACGTAGCTAGAGAACGATTGTTTTATGATTGGCTTAAAGAAAGTGATAAACTAGGAGGTCAACACAAAATTCCTAGATTATCCAACAAAAGAGATTATCTTGAACAATTGAAAAAAATGCAAAACTAAACCACTATGAAAAGAATATTACTTCTATTAACTGTTATAATGATTACTTCTTGCAGCTCCTCCAGTCATGTTTGCGGCGGAAGTGGTGGAAAAACATGCGTCAAAACTACTCCTAAAACAAATATCAATAAAGTTCTTGACACCTAGAAACAAGTTTCTATTTCTATATAAAAGTAAAAGTCATTCAAATTAGATTTTTGAATGACTTTTACTTTTATTTCATCATCACCTTAAGTGACAACTCACACTATTTTTCCAATATCTTTTTCAGGTTAGCCAGATTTTTAGTTTCGGCATCAGTAATAAATTTTGCTCCCATAAAGTTCATCAAATTCATTGGATATGACGAATTCCCATAAAACTCAGCGGTAATTTTTGTTTCGTTCTCCGATATTGATTCCAATAAAGTACTTGCCTTAGCCTCCCCTTTCATCGGTCGCTCAAAATGCAAATTGACATCGATTCTATCTTCTGAAACAGCTGTAATCTGTTGCGACCCCGCTCCTACATTATCATCTTTACTGTCCCAAGAAGCTTTGAACCCAACAGTCCCATCCACACCTTTATAGTCCATGTTTACATTTGGATCTTGCATGACCCAAATACTATAATTTTCCTGGTTTTTAATCAATTTTGCATAGTCAAAAACCACTTGTTTTGGTTTGTTTATGGTCGTTGAAACCGAAACCGTATAATCATTTGGGATAAAAAGTGCGATGATTAGCAATAATACTATCAGACTAACGATTCCTAAACCTATAAATTTTAGTATTTTCATAAAATATCAGATTATTTATTAGGGGTTTCATCAAAATTAACCATCCAGTGGATTCCAAATTTATCCACAAACATTCCGAAATAAGCCCCCCAGAAAGTTTGGCTCATAGGCATAAAAGGATTTCCTCCCGCGGATAGTCCATTGAAAAGCTTATCAGCTTCTTGCCTGCTTTCGGCATTAATCGAAATCGAAACATTCGAACCAATTGCAACCGCACCACTAGCTTCATTACTGTCACTTCCCATTAGGACATGATCTTTTCCTATCGGCAGGGAAATATGCATGATTTTGTTTTTATCCTCTTCAGATATTGAATCTCCACCAGCTGCATCAGCGGGCATATCATTAAACTTTCCTACATAAGGAAATTCGCCCCCAAAAACCGACTGATAAAACATAAAAGCTTCTTCGCAGTTTCCATTAAAAATTAAATACGGATTAATTGTTGCCATAATATTTTGATTTTTTTAGTTACTAAGATTCTAAGAAACTAAGTTAATAAGATTTTAGGAGATTATATAAAGTTAAAAAAAATCCTTTCTATGTTTAGACATAAAGACTCTCCACATATTTTTTAAAATTATCCAAAATTGCCTGCCAGCCATCACGCTGCATTTCCTCTGGATTTACTGTTTCCGGATCAAAACTTTCGATAACCTCAACGCCAGTTTGAGTTTCTGTAAAATATACATCAACCTTTCTGCCGTCGGCCATTGCATATTTAATCGCTTTATTTTGTTCCACCAAAGTGTATTCTCCCTCAAAATCAAAACTCATCGATCCATCTTTAGCAGCCATCGTGGATTTGAATTTACCCCCAATCCTTAAATCATTTTCGGCATAGGGCGTATGCCAATCATCTGAAGCATTGTTCCATTTTGTAATATGTTCCGGACCTGTCCAACATGCCCAAACTATTTTTATTGGAACATTTATTGTAGTTTGCACTGTTATCATTTTATCTAATTTTTTTTAAACTTAAAATTACAATTTATTTAAAATCAATGGACAATTTTATGCTGAAAATAAATATTGAACCTAAAGAAAAACGGCTCGCAGATTCAAAATGATTTACGCAGATTTTTCCTTTTTGTTCATAAAAAAACCTGCTCGAATGACCGAACAGGTTTTATACAATTATTTTTAATTAAACTTAAGAAGCTATCTCCAGACGCTTCAATAAATTTTTGTTCAATGTTTCTTTGGCATATTCCATATCAATTTCCAATTTTTTATCATCGGAGCTTGGTAATTCATACATCGCATCAGTAAGGATAGCTTCGCATAACGAACGCAATCCACGAGCGCCTAATTTATATTCCAATGCTTTTTCTACAATAAAATCAAGAGCTTCATCAGTAATAGTGAATTCAACCTCATCCATCAAAAACAATTTTTGATATTGCTTGATTAAAGCATTTTTAGGCTGAGTCAAAATGGCACGCAATGTTTCTCTATCCAATGGATCCATGTGTGTCAAAACGGGTAAACGGCCAATAATTTCAGGAATTAATCCAAAATCTTTGATGTCTTTTGGGATAATATATTGCAACAAATTGTCCTTGTCAATATTATCTACATTTTTAGAAGTAGAATAACCTACTGCCTGACGGTTCAAACGTTTTGAAATAATACGTTCCACTCCATCAAAAGCACCACCAGCAATAAACAAAATATTTTGCGTGTTTACCTCAACAAATTTTTGGTCAGGATGCTTACGACCTCCTTTTGGCGGCACATTAACAACAGTTCCTTCCAATAATTTCAACAAAGCTTGTTGCACTCCTTCTCCCGAAACATCACGAGTGATAGAAGGATTATCGCTCTTACGGGCAATTTTATCAATTTCATCAATAAAAACAATTCCTCTTTCAGCTTTGGTTACATCATAATCGGCAGCTTGCAAAAGACGAGTTAGAATACTTTCTACATCTTCTCCCACATAACCGGCTTCGGTAAGTACTGTTGCATCAACAATAGCAAGTGGCACGTCTAACATTTTGGCAATTGTTTTGGCTACCAATGTTTTTCCTGTTCCAGTCTGCCCTACCATGATGATATTACTTTTTTCAATCTCTACCTCATCGTCCAATTGCTGTTGCATCAAACGTTTGTAGTGATTGTAAACCGCAACGGACATCACTTTCTTGGTTTGTTCCTGTCCTATAACGTATTGGTCAAGGAAAGCTCTGATCTCTTTTGGTTTCTTTAAAATTAAATCACCAACTAACTTAGAACCTCTATTCGTTTTTAATTCTTCCAGAACAATTCCATGCGCTTGCTCGATGCATTTATCACAAATGTGAGCATCGATTCCTGCAATCAATAAATTGGTTTCCGGTTTTTTCCTTCCGCAGAAAGAACATTGTAATACTTGTTTTGCCATTTTTCATGTTTCAAGTTTCAAGTTTCAGGTTTCAAGTCAATTCTAACAACTTAAAACATGAAACTTTAAACTAATTTAAACCCTTCTTAAAACTTCATCAATCATTCCGTATTCTTTGGCTTCGTCAGCAATCATCCAATAATCGCGCTCACTGTCTTTGTGAACTCTTTCAAAAGTTTGTCCTGAATGATGAGAAATAATTTGGTATAACTCATCTTTCAATTTCAACATTTCGCGTAAGTTGATTTCCATATCGGTAGCAACACCTTGTGCTCCTCCAGATGGTTGGTGAATCATAACACGTGAATGAGGCAAAGCCGAACGTTTTCCTGCAGCACCCGCGCACAAAAGAACTGCTCCCATAGAAGCGGCCATTCCTGTACAAATTGTAGCTACATCTGGTTTTATGTATTGCATTGTGTCATAAATTCCTAAACCTGCATAAACACTTCCTCCTGGTGAATTCAAATAAATCTGAATATCTTTGGAAGCATCAGCACTTTCCAAGAACAATAACTGTGCCTGAACGATGTTTGCAATTTGATCATCAATTCCTGTACCTAGGAAAATAATTCTATCCATCATTAATCTCGAAAAAACATCCAATTGTGAAATATTCAATTGACGCTCTTCTATAATATAAGGAGTCATATTTTTTGGATTCATTGCAGCCACTATTTTATCATAGTACATTGCATTTACCCCTTGACCCTTAATAGCAAATTTTTTGAATTCTTTTCCGTAGTCCATTTTAAAAAGTTTATAAGTTTATAAGGTATAGTTTCTAATGTTTTTCTGTCTAAATGGTAAAGCAAAGGTTGTTCCTTTTTGTTTTTTGTGACAAACTGTCTCATTTTTCATCCTTTAATGGACAAATACAACTCTCTTTTTAAATCATTTCCATTTATCAGTACCCAATTCAAACAAAAGAGCGTCAAAACAAATATGTTTGACGCTCAAATATACTTATTTTTTTATAAATTATTCTCCGTAAGAAGCAGCAATAAATTCTTCGTAAGTCACTTCTTTAGTAGCTGGATTCGCTTTTTCCTTGAATAATTCAAGTAATTTAGCTGCAACAACTTGGTCAGAAAGTCTTTTCACTTCTTCTTGGTTAGACAATACTCTAGCCACAATTCCTTGAACTTCTTCGTCAGTTGGATTTGTTTGTCCAAATTGAGCCATTTGTCCTTTGATAGCATTTGTTGTAAACGCTTTCAAATCTTCAAAAGTAATTTGGATATTGCTTGTAGCCATTGCTTTTCCTTCGATCAATTGGAAACGCAAACCTCTTTCAGATCTTGCATATTCTACGATTGCTTCTTCTGGAGTCAATTGCTTTTCTCCTACAGTTTGCAACCATTTGATTAAGAATTCAGATGGTAAATCGAATTTTGTATTTTCAATCAAAAATTCTTGAACATCAGCCAATAATTTTTGGTCTGCTTGTTGAGCAAATTGAGATTCAGCATCTTCTTTGATTTTTGCTTTCAAGTCTTCTAATGAAGCTACTTTTCCTTCTCCGAACAATTTGTCGAATAATTCTTGATTCAATTCAGCCAATTCAGCTCCGTTGATAGCCTCAATAGTGAAGTCAACATCTACTTCTAAACCGTGAACATTATCGTGACCTACTTTCAAATAATCCATCAATTGGTGGTCATCTTCAAATAAACCTTTAGTGTTTACAGTAACAACGTCACCTACTTTTTTACCAATGAATTTATCAGCAGTTGCTTTATCTTTAAAAATTGCCAAAGCAATTGTAGTTGCATTGTTGATTCCTTCAGCCTCATTAGAGAAAGTTCCAGTGATATCAGAGTCAGCTACAACAACGTCTTGAGGAATTGGAGTACCAAATTGTTTTTGGATACGCGCTACTTGACCGTCAATTAATTTATCATCGGCAGTAACGATATATTTTACGATATCATTTTTAGCTTCAAGGTCTAATTCAAAACTTGGTACTAAACCAATTTCATATTCAAAAACCAATTCTTCAGCATCCCAGTTGAAGTCTTCGTTTACTTTAGGAAGTGGAGTTCCCAAAAGGTTCAATCTTTCAGATTGCACAAAACGCTCCAAAGCCAAATCAACAACTTTCTTTACTTCTTCTTGTTTGATAGCCTTACCATATTGTTTTTCAACAAGGTCTTTAGGCACAGCACCTTTTCTAAAACCTTTTACAGTTGCCAAAGGCATTTTTTCGTTTATTCTTTTTGCTACTTGTCCTTTGTAATCCATGTGAACAACTGTCATTACAATCGTTTCATTCACAGCGTCTATTGCTACTCTTTTGATATCCATCTTCTTCTTTAATTTACATTATAAAATTGGGTTGCAAAATTATGAAATTTTTGCAACCCAAACAAGTATTTTAAGATTTTGAATTTTAGACAATTATTTAATGAAATCAAGAGCAAATCCTATTATATTAAAAAAACATTTACTTCATCAGATTCATTAAATTTTATATGGGCGAGACCGCATTTTGGAAAGGGCCAAATCTACTTTACGCTTATACGGCCCTTCCCAAAATCCGGTCGGGCTATCCACGCTACTTCGGTAGCTTGCTCCTATCCCTCTCGCATGTGCAAAACGAGAAACATAATGCAATACAACAGCATTGCCAGCTACTGTGCAATCGATTTACCAAACAAAAACATCATAAGAAACGCAAATAAACCTTATCTTTGTAGTAATCAATGCTTTAAAATAAAGCACAATGACTCTAGACCAATATCTTGCCAGCATAAGCACAGCGTACAAAGACGGTATTGCAACTGAATTATATGAAGGGAAAATCCCAAATCTAACCGAAGAAATAATCAATCAAATAGCCCACAAAACAGGTTTACACTTTATACTGGCAAAAGATCCCGAAGGCAACGTTTGTATGGCAAACAACAAAGAAGTTCGCCCCGAATTTAGACAAACTTTCACCCCAACCGATATTCTCGATTATGCTTATGCCACTTTACATTCATCTAACTTCCGCTCTGCAGAAAAAAAAATCCTAAAAACAAATTTTCCATACCCAAAAAATGCTGAAATCTTTTGGAAATTAGCTGAAATAGGATCCCAAATCAAACAAATTCATTTATTTGAAAATCTAAAAACAAAAGATTCTATTACTTATCAGCAAAAAATAAAACTCGCATTATCAGAAACAAATCTATTGATAAAGAAAATAGACAAAATAATACTGGAATAACTAAAAGTCCAATCTATTTTTTAAAACTCAAAACCCGAACGGTATCTCCAACTTTCACCGTCCCCAATCCCAGTCCTATTAAATTCTGACCAAACAACACTTTGTTCCCGAAATTTCTATATTTCGCCAATGTCTTTAATGGATCTTTCCCTGAGATCACTCCCTTTTCTTGATCTACTGTCGTCATCACACATCGATCGCAAGGTTTCACCCCAACAAAAGAAACGTTACCAATTTTGAGTTCTCGCCAAGCATCTTCCTCAAAAGCATCACCATTGGTAAAAACAAAATTTGGTCGAAATCGATTCATCGGAACCCTAACCTCCATACGTCCGTTCAAATCATCCAACGAAGCTTGCCCTATAATCAAAAAAGGATACGCATCCGAAAAAGAATTAATTTCATCACCACTAATCGCATAATCCGGATCTAATTTTCGTTCACTTTCTTCTGGCATATAAACCAATCGAACCGAAAACCCCAATAGCCTTGTAAACCATTTAGAAATAGCCGAACTTACTTCAAAAGCATCAATAGTATCATCCCAAACTGTAACTTCAATTTTAGAATTCGCGTCCGAAAAAACAGGATGAAGTTCTATATCGACAGATTCCATATTAACTCTGTGTGTAATTGTCAAAAATCCGTCAACAATATCCGGACTAAAAAGAGCCAATTCAGGATATTCGCGTTGAGACAAAAATCGTCCACTGCCATCTACCAACAACCAACGACGATCCAATTCCAAACCACGATCCGTAACTTGGGCTTCTTGCATTGAAATTCCGCCTAACGATTTTACAGGATAAACCCAGATTTCTGAAAGTTCCAACATAACATTATTTTTTTTCAAATCTACAAATTAAACTTTTACATAAGAGTCAATAAATACCCCAAAACAGAACCACCAATTACGATAATACTGCTATTGATATTTTTAAACCAAAAAGCAATCACAATACTTGTCAAACCAATACAAATTGTTCTCCAATCCGAAATTGTTGTCATCCCCATATCTACGCAAACTGACAAGATAATTGCCACCGACGCGACATTTACTGCATCCAAGAAAACAGCGAATAGTCTAGAACTCCTCATTTTCTTCACTAACGGATTCAACAAAGCGACAAACAAAAACGAAGGCAAAAAGATTCCCACAGTTGCCAATAAAGCTCCTGTCCAATCATTAATTTGATACCCAATAAAAGTAACGGAAGAAAACACCGGACCAGGCGTAAACTGTCCCACTGCAATCGCATCCATCAATTGGTGGCGCGATAAAAACCCCGTTGTAACTAACTCACTATCCAAAAAAGCGAACAAAACATAACCACTTCCATAGAGAATAGCTCCAATTTTTAGAAATATCAAAAACAAACTCCCATTGGATATCGAAGTATTAGGAGAAAGAGGAAATATTGCAATAGACAGTAAATTTTGATCAATATTTTGAAACAGTTTATTTTTTATTCCAAAAACAAACAGAGCAAAAAAACCGGCACCAAATAACAAATACAACTCATTAAATTTCAATAATGACAATATCAAAACTAAGATTCCGATACAATAAAGCTCAACTGTTTTTAATGACTTTTTAGCCAAGGGAAAAACAGCAAAAAAGATTACCGATATTATTGCCGGTTTAATCCCATAAATAAACGGCTGAATTTCTGGAATCTGTCCATACTTTTTATAAATCCAAGCAAAAAATCCCGTTATCAATACCGCCGGAAAAATGAAACATAGCCCAGCAACTAACAATCCTTTCCAACCTGCTCTTTCTTGCCCAATATGAATGGCCATTTCGGTACTATTTGGTCCCGGAATCAAATTGGTAGCCCCTACTAGATCCAAAAAATGCTGCTCGGTCATCCACTTTTTCTTGGCAACTACTTCCTCTTTCATCATTGCAATATGCACAGCAGGCCCTCCAAAACCAACAAATCCTAATTTTAAAAACAATCGAGCAAGTTCCTTTAAATTACTATTCATTTACTTTAAAATCTTGATTACTAAATAAGAGTACTTCATAAGACCATTTTCATTGTTGTTTCCCAAAATTAAAACAAAAAAAACAGCCTTAAGAAAAGGCTGTTTTTAAAATCAATCTTTTTATAGATTTATTTATTTTTTCTCACTCTTTTTTTCTGTCATAGCCATACCACATTTTGGGCACTTACCAGGTTTATCAGATGTAGAGCCATCCATAGTACAAACGTATTTGCTTTTTGCGGCAGTAGTAGTTTTACTTTCTTTTGTAGTTGTAGTATGCGTAGTTTCTTTACTCGCAACCAAATCCATTCCGCACTTGCTGCATTTCCCTTTTTTGTCACTCATTTCTTTGGGATGCATAGGACAAGTATACATTATTTTTTGAACTTCTTTTTTAGGAGCTGTAGCAGTCGTTTGAGCTGATACAGTGGCTCCCATAGCAAGGAATGCCGTTAATGCAATAATTAATGTTTTCATGATTTTATTTTTTGATTATACATTTTTTGAATTATTTTTTTAGTTTGGAAGTTGAAAATCTTTATCTGAATAATAATCCATAAAAAAAAACTGCATTTGGTATTCCAAAGGAACCAAATACAGTCAGTATTTATATCAAGAATTTCATATTCATTCGATTAAAATCTTAGAACAAAATTGCATTATTTTAACTTCAGAAAAAGAAACGATATTTCAGTTTTTAAAAAAACCAACCTATTTATCATTACCTATAATAGAATAAATAATAGACTGTGATAACGACAATATGATACTAAAAAACATAGCAACCCAAAATGTATCTACAGTAAATCCTCCTACTATTTTGGTGCATAATAAAATTATCAAAGCATTTACCACCAACAAAAACAGTCCTAAAGTCACTATGGTAAAAGGCAAAGTTAGTAGTACCATAATAGGCTTAATAAAAATATTAAGTAGCCCCAAAACAACCGCTACTACCATTGCGGTAAAAGGACCAGCTACATGTACACCTGGCAAAAAATGAGCAATCCCAAAAACTAATCCTGCAGTAACAATTATTCTAATAATCAAATTCATAGTCTCGTCTTTTAAAATTTCAATAAATATAACAAATTTTCTATACTATATTAAATTATTTTAAAAAAGCACTTGCTAATTCATAAAACATTGTAGGGTTTTCGGCATGTAACCAATGACCAACATTTGGAATTGTCTCTACTGTTGAAGACGGAAAATGAGTTTTTATTTCATCAAAATCGCTATCAAGTATATAATTGGAATTTCCACCTCGTATAAAAAGTGTTTGCTTTTCAAAAATCAAATCTGAAGCTAATGCTTTTCCGATTTCATCAATTTTTCTATTGAAAACATCCAAATTAAATCGGAAAGCCAATTGTCCCGGTTCTTGCCAGTATAAACTTTTCATCAAGAATTGACGTGTCCCAAAATCAGGTATATAATTTTTCATTATTTCTTCAACCTCATTCCGACTTGGTTTAACCGAAAAATCTACAGCATTCAATCCCGCCAATATATCCTGATGATGTGGAGCATAAAACTTAGGTCCAATATCGGCTACCAATAACTTATCAACTAAATCAGGATAAGATGTTGCCAAAAGCATGGCAGTTTTTCCTCCCATCGAGTGACCTATTACATCAATCGATTCAAGGCCGTTTGCTTCACAATAATCAAAAACATCCTGAACCATAATTTCATAACTAAATTCATTCGAATGAAAACTGCGTCCATGATTACGCAAATCCAACAGATGCACTTGAAAACCATCGGCAACAAATTGAGTTCCTAATGTTTTCCAATTATCAGACATCCCAAGAAAACCATGAAGTATGAGTAAAGGTTTTCCAGAACCTTCTGTTTTTGAGTAGAGCATTATAATTTAAGGATTTAGATTATAGAATTTAGATTTCATCAGATCCAATTCAATAATCAATTTATAAAACTATTTTATTAGCAAAAAGACTAAGCAAAGATATAAAAAATGGAATTTCAAACAACTAACAATTTTAATGTGTTTTTTAAGAAAAATATCACTAAAAGTGGGTATTGCATAACCAAATAAAACAATCTATTTTAGCCAAAAATCGATGGTAATGCCCCATTCTTTTAAATTAAAATAACAAAAAAATACTCTCAAACACAACAAGCTATTAAACAGAGATATACAAAAAAATAAATATTCAAAAACTTTACATTATTAATATTAAATCTAAAAAAATGATTAAAAAACTCCTTTTACTTTCAGTAGTTATTTCTCAACTTACAATTTCTTGCAGTAAAGAAGACACACCGACAGATCCTAGCGAACAAAATTTAGACACTCAAATTGCGGAAATCGTAAAGCTACCTTATTCTTCACTAAAACCAGAACAACAAAAAGTAAAACTTGAAGCAGAAGCAAATGACATGTTGCTTCAAATGGACAAATCAAAAACATCTGGAGCTATTGAAGCTATTGAAAATCTTGGAGATTTACTAAGTATAAATTCTATTGACATTTTTGACGGAAAAAGTGACAATCAAATTGAAGACATCCTAAATGTTTCAGGGGTATATGGCATCTACACTTGGGACAACGCAAACCAAGTTTGGATTAAAACTCCCTCAACGAAAGAGTTGAAATTTGTTTTCCCTGCAAAAAAGAGCCAAACAACAAATAACGCAAGCTTATCATCTAATAGTACTTCATCTGACATAAAAGTACCATTTTCCGATATAGACCAGATCTACCTACCAACCTCTGTTTCTGCAATTTTAACTATTGACAATGCGCAAGCGGCTACATTTGTTGTAAATTCAAAATATTCAAACGGAAAAAATACTCCAGATGAATCTGGTTTCAAAATGGCTTTAAATGATGGTTACGCTTGGGAAATCAGTGGTAAAAAATCACCTATAGAAGCTAAATCAGCATTCACATTTAACGGAAACAACATAATTGAATTTAATTCTGGTAGCACTGCTAATATAGACGAACTATTAAAAGAAGATGCACTTGTATCATATAGAGGCAAAGCTAACGGCCTTATTAGGTTGATGGACAATTTTGTTATAGTATCTGATATAAATATTGAAGGACTAGCTAATGATGAAGCATCTTTAGATCAATCATTAATATACCCAGAAGATTACAGCTCTAAAACATATTATACGGATTTAAGCACTTATAACAAAAACTTTTCAGAGGGTGATGTTCTTGCAAACAATAAAAATGTAAAAATGATTCTTGTTTCAAAAAAAGATGGAACAAAAATTGCAGATGTAATCCAAAAATCTCAAAAAGCTAATATTTATGACTCTCATAGTGTTTGGGTAGACGACAATACTGTAGCCGATTATGGTGGCTACTGGAATTGGGATTACAGTATTGCTGGGGCTTTAGTACAAGAATATGACGAAGTATTATACTTGAAATTCAATGACAATACTGAAGTTGAAATGAGCACTTACTTTTCGACTGGATTTGATGATTTAAACACAAAATTCGAAGATTTCTTAACATCATTTGAAAGAAACTAAATCTATTTTAAATTTTCAAAAAAATGAGGCTACCTTTTTGGGATAGCCTCATTTTTTTATTGTCTGAATTGAAACCGTACTTTGTCCATAACCTTCCCAAATACCTAACCCCCCTTTAATGTTAGACTTCAAACTAGTATTTGCTGGAAATATAGGATTTCTGCCGTTAACAATCTCATTTTGCCAGCTATTCCAAAAATCAAAACCGGATTTACTCATCGTTCTTAACTTTACATAAATCAAATCGCCATCTGTAAAATAAGGCTTATATTTAGTTTTAGAAAAAACATAAATACCGCGAGTTACCTGTAATGAAACCGATGATGAAATAAAATTGTCGTCATTTAAATTCCCATATAATGCTGGTACAAAAATAGGCTCAACGTCATCCACTCTTGTCTCAATTTGATAATAATTCTTTTCAAAATCAGGATCATTAAACTCCAAATAAACAAACCCTGTTGTGTCGCTTACATTCACTTTTCTATACTCAGCTGATTTTATGGAAACCACAGCGGGAATACTCGTTTTCGCCTCTATTATTTTATTCAAATACTCTATTTTCAATGAATAAGATTTACCAACTTCACCTATCATTTTAGATCCATAATACACATAAGGAGGCACCCTGGCATTATCACTCCTCAAACTTAAGACCTCCTCATTTACACCATCTGTTACTGTTACTTTTGCAGACCGAATAAAATAATCAAAAATGGTTGTGGAGTCAATAACGGCATTAATCGGGATACTTCTCGACAAAATCACTTGAGGAACATCCCCTTGCTCTATCCACCCTTCTACAACAATTTTTGATTCACCATCAACGCTCTTCACATAATCCTCTCTACTACATGAAATCATGCAGATGGACAAAAAAAACACTAATAATACACAAAAACGTTTCATAATTTAAAATTTAAATCGCCAACTAATTGAAGGCAGAATTGAATACAATTTTTTCTCATCGGTATTAACATTTATTTTTTTGCCATCAACTGTCACCCGCAACACCACATAAATCGGATTAGATATATTAAACACATTAAATACTGAAAAATTCAATATACTTTCTTTTTTGGATGTTTTAAAAAAAGAATAATTGACAGAAACATCAGTGCGTATATAATTAGGAATCTGCGCATTATTATAACTATCAAACTCCCTTACAGGCGTATTATTGATAAAATACCACGAAGTTGGCAAAGTAAAACGATTACCAGAGCTAAAAAGTTGAGTCAAACCAACATTCCATTTCTCATTAAAATCATACGTCCCAACCAAAGCTAGATTATGTCGTCTATCATATTTCGAATAAAACGGCTCACCATTATTTAGCCCATCAAATTGGCGTACAGACCAACTTAACGTATAACTTATCCACCCATTAAATTTTCCATTATCTTTTTTCAGCATCCATTCCAACCCATACGCCTCTCCATTGCCTGTTAATATGTCATTTTTCAAGGAAGTAATCTCATTAAACTGAGTAAGCCCATATGGATATTCAGTCAAATTTTTCATAGAACGATAGTATCCATTTAAAGAAGTGCTGATTTGTTTTGAAATTACTTTATTACTTCCTATCGAAAAATTATCAGAAGATTGAGAAGGAATTCCATCCGAAGCTGCTACCCAAAAATCTGTCGGTACACCTACACTCGATGCAGTAATTAAATCAATATATTGATTTTGCCTTGTATATGACGCAAAAAAAGAAAGATCTTTTTTAGGAAAATAATAAATCATCACTCGAGGTTCAAAATGCAGATAAGAAGTATTAGAATCTGCTGCATAATAGTTTACCCTTAAACCTAAATCCGCACTAAACCTTTCAGATATTTTTGGTTTAGCATTTACAAAAACGGCAACATTATTGGCGTGAATTGTCCCTTCTTCTTCAGATGCAATAGTTCCTAGATTTGAAACTTCAAATCTCTGGGGCAATAAATCATGCATTGTATATTGAAATCCAGACTCAAAAGGAATATTTCTAACATAATATTGAATAGCACTAGAAAAACCTAAATCTCGTATATAGGATGAAAAGCCAATATTAACATCGGCCTGTTTCATTTCTAAATTATTCTCATAACGAGTATAAAAAACAGAATTTTTCATTGTTATGGCATCAGACAACAAACACTTCCAAGTTGAAGAAACCACCATATTACTCCATTTCAAATCCATATTCAAGAAAGTCTTTAAATCCTCGACACTGAACTTATCTCCACTCAAAAAGGAGTCTATAATCAAACTATTTTTTTTATTTATTTCAGTAATAAAAGTAAAATTACTATCATAAAACCCATATCTATAATCTTCAGATTCTTTCTTAGAAGTTTCCTCCGTTGATTTTAAAAGTGGCCCCACTATCTCGTCAATATAAGTTTTTCTTCCAGAAATATAAAAACCTGTTTTGTCGGTAATAGGAACAGAAAAAGTTATTTGAGATGATAACAAACCTAAATTTCCTTTTACAGAAAAATCTTTGGGAGCCATTTGATAAGGTAAAACCGAAACTGTAGAACTCAAACGACCACCATACTTTGAATTCGAATTTGACCTGTCAAATTGAACTTCGGTAATATGATCGGCATTATAAAAAGGAAAAACACCTAATAAATGAGCCATGCCATAAACAGTCGCATCGGAATAAAGCATTAGATTATGCCCAGGATCACCACCCCTCACATAGATATAACTATTACCATCTCCAGAATTCTGTACCCCGGGAGTTAATTGCAACAATTTTATAATATCGGGAGTTCCGGTAAGTGTAGGGACATTACCGATTTTTTGAGGATTGAATGCCAATTTACCTCCTAAAGCAATTGCCATCGCTTTCTTTTCCTCATTCTGAATAACCACCTCTTTCAATTCAAAATTACTTTCGTCTAACACAATAGAAAGAAAAACGTCTTTTTTTAAATCTAAATCAAATGACTTATTTACGAAACCTAAGTGACTAACTTCAACTCTGACAGATCCTATTGGAATCTCAATTGAGTATCTTCCTATTGAATCTGTTGCAATATCAAATTTTAGATTTTCACTCGTTAAGAAAGACACATTAGCACCAATAATTATTTTTTCAAAATTATCCTTCACAAAACCATTAATTGTCGCTTTTGACTGTGCTATTAAATTAGAAAAACAAAATAAAAAAAGAAGAAGAATTGGTTTCAAAATACAACATTTATTAAGGCAACAAAAGGAATAATTCAAAACCAATCCTTTTAACTATTGACTCTTCAATCCTCTAAAAAATTTAATTTAAAACTATTTTAATTTTTGCAAATACATATTTACCACATTATCCAAACCAAGATAAAGCGCTTCAGAAATAAGTGCATGACCAATTGACACTTCCAATAATCCCAGAATGTTTTGTTTAAAGAACTGAATATTATCCAAGCTTAAATCGTGACCCGCATTAATCCCTAAACCTAATTCGTTAGCCAAAACGGCAGATTTCACATAAGGATCAATTCCCTTTTCATTTCCTAAACTGTATTGATGCGCAAAAGCTTCGGTATATAATTCAATTCTATCTGCACCCGTTTTTTTGGCACCTTCAATCATCTCAGAAATTGGATCAACAAAAATCGAAGTCCTAATTCCGTTTCGTTGAAACTCTTGAATAACTTCCAACAAATAAGATTGATTTTTTATAGTATCCCAACCTGCTGATGAAGTAATTGCTCCAATAGCATCTGGAACCAAGGTTACTTGATCTGGTTTACATTCTAAAACCAAATCGATAAAATTATGCTGAGGATTACCCTCTATATTATATTCCGTGTAGACAATTGATTTTAAATCTCTTGCATCTTGATAGCGAATGTGACGCTCATCTGGACGCGGGTGAATCGTTATTCCTTGGCCTCCAAACCGTTGAATATCAGTAGCCACTTTCAACAAATCAGGCACATTTCCTCCACGAGCATTACGTAAAGTGGCAATCTTATTTATATTAACGCTAAGTTTTGTCATAGAATAGATATTAATAGGTAAGTTATTATATTTGATAAGACAAAAATACAAAGTAAAACCTAGCATATTTTGTATATTTTTGATTATTTTGCATCGATTATTGAGGATAGATTTATGACAGATTTAAAAGACTACATAACAAACGACTACAAAGCAATTGATGCTCAAGAAACTATTGGCGCGGTTCAAGATTTTTTTGGTGACTTAACCTTTTCACACTTTCCTGTCATCGAAGAGGAAATTTTCATTGGAAGTATCGCCGCTGATGACATTGAAACTTTTGACAGTGATAAAAAAGTCAATGAATATAAATATGTTCTGGAACATTTTTTTGCAAGAACCGATATGATTTGGTTAGACGTTTTGGAAGTTTTTGCCAAAAACCATACTAACTTAGTTCCTATTTTGGACGAAAACAACAAGTATGTTGGGTATTATGAAATTGAAGATGTCATTAAATTTTTTCATGAAACTCCTTTTCTAAAAGAACAGGGAGCCATCATAATAGTGAGTAAAAACACTATTGATTATTCGATGAGTCAAATTGTACAAATTGTAGAGAGCAACAATGGTAAACTTTTAGGTCTTTTCATTTCAAATTCAGATGTAAATACAGTCGAAGTCACAATTAAAATTAGTGTTGGTTCATTGAATGAGATAATTCAAACTTTCAGAAGATATAACTACGACATCGTTTCAGAACACAACGAAGACAATTACATCAAAAGTTTAAAAGAACGTTCAGACTATTTAGATAAATATTTGAATATGTGATTTTTTTGGATTAAATCATTTAAAACCCAAAAGAACAATAACAAAATATCAAACCCAAAAGAAATGAAAGTAGCTATTTACGGCCAATATTATTTAGTAAGCACAGAACCTATCATAAAAGACATTTTTGTGTTTTTCAACAATAATAATGTAGAAATGGTTATTGAATCCGATTTCTTGAAAATGCTGTATGAAAAAAAAATCATAGAAAACGAATACAACACCTTTTCCTCTCATGATGATTTGGATTCCAGTTATGATATGTTGATTAGCATTGGTGGTGATGGAACTATTCTCAGAGCGGTCACACTGGTTCGCAATTCGGGAGTTCCTATTTTAGGAATAAATGCAGGAAGATTAGGCTTTTTGGCAACAGTACAAAAAGAAAACATAGCAGCATTCATGCAACTTGTCATTGATAAAAAATATAAAATCTCAAAGAGAACCCTATTAAGTCTTACCTGTTCACCAGAAAACAAAGCAATAGAAGGTCTTAATTTTGCCATGAATGAAATATCGGTGAGCCGAAAAGAGACTACATCGATGATAACTATAGACACTTATTTGAACGATGAGTTTTTAAATTCCTATTGGGCAGATGGTTTAATTATTGCAACCCCAACTGGGACAACAGGCTACTCTTTGAGTTGCGGAGGACCTATTTTAACACCTGACGTAAAAAGCTTAGTCATCACACCTATTGCTCCTCATAATCTAAACGCAAGACCTCTTGTGGTTCCAGATGCAACCGAAATTCGTCTAAAAGTCTCTGGAAGAGAACAGCAATACTTAGTATCCTTGGATTCTAGAATAACAAGTGTGGCAAATGATTCGATTTTGACCATAAAAAAAACGAATTTCGAAATAAATATGGTGGAGATTCCGGAAGAAACTTTTTTGAAAACCCTAAGAACAAAACTACTTTGGGGTGAGGACAGAAGGAATTAAAACTTCATATACGAATTATCCCTTTTTAATCGTTAATAACACATCCTTTGTATATAAAAAAAGGGAGCTGGTCTAAAAAAAGACAGTATTCCCAAGATACGTATTGAATCCTATTGATAATTATTATATTTGCACGCAATTTTATAATTTATGAGTAAAATTTTCATTTCATTTTTATGCTTTTTCACCTTTTCTTCTATTCATTCCCAAATTAATGAAATAGGAGTTTTTCTAGGTGGCAGTAATTACATAGGAGATGTGGGTTCAACAACTTACATTGCTCCAAATGAACCTGCATTTGGTATTCTATACAAATGGAATAAAAGTCCAAGACATGCTTATAGATTTTCATATACTCAATCGCAAATCTCAGGAAATGACCATGATTCAAAAGAATCTGGTAGACACAATAGAGGATATCGTTTTGTAAACAATATAAAGGAGCTTTCTGCTGGATTAGAGTTTAATTTTTTTGATTTCAATTTACATGAGGAAAAACCAAAATTCACTCCTTATGTATATTCAGGATTAAGCTATTTTCTTTACGATGAATTATATGTAACTTCTGGAGTTACACATAAAAACAACACAAACAGTAGTATTGCCATACCAATGACGGTTGGTGTCAAAACAAATTTCTTAAGGGATTTCGTTTTAGGCTTAGAAGTTGGAGCCCGATATACTTTTACTGACAATATTGACGGGAGTAATCCAAGTAACAGTAGTTTACCCAAATTTGGTAATATAAATAATAATGATTGGTATGTTTTCACCGGTATAACATTAACGTATACTTTTGGAGACAAACCATGTTACTGCGCAGATTAAAATAAGATGTTAAAAGACAAAATAAACACAAACAATATCCCCAAACACTTGGCCATTATTATGGACGGGAATGGTCGTTGGGCGAAACAAAAAGGCTTTATCAGAACCCTTGGACATGAAAGCGGTTCAAAATCTGTAAAATTAATCATCCAGGAGTGCTTAGATTTAGGTGTAGAATACTTAACTCTTTACGCTTTTTCAACAGAAAACTGGAATAGACCCAAACTTGAAGTAGATACTTTAATGAGAGTTTTAATCAACTCATTAAAGAAAGAGCTTAAAACAATGCAGGAAGGCAACATCAAGATGAACGCTATCGGTAATTTAGAAAAACTACCAAAGAACGCTCAAAAGCAATTATTTGATGTACTGGACAAAACAAAAGACAATACGAAAATGACACTAACTCTTGCCTTAAGCTACGGATCTAGGGAAGAATTAGTAAATGTTGTAAAAATAATAAGCAATAAAGTTAAAAATAATATAATTTCAATAGACAGTATTGACGATTCAATTATAAATGAGCATCTTTACACGCATAATTTACCGGATGTTGATTTATTAATAAGAACTAGTGGGGAACATAGAATAAGTAATTTTTTGCTATGGCAAATTGCCTATGCAGAATTATACTTTACTGATGTATTATGGCCAGACTTTAAAGAACAAGATTTACATGAGGCTATCATTAGTTATCAAAAAAGAGAACGTCGATTTGGAAAAACAAGTGAACAAATTAAATAATTTTTTAGTGTTACATAAAAGCATAAAACTAGTCCTTACCTTTTTAATTTTAGGAACATTTACTCAAATTAAAGCACAAGACAGAGTACCATTTGATCAAGGTAAAAAATACATATTAGCTGATGTAAAAGTAGTTGGAGATATAAGCTTCAACCCTCAAACTGTCGTTACTTTTGCTGGTTTGGAAAAAGGACAAGAAATTACAATTCCAGGAGAACAAATCAGTAGTTCAATAAAAAAATTAGGAAAACTTGGTCTTTTTGATGAAATTTCATTTTATGTAAATAGAATAGAAAATGATAGTATCTACCTAGACTTGAACATTAAAGAATTACCAAAAATCAACGAAGTAAAATTTGTTGGTGTATCCAAAAGTAAAACGGAATCTTTTATTAAAGACAACGGACTAACCAATGGTAAAATTGTAACTGAAAACTTAATCACTACCACAAAAAACTACATTGAAAAAAAATACAAAAAAGATGGTTTTTTCAATGCTAAAGTTTACATAACTACCTCTAAAGACTCTACTCTAACTTCAAATCAAGTAAATATGCTTGTAAAAGTTGACATTGGCGACAAAGTCAAAATTTACAAAATTGATTTCGAAGGCAATAAAAATGTTCCAAGCAGCAAATTGCTTAGTTCTATGAAAAACACAAAGGTTAAAAATTCGATTAACTTTTTGAAGAGATCAAAATACATTGAAGATAAATACCAAGAAGATTTAGAAAAAATAGTTAATGATTATAAAAAAATTGGATATCGTGATGCCCGTATATTAGGGGATTCTGTTGCATATAACAAAGAAAAAAATGCTATATACATAAAAATCAAAGTTGAGGAAGGAATTAAATATTATTTTGGAAATATTAAATTTATCGGAAACACTGTTTACTCTGACGAAGGGTTAAGAAGTATGCTCGGAATCCGCCCTGGAGATGTATACAATGGAGTACTTCTTCAAGAAAGAATTGCAGACAAATCAAAACCAGATGGGGATGACATTACAAATTTATACCAAAATAACGGATACTTATTTTCAAACATAAACGCTGTAGAAACAAGAACAGCTGACAACGTAATTGATTTTGAAATCCGAGTTACCGAAGGTCCCATTGCATATTTCAATAAGATCACAGTTGTTGGAAACGATAAAACTAACGATGAAGTTATCTACCGAGAATTAAGAACTAAACCTGGAGAGAAATACAACAAAGGAGAATTAGTGAGAACCATCAGAGAGATTGGACAATTGGGCTTTTTTGACCCTGAAAAAATTGACCCCCAATTCAAAAATGTTGATTCTGGTGCTGGAACTGTAGATATCGAATATCATGTAGTAGAAAAAGGAGCTAGCCAAATTGAACTTCAAGGAGGATATGGTGGAGGTGGTTTTGTAGGAACCTTGGGGCTATCTTTCAACAACTTTTCGGCAAGGAATATATTCAATAAAGACGCATATCATCCACTACCTATGGGTGATGGCCAAAAAGTAGCTTTACGCCTTCAAGCGAGTTCTTACTACAAAACTTATAGTTTATCATTTTCAGAACCATGGTTTGGAGGAAAAAAACCAATCCAATTTAGTAGTTCATTCGCATTTAGTCAGCAATATAGTTCTAACTACCAAATGCAAAAAGTAGACAAATCAAAGTACATTAACATCACCTCGTTGTCTGTTGGAATGGCAAAAAGGTTAACAGTGCCTGATGATTTCTTCACGCTTTCACAATCGATCAGTTACCAACAATACGATTTGCATAATTATCTTTACGGATTGTTTACCTTTGCAAATGGAACATCTAGAAATTTATCCTATACTGTTGGCTTAACAAGAAACAGTAAAGGATTCAATCCTATATTCCCAACTTATGGCGCCGAATTTGGAATAACCGGTGAGTTTACACTTCCATATTCCCTTTTTAATGGTGTAGATTATGCAACGTTAGGAGATCAACAAAAATATAAATATATTTACACTGGAACTTCCTATACAGATAATAACAACAGGGAAGTAAAGTCCGGCGATTATTTAGACAAACTGCCTTCTAGCGGCACAATTCCAAATAAAGTAGACAATTATCAAGAAGCTGTTGCAGATCCTGCAAAAGTAGATCAAGAAAAATACAAATGGCTAGAATATTACAAAGTACAATTTACAGGAGACTGGTTTACTTCTTTGTATAAAAAATTAGTATTACGTACTTTAATGCAATTCGGCTTCTTAGGGGCTTACAATCAAGACAGAGGTGTTATTCCTTTTGAAAGGTATTATCTAGGAGGTGATGGTATGGCTGGAAGTTCGATTGACGGAAGACAAAATATACAGCTAAGAGGATATGAAAATGGGGCTTTGACACCTGCAAGTTCAACTGGAGATGCTTATGGTGCCACTGTTTACAATAAGTTTTCATTAGAATTACGTTATCCAATTACGTTGAAATCATCAGCATCTATTTATGCATTAACCTTTGCAGAAGCGGGACAATCGTATGAATCATTATCAGACTATCAACCGTTTAATTTGGCTCGTTCAGCAGGTGTAGGTTTAAGGGTATTCATGCCGGCATTTGGTCTATTAGGAATTGATTTTGGTTATGGGTTCGATGCTGTTCCTGGAGCAATACAACCAAGTGGATGGCAAACACATTTCATCATAGGTCAACAATTTTAAGTAAATTTGGTTTAAATTTCTAAAATTAAAAATTATGAGAAAAGAATTTTTATTTATAATTTTATCGCTTATTGTTGTAACGACAATAAAGGCTCAAACCAAAGGAAATAAAGTAGGTTACATTGATATGGAATACATATTACAAAATGTACCAGACTATATTGAGGCTAAAGCTCAATTAGAGCAAAAAGCACAGAAATGGAAACAAGAAATTGAGGCAAAAAAAATAGAAATTAATAAACTTACTGAGGCTTTAAAAGCTGAAAAACCATTATTGACAGCCGAATTAATTGAAGAAAGAGAAACGGAAATAAAGTTCCTTGAATCTGAAAAATTAGATTATCAACAAAAAAGGTTTGGCCCTAATGGAGATTTAATAATACAAAAAGCCGGATTAGTTAAACCGATTCAAGATCAAGTTTTCACAGCTGTTCAAGATATAGCTGAAGCAAAAAAATATGACTTTATATTTGATAAATCCTCACATTTAACCATTCTTTTTGCAGCAAAAAGATTTGATATTAGTGATCAAGTGATTCGGATATTAAATCGAACAGAAAAAAGAGAACAATTAACAAAAAAACAGCAAAAGGAAGAAGAAGCTAAAGAGAACAAAGAAGACGAATTAGACGAGAATCCTGTTCTAGCCGAAAGAGAAAAGGCATTATTAGATAAAAAGGCAGCTAGAGAAAAATTAGTAGCCGATAAAAAAGCCGCACAAGAAGAAGCTAAAAAAAATTACGAAGAAAAAAGAAAACAATTACTAGCTGAAAGGGAGGCCAAAAAAAATGGCACAGTTGTTGCACCAGCTAAAACCGAAGGAGCAAATACTTTCACCCCAAATACAACAGAAAAAACAGAAACTTCAAAAACAACAACAGAAGCTGTTAAACCAAACGTATATGAGGAACGCAAAAAAGCTTTAGAAGAAAAAAGAAAAAAAATACTTGAAGAAAGAGAAGCTGCCAAAAAAGCAGCGGAAGAAAAAAGATTAAAGGAAATACAAGATAGAGAAGCTTTGAAAAAAGCTAATGAAGAAAAATTAAAAGAAAACAACTAAACAAATTCTAATTATTAAATATTTTAAAACAATGAAACAATTCAAAACTTTACTAATTGCTGCGATACTATTTTTAGGTGCAACTCAAATTTCTAATGCTCAAACTAAAGTAGCTCACGTTGATGTAAATGAAATCATGTCTAAATTGCCAGCTATGCTTGATGCTCAAAAACAATTAGAGAAATTGAGTGGAACTTATGATGCTGACTACAAAAAGATGGTTGAAGAATACCAAGCAAAATTAAAAAAGTACGAAGCTGAATCAGCAACAGTTACTGAAGCAGTAAATCAAGAACGTTCTAAAGAGGTTCAAGATATGCAAAAAAGAATTGTTGATTTTAGAGACAATGCTCAAAAAGAATTACAAACAAAACAAGAAGAAATTGTTAAGCCAATTATGGAAAAAGTAAAAGCTTCTATCCAAAAAGTAGGTAAAGCAAAAGGATTTCAATATGTTCTTGACGGATCTACACTTTTACTTGCTGATGGAACAAACATCACTGTTGACGTGAAAAAAGACTTAGGTTTTTAATCTAAAATAAATCAATTACAAACTGCTCCTCCAAAATATTGGGGTGAGCAGTTTTTTTTTACCAAAAAAAATATAGTACATTTAAACTATAGATTTTAAATTTGCAACCATGACAAACGATAGCCCAATTGGCGTTTTTGACTCTGGAATTGGAGGAACCTCCATATGGAAAGCCATTCATGATTTACTGCCAAATGAACAAACAATCTATCTAGCGGACAGCAAAAATGCTCCCTATGGGCAAAAATCAAAAGCTGAAATCATTGCTTTAAGCATGAAAAACACAGATTTATTGATTGAAATGGGCTGTAAGCTAATTGTGATAGCCTGCAATACCGCAACAACCAACGCTATCCAGGAATTAAGAGCTAAATATTCCATTCCGTTTATTGGAATAGAACCTGCCATAAAGCCTGCAGCAACGCATTCTAAAACTCAAACTATAGGAATCCTGGCTACAAAAGGAACTTTAAACAGTGAACTTTTTAATAAGACTACGGAGAAATATCAAGACATCAAAATCATCGAGCAAATAGGCCATGGATTGGTTCAATTAATCGAAGATGGTCAAATCAATTCTCTTGAAATGACCCAATTGCTTTATTCTTATCTCACCCCAATGATTGAAGCCAATATTGACTACCTCGTATTGGGTTGCAGCCATTACCCCTATTTAATTCCACAAATAAAAAAAATCCTTCCAGAACATATTCATATTATTGATTCTGGAGAAGCTGTTGCTAAACAAACCCAAAATATACTTAGAGACAAGGTTGGTTTCTCAACTGCCAAAACCAACACTCCAATTTTCTATACAAACACCAACCCAAAGGTTTTAACCGAAATTTTAGAAAATAAATACAACGTTGAAGAAAAGGATTTCTAAATTAATCTAGTTTTTTCTTAATGAACCAGATCCCGTCTAAATTAAGGTTTAATGTCAATTTATGATAATTCTCTTGGACTAATGAATTCGTTATTTGCCCCTTTTGCCCATAAGTATAGGAAATAAACAAAGCTGAAGATAAATGATCCAAGGGTAATGAAGCTCCAATAGAAAAATTCTTATCCTCAATTTTTTTATTATCAACTTCTAAATAACCCGTATCGTAATTAACACCAGCCGCATATTTTATTCTATCAAAATAACTTCTGGATGTTTTTGCTTTTTGATAAGACAATCCCAATGCAAACTTTTCTTGATTGGAAAAATTACCATACATATCAGATTGATTGGTAGCATCCCAAAATCTTTTCTCATAATCAAAAACTATGTTTAGTTTGTTTTTAAAGGCTTTATTGAAACCTAAGCCTATTTCTAAAGGCAAATAAAAATCATCAGTATCGGATTTTTCATCAGTCTCCAAAGAAGATGTATCTGTACCATTTACAACAGTAACAGATTGAATTTTGGTAGCATTTACTCGTGTTGGAGATTTTACATTTAACCCAAAAGTCAATGATGGGTTCATTTTGAATTGCGACCCCAAAATTGGCCGAATACCACTATAATTTACTTTTTTGTCTATACTAGTAACTGAGTTATTGATTTCGTAGGTTCTTTCATCAGTAGTATTCCCAAAAAGAACAGAGGCAGAAAAACCCAAAGATAATTTATTACTTAATTTATAAGCATAAGATAAATCTAAATTATTCAATCCACCTGTACCCATTACGTCCAAATAATAATACTCATTACTACTATCTAGTATCGGTATTTTTAATTCTGAAATTTTAAAAGAAGAACTGGAATAAGGCATCATAGCTACACTAACTGCCGATTTATTATTTATCGGAAAGGCAAAAGCAAAATGGGAAAACTGAAAATTGTTTCGGTTTTCTTTTTTTAAATTATCTTCAAAAGAAGATTGAATCCCTTTACCTCCAACTTCAAAAAAGAAATTATTCTCTGGAATATTCACAAGAGAGGCAGCATTTTTATTATTAATAAAATCATCCGAAGGCAATGCTATACCTGCGGTACCAAGTGATGGTATTAATCCAAAATTTGCTTCATACAAACTTCCTAATCCATAAAGTGAATATGGCGAAGTAGCAATACTTTGAGAGTAGGTTATAAAAGAAGCAAAAAACACTAAAACCAAAAAAGGGTGACTCTTTTTCATTTAATACGTTATATAATATATTTGTAATTTCATTTCACTTTCTTTATTGGTCTGGTCACCCAATACAACTCTATCTACAACTTTGGATAAAGTTGGCAACGTAAACATTAAGCCTCTCTTTGAATCCGATTCTTTCAACATTTCTTTCTGTAAAAAAGAACCTAGAGACAATTGATATTCCACATTTTCATCAAATTCGTCATTTGCATTATTTAAAGTTGCAACTAAACTGGTACCACTGGAATTTGTAAGCGTTGATTTTATTCGATTCAATTTGTCAACAACATAAACACTTAATGTCTCAGGCAATGGAAACATTTTCGAATATGAATTCTTGACGGGCTTCATTATTAACTTTGCATCGACTATGGCTCCTTTGTCTGCGAGGTATTTTAGTTGTTCTATATTTGGAAAATCCACTCGACAAACTATTCCCGTACCAGATTGAATGAATCCTGCATTACCGGTATACAAACTGGACAAACTCATTTTAGACAATGGCAAGTCATTAATTAAAGTTCCTGTCCTATCTGATGAAATTGAGTTAAACTGCTTAGTGGCATCGGAAATGGTAAAATCCTTTTTATAATAATCTTCAGCATCACCTTTCCCTTTAGAATAATATAATCGAAGTACACTTGACAAATTAAATCCAACTATACTCCCTGAAGTATTGGAAGCTGATGTTAACACAAACCCTTTTAAGTATTCTGTAAACTCGCTAGCTGTAGTGATTTCATTATTCTTGAACTTATTAAAAAGTTCCAAACCAAATTCATTATCTAATTTAACATTAATACTATCTCTACCTATTGGCTTTGGCCTATAAGTTATCGTACCTAAACTCGTACCATTATAATCCAAAGTAGAATTATTATAAAAGCTATCATCATTAACATTGGGTTTGAACTTTTTGATTACCCTGTTAATGTTCAAAGTCTGAACTTTGGTAGTATCGGCATAATAGTAATCGTCATATCTTAAAATCATTGCAATAGAATCAAACACATATCCTGTTGCATCAGTATCTGAATTTTCACTGTAAAGATTAAATGAAGATGGCGTAACTTGGAAATAACTGTCCGATTTCACTTTTCCAAAAAGTGGGTCATCATAATTTCCTACCAAGATTCTACTTTCACTTGAAGTAACCAAAGAGTCTAGCTTTATGGTAGAAACATCAATTGTGACTGTATCTATTGAGACCACTTTATTTTTTAAGGCTAAATAATCTGCTCCTACAACAAATTCTCCAGCATCAACATCAGAATCACAGGAGAATATCAATAAACCAAAAAACATCAAAATCAAAAACTTGTACATACTTAATTTTTTGAGCAAATATATAAGTGCTCGTGGCTGCAGTCCTAACAACATATACTGTTCGGGTTATTCGATCTATAAAAAGTGATAAACTGTCTATGACTCACTATAGAGTTTCAAATCCAGATTCACCCTTAATAATAGCCCGTTTGTCTATAGAATAAACCCATGCATATATATTCTTTTTTATTCATTGGCAACACAACTACTTTTGGCCCAATAATTAAATAATGAGAATAAACACCTTTACGAAGCTTTTGATTTTGATTCCAATATTCAGTGTTTATGCACAAAAAGGGCTCACAATTGATTTGAACATAAAAACAGAACCTATAGAAAATGGTTCCATAAACCAAACTGGGATTGGAGTATTATTTTTTAAAGATATTGGAACTAAAAACAATTTGACAAATACTTTTAAATATAAAAACACGACTGTTACTGATGAAATTGAAACCTATTTATTAAAAAATTATGTCACGAATTACAGTAACACTCACTTTAATAGTTTTGAAAACATTTTTGAATTTTCTCATCAAATGACAGAAAAAACAAAGCTGAATATTGCAATAGAACCAACAGCTAATTATGAAAGTAATTTTGAAATTTCGAATATAAGTATTTTAGGAGGCATTGAATTTAATCAAACGTTAAACAAAAAAAACAGCATTGATCTGGGAATAAAAAGAATGACTGTTTTTGGAAAACCAGAAATACTACCAACATTTTCATTTAACCATCAATTCAACAATGAAGCGTATTTAAAATTAGGATTCCCAAATTCAGAACTATCCTACTCCAATTCAATTCGAAATAAATTCAGCCTAAACAATGACTTTAGTGGAAGCAGTTACAATCTAAATTCACCAATTGTAACAGATGATTTAAATACTATAACAAAAATTGGATTCTCTCAAATGGAAACCACACTGCAATTTGAAAGGAATATGGACACTTCCTGGTACGTCAGCCTCAAAGGAGGATATTCATCAAACAAAGAATTTAATTTTTCTGATGAAAACAGAACGAATGAAATGAATCAATCTTTAAAAAACGGAGGCGTATTTTCCGTAAGCATAAAATACAAACTTTAATAAACACCATGCACATTATGAAACATTTAAAAAAAGGAATATTTCTTAGTACTCTACTTATTACCTTAATTTGCATCAGCTGCAGCAATGACGATGATGAAGACAAACTAGGAAACTGGATAAAAAAATCAGCATTTGATGGGCCAGCAAGATCTAGTGCGACAAGTTTCGTTATTGGCACTTATGCTTATGTAACCACTGGTTATACTGGAGACGAATATCTAAAAGATCTTTGGGCTTACAATTCTGATGGAGATTATTGGGAACAAAAAGCCGATTTTATAGGTGCTGCCAGAAGTTCAGGATCAGGATTTGAATTAGGTGGAAAAGGGTATGTAGGTCTTGGCTATGATGGAACCAATAAATTAAAAGACTTTTTTGAATACAATCCAGATACTAATACTTGGGCACAAAAGGCAGATTTTGCAGGAACTGCCCGATATGGAGCCGTAGGTTTTCAAGTAGGAGGAAAAGCCTTTCTGGGAACAGGATATGATGGTAATTATTTAAAAGATTTCTACCAATACAACCCAACCGATAATTCTTGGACTCAAGTCAATGGATTTAGTGGTAACAAAAGAAGAAATGCAACTGTTTTCGTTATTGACGACATAGCCTATTTAGGAACAGGTATAAACAGTGGTGTTAATCAAGTTGATTTTTGGGCATTTGACCCAAGCACCGATGTTTGGACAAGAAAAAGAGATTTAGATGATGATGAGAGTGATCACGATACCTACTCTATTAAAAGAGCCAATGCATCAAGTTTTTCAATAAATGGTTTAGGATATGTTACTTGTGGTGAAAGCGGAAATACCATTTGGGAATACAATTCCACAACGGACATTTGGAAAGAAAAAACGGCCCTCGAGGGTTCAGGAAGATCGGATGCGATAGGAGTAACAATCAGCGGACAAAAAGGTTTCGTTATGCTAGGAAAAGCAGGAACTTCGTATTTTGATGATGTATGGGAATTTAAACCAAACGAGGAACAAAATGACGATGACAACTAACAGCAAAAGCAAATTCTTCCGGAAACAACTCCGGAAGAATTCGTCTTATATATTCAATTTATTCATAATTTCATTTTTAATCGGACTCTTAATTTTTATTTTTTGTCAAAAGGAAAAAGGATTAAGTCTAGAAACTATAAAAGTGAATCAAGGTTGGGGATATACTATTACAAACAACGACAGAATAATCATAAAACAAACAGTTATCCCTGTTATCAGTGAATACAAAAGTTTTCAAACAGAAAAAGAAGCTATTGCAGTTGGGCAATTGGTAATAAAAAAATTGAGCACCAATAAATCGCCAACAATTACAAAAAATGAATTAATTTTATTAAAAATAAGACTGTAGATGGATATTGTATCAATAAAAAATAACGACTCAAACAAAATACTTATCCACAGTATTATTTGGTGTTTTTTTATTAGTACCTCACTTATTCAATTTTATCAAAGTCCATTTCACATCAATACCGATTTCTACATTCAATGGATTTCCGGAATAATACTATTTTATCTCAATTATATATACCTTGTTCCCCATTTGCTTCTGCAAAAAAGATATGGATATTATATTGCAATTCTACTTGTTCTTATCGTGATTTTTATGTTCTTCAGATTTCAGTTTTTTATGCCTGAAATTCGAGAAATGAGACCACCGAATGGAATAAATAATCTCAAAATACCGCTTGCAGATAAAAATATAGACCATCAAATGCATAGAAGAAACCAACCTTTTTTCTTTAAGATTGTCCCTTCTTTCTTTTATATTTTAATCGTCGCCATTAGTACCATAATCAAAACATTATCTGAGTTTTACGATGACCAACAAAACAAATTAATTGCCGAAAGTCAACGAACTTCTACCGAGCTAAACTATTTAAGAAAACAAACAAATCCACACTTCTTATTCAATTCACTGAATAGTATCTACTCTTTGGCTCATAAAAAATCTGATTTGGTACCCGATGCCATAGTCACTTTATCCGAAATGATGCGATATATGCTTTATGAAACGGATAATAAAACGGTTTTACTTGAAAAGGAAATCGATTACATTAAAAATTATATTGAATTACAAAAATTAAGACTCAATAACATTGAAAACATTAGTATAAATATTCACGGTGATACTAAAAATAAGTTTATTGAACCTATGCTATTGATTTCATTTATTGAAAATGCGTTCAAATATGGAACCGATTATAAAGGAACTGCTTATGTAAAAATTATCATAACAATTGAAGAAAATATATTGACTTTTTGGGTAGAAAATAAAATAGAAAACAACAAAAAAGATCCTGAAAACTCAGGAATAGGATTGTCAAATATTAAAAATAGACTTAATTTGCTTTATCCAAACGCACATGAGCTAAATCTATCGGCTACTGATACGAAATATACAGTACATTTGATTTTACAATTGGATCAAATTCAACTACAAGCAAATTAAGCTTTTATACCAACATCATAACTTAGGAAAATATGAAATGTGTCATTATAGACGACGAACCATTAGCAGTAGATTTATTGGTTGAATTTGTTGGTAGAGTCGATTCACTTGAACTAGTTACCACATTTACTAACGCAATCGATGCTATATCCAAAATAAACCAATCCCAGATTGATTTGATTTTTTTGGACATCGAAATGCCTCATTTTTCTGGAATTGATTTCATCAATGCTATCGAGAAAAAACCTTTAATCATCTTCACAACTGCTTATTCCAATTATGCAGTCGAAGGATTTAATCTTGGCGCAGTCGATTATTTGGTAAAACCCATTCCTTTTAACCGTTTTCTTAAATCTGTTTTACGGGCACAACAAATCTTTGCTCCAAAAAGCCTACCAATAGAGACTGTAGCCGCAAATACGCCAGAAATAGAAAATGATTTCATGTTTGTTCGAGCTGAATATGAAAATGTAAAAATTAATTTTGCTGATATTTTATTTATCGAAGGATTGAAAGATTATGTCAAAATATACACCACCGACAATAAATATACGCTAACCCTAATCAGTTTAATAAAACTAGAAAATCTTTTGTCTTCCAAAGGTTTTGCAAGAATTCATCGTTCCTATATCATCAATATCAAACACGTTAAATCCATTCAGAAAAATAAAGTTTTAATCTCCGAAAAAAGAATTCCTATCAGCGAAAGTTATAAAACATCCTTCTTCGAAAAAATAAACATTTGATTTTAAATCGTCGATTTTTGAATGGTTTATTCCTCTTTAAACCAACTCGAATACATCACGTAATTATTGGAAATACGCTCTATTTCTCCAGCAAAATTTGACTGGTCAATATCTTTTACTTTTTTGGCAGGAACACCAGCCCAAATGGTGCCAGGTTCTACTATTGTATTTTGAGTAATCACAGATCCTGCTCCAATAATTGAATTGCTCCCAATGACGCAATTATCCATAACAATTGCCCCCATTCCTACCAATACATTGTCATGAATTGTACACCCATGCACAATCGCATTATGACCTATTGAAACATTGTTTCCAATAATGGTTGGATGTTTTTGATAAGTACAATGTATAATCGCTCCATCTTGAATATTTACTTTATTACCAATTGTAATAAAATGAACATCTCCACGAATAACAGCATTAAACCAAACACTACATTGTGAACCAAAAGTAACATCACCAACAATGGTAGCATTCTCGGCTACATAACAATCTTCTGGAATAGCCGGTGATTTTCCGTTAACAGCCTTTATTATCATTTTCTTTTTAACTAATTAATTGCTGGACAATTACAATCGTATTTTTCAGGTTTACACAAAAAGTTAATTCCTAAAGTAAGCTGATGAAATCCTCCACTTTCATATTGAACATCTCCCAATAAATGTGTATAAGTATAGGCAAACATAAAGTTTTTATAATTAAATCCTAAAATTGGTGTAATATATTGTAATTTCTGGCTATTAGTCCCACTTCCATTACTGTATTCTGCTCCGTCAAAACTTCTTCGATAAGACAAACCTCCCCATAATTGCCCCATATCCAAGTTTTTATATACTTTCATATTCATGTCCAATGAGCTCTCTTTCGTTTTGTCAACAAATTGATACAAAAGCGAAGGTTCGAATAAAATTTTGTCGGCATTACCAAAAACATAACCACCGCTAACAATAAATTTTCGCAAGTTATCACTTTCATATTCTGTATAAATAGTCTGTCTCGTTTCCAAAACATTCTTAACCACAGCATTAAAACTAAAATCAAGTAAATTATATGAGGCTCCAATATCCAAATTAAAATAGGATGCATGTTGAACTACATCCCCAAGAACTGGGTCGTAATCGCCAGAATTCCTGAAATCCGTCTCATCCAATTGACTTTGGTTGACACCTACATTCACACCGAAAGATAATTGATTCAAATCAACTTCATCTCTAGAAAACATAATATGATGGGCGTAAGTAGCTTTAAAACCAAATTGAGAATGATACCCATTGACATCATTAAAAACAATAGCTCCTACTCCAGATTTTTCTCCTACTCTACCATTGTAACTTAAGGTTTGAAGTGCAGGTGCATCCGTTTGATCGAACCATTGTTTTCTGGCTGTAAGCCTTACTTTATGACAATTGGAAGCTCCCGCCATAGATGGGAAGATCAAATAATAATTATCCGACAAATAATCAGAATATACAGGTATTCCCTCCTGTGAAAAGCTATTAAAAGTAATAAGAAAAAGAACTACTGCAAACTTGATTTTATTATACATTTGGGGGGCTATTTTATAAAATTAATCACGAAAAAAAAACTTTTGTTAATTTATTCATTAAAAAACCAAATATAGTTAAACGTAGAAAATAACTTTACTAAATTTGTAAAAAATCACAAAAATCATGACAAAAGTTACTATAAAGGAAACTCAAAATCCAACGATAATAAAATTTGAATTTCAAGATTTTATCACTCAAAATGAAAGTTTTGAATTCAAAAATATAGATGAAGCCAAATCATCTCCACTCGCACAACAACTTTTTTATTTACCATTTGTAAAAACAGTTTATATCTCCGGTAATTTTATAGCTGTCGAAAGGTTCAGCATTGTAGAATGGGACGATGTAAAAGAAGCAGTAGCGGAGCAAATTGAATCCTATGTAAACAAAGGAGGGGTTATAATCAATGTTGATGAAAACAAAACCAAAAAACAGCCTATTACTGTTTATGGAGAATCTACTCCAAACCCATCAGCGCTAAAATTTGTTGTCAATAAAATGATAACAAAAAACGCTGTTGAATTCAAAAACATTGACCAAAGTGCACCGTCTCCACTGGCAACCGAATTATTCAAATTCCCATATGTAAAAGAAATTTTTATTGATGAAAATTACATTTCGGTTACCAAATATGACATCAATGAATGGCAAGACATCACGATGGAATTAAGAACGTTCATCAAACAATTTATTGAAAACGGCGGAACTGTTCTTGACGAAACTTTAATTCAATCAATTATTAAAGATGAGAAAACCAAAGACGAATCATTTGATTCACTTGACGAAACTTCTCAAAAAATCATCAATATTTTGGAAGAATATGTAAAACCTGCTGTAGCTGCAGACGGTGGTAATATTCTTTTTGATTCGTATGATGAATCCTCCAAAACTGTAAAAGTAATTATGCAAGGGGCTTGTAATGGATGCCCATCTTCTACTTTTACCTTAAAAAGTGGTATCGAAAACATGCTGAAAAGTATGCTAAATGATGAAGGAATTAAGGTAGAAGCTGTTTAATTTTAAAAACTATAAAGGTTTTATCTAAAAGCGTTTCCAAAATGGAAACGCTTTTTTTATGCAAAAGAACAAATTTAAGTTGCACTCATTTTTAATTAAACCCAAATAGCAGACATAAAATTAATTGATTTTCAATATTTTACATTTTATTTCATTTAGAAATTATAAAAAAATAGTTACTTTTGATTCCTTAACTAAAAATAAAAACCATGGGACTATCATCATTTTTCAAAAACTTATTTGGCACAGCCAAGGAAACAGCAAGCGAAATTGCAGAACATGCAGAAACCATTATTGAAGAAACCAAAACAAAGGCGGAACCATTTATTGAAAAAGCGGAAGAAATTATAGAAGAAACAGTTGCAAAAGCAAAAGAAACAGCGACACCATATATAGAAAAAGCTGAAACAATTGTTGAAGAAACTGTATCTAAAGTAAAAGAAACCGCAGCTCCAATAATAGAAAAAGCCGAAACTTTTGTTGAAGAGACAATATCCAAAGCAAAAGAGACTGCAACTCCTCATGTTGAAAAAGCGGAAGCACTTGTAGAAGATGCAGTCGCTAAAGCTAAAGAAGCAGCAAAACCATTGATTGAAAAAGCAGAATCAATAATGGAAGAAGCCAAAGCAAAAGGCACTGAAGCCATAAACAACCTAAAAGAAAAAGCAAATACTTCAGACTCAAAAAAAATTGAAAGTCCAAATAAAACAGAAGAAGATTCCCAATAGCTTTTTATAAAAAATATTAAATCCGTATTTTTGCAATTCAACTTACAACCTTCTTCTCAAGAAGGTTTTTTATGAATTAAAATATGACTTTAGATCCAAATTACATTGAGCAATACGTAAACATTTTCGTTACAAAAATATTAGAATATTCACCACAAGTTATTTCTGCTTTAATTATTCTATTTATTGGCCTATATGCAATTCGAATAATCAACAGGCTTATTCGAAAAATAATGGTCAAACGGAACTTAGACCCTACTCTTAGCAAGTTTCTTGCCGATATTTTACTTTGGGTTTTAAGAGTATTATTATTTGTTACTTTCATCGACAAACTAGGAATCGGAACCTCTTCATTTGTAGCCATACTAGGGGCAATGGGACTTGCTGTTGGTTTATCTTTGCAAGGTTCGTTATCAAATTTTGCTGGAGGAATGCTTATTATTCTCTTCAAACCCTTTAAAGTTGGAGATACAATTGAAGCTCAAGGAGTATTGGCAACCGTTTTGGAAATTCAAATTTTTGTAACCAAATTAATTACTTCAAACAATCAAACTATTTTTATTCCCAACGGAACTCTATCAAACGGAACAATTATCAACTATTCGATGCAAGGATCTCGAAGAGCCGATTTAACATTTTCTATATCATATGAAACCAATCTAAAAGTGGCGAAAGATATTATAATGACAGTCCTTAAAAACAACCCAAAAGTACTTACTTCACCAGCGGCAGAAGTTTCCGTAAAGAACATAACAGACAATTCTGTACAACTTGCGGTCAGACCTTGGGCAAAAAATGAAGATTTTGGTTCGGTTGTATCAGATACCTTGGAAAACTGCAAACTGGCCTTGGACGCTGAAGGAATCAATTTTCAACCGTTTGTTACCGAGTTCTCCAGAAATAACAATACCAAAAAAGACTAACTATTTTTTCGGAGTGGCAATCAAAAAGTCTTTCAAATAATAAGGTTCAAAATAGGCGACATCAACAGTGTCGCTTTTTTTGTATTTATCAAAACTTAAAACACTCATTTCATTTGCGGAAGGATATTTAATATCATCCAAAAACACAAAATTATCTTTTGTCAAAACACTTTTGCATTTCTCATTGCAATCGCCTACAAAATATATCTTTTCCTTTATATCCTCAAAAGAGTTTTCCGTGATAATTTCGGCTAGGACTTCTCGTTTTTTTTCTAAAGAAGCAGAAAAAACAGCACTATAGACTTCCATTCTGCGAGCATCAATCATTGGCACAATCAAACCGCCTGTTACAGAAACTCTTGAAGCCAAAGCCCGCAAAGTATCTATAGCGATTAATGGTATATTCAAAGCATAGCACAAACCTTTTGCTGCCGAAACCCCAATACGCAAGCCAGTATAAGATCCAGGCCCCTGACTTACCGCAACAGCCACCAAATCTTTCATAGCAATTCCAGCTTCACTGATGATTTCTTCAATAAAAACATGTAAACGCTCTGCATGGGAATAACCTTCTTCTGCAATTTCTTTGTGCAATATTGTTTTTCCTTCTTTTGCCAAAGCAACAGAACAATTTTTGGTAGCGGTTTCAATGTTGAGGATGTACGACACTTTAATTTTAGATTTTAATCTGTGAATAATTGATACGGTTGCAAATTTACACCGAATTTTGATAAATCCTTTATTTAAAACGGGAGTTCAATTAATAAATTTTGAAGCAGGGAGATTTGGCTTTTTTGGACACATCGTCCCGCTTTCCGCTACAATCTCTCTAGTTGAAAAAACGAGAGAGGATTTTCACTTCAAACGAAGTTCACTGAACTCCAATGAAATAAAAACATAGTGAAGTAATCGGGGCTAAAGGGAGTGAATGCCCATTATTACAATCATTTAAAAAGAAAACGATACTAAACGCACGGTGTATGAATAAAATAATAACAGTATATAAATTGCCACAAGCATAATAATGACAGTTGCTCCTATAATAATACAGAAGTATTGTAAAAAATATAAATCAACTATGAAAAAGTATAGCTCAATTATGAAAAAGTATAATTAAACTATATAAAAGCATAAATCAACTATGAAAAAATACAACTCAATTATGAAAAAGTATAATTAAACTATATAAAAGCATAAATCAACTATGAAAAAATACAACTCAATTATGAAAAAGTATAATTAAACTATACAAAAGCATAAATCAACTATGAAAAAATATAACTCAACTCTGATAAAATACAATTCAACTATATAAAAACATAAATCAACTATGAAAAAATATAACTCAATTATATAAATATATAATTCAACTATTTAAACATATAATCATAGGTTGTTATTTGTCACATATACCATAAAAAAAGCACGCCTTGAAAATTTCAAGGCGTGCTTTTTTTATATGAAGTCAACAACTATTTCTTCTTGCCCTCTTCTGTTGCCACAAATACTTTATCACCAGAGTTTAGATCTTTGGAAACCGTAGTGTAAGGGCCCGTGATAACTACATCCCCTTTCTTAAGACCAGACATCACTTCAATGTTCGTGTCGTCTTGAATTCCTGTTTTTATAATTCTGATTTTGGCTTTATCACCAACTTTCACAAAAACACATTCTAGTTTTTTATCGCTTTTCGGAGCTGCTTTTTTGTCATCTCCTTCTGGACCATCCATTTTACCCACTTTTACTGCAGTTGTATCAGACTTCACAACAACCGAACTGATAGGAACATGAACCACATTGGTTTTGGTTGTGGTAATGATATCAACCGTAGCAGTCATCCCTGGTCGGAATGGAGAATAAGAAGCCGGTTTGCCAACCATTAAATCTTGATAAGACTCTTTTAAAATTCTAACCTTCACTTTAAAATTAGTCACCTGATCAGCTGTTAATGCTGTACTCGCAGAATTGGAAATACTGGTTACAACTCCTTTGAATTGTTTTTTCAAATAGGCATCAACTTCAACATTGGCCAAATCTCCCACCTTTATTTTTACAATATCATTTTCGTTGACATCAACTTCAACTTCCATATTGTTTAAGTTGGCCACTCTTAAAAGTTCGGTACCCGCCATTTGTTGCGTCCCTAAAACTCTTTCACCAAGTTCTACGTTTAAGACCGATATAGTTCCGTCAGCCGGAGCATAAATCACCGTTCTTCCTAAGTTATCTTTAGCTTCATTTACAGATGCCGATGCACTTTGTACATTATAATAAGCAGATTGTTTATTGGCTTTCGCTACCTCGAAAGAAGAAACTGCCTTGTCCCAATCTGATTTGGAAATAATCCCTTTCTCAAACAAAGTCTTATTTCTTTCATAATTGGCCTTAGCCTCATTAAAAGATGCATCAGATTGACTTAAACCTGCTTTGGAACCTGACAAATTAGCAACACTTCTATTCAATCCAGAAGTATATAAATCAGGATTTATCTTTACCAATAATTCTCCTTTTTTTACTACTTGTCCTTCTTTGATAGGCAAATCTATAATCTCACCAGAAACCATAGAAGCAATTTTTACCTCAATTTCTGGTTGAATTTTACCTGTTGCCGAAACAGTCTCAACTATTGTCCCTGTTTCAACATTGGCAATTTCCACTTCTTTGCCCTTATCTTTATTCCCGATAACTCCAGCTTTTGAAAGTCCTACTAATGCCCCAATAATAACTAGTGCAGCTCCTATTATGATGTAAATTGTTTTTTTAGACATAGTATTATTTTTTCATGATTTGGTCAATTGGAATTCCGAAATAAAATTCTAGTATTTTTATCTTGAATATGTAATCATATTTGGTTCTTATTACTTCAGACTGAGCATTGGTCAACAAAGTTTGTGATTGATTGAAATCGAAAGAATTCATCAAGCCCACCGCATATTTTTCCTTTGCATAATTATATGCTTCATCTCTCGACTCAAGTGCTACAATCGCTGATTCATGTGCATTCATAGCTCCTTTAGCATCGGTAAAAGCTGTATAAACATTTCTTTGCAAATCTAAATCTGCTTTTTCTAATGCAATTTTAGATTTTTCTAAATTAACTTTATTACGATCTACACTATTTCTAACAGACCATCCGTCAAATACAGGAACATTCAATTGCAATCCAAAATTTTGCCCTTTGTTATCATTCAATTGTGTACCAAAAGAATCTGCAGACTTAGTCCCTATTGGTTTCCCTGCATCATCAAAAGCTACAACATCAGCATAAGAAACCCTTGAATTAAAACCATAAAAAGCAGTTAAAGTTGGCTGATACCCCCCTTTTGCAATTGCAACATCTTTCTCGGCTATTTCTAAATTCGTTTGAGCAATTTTCAACTCTGTTCTGCTTTCTTTTGCCTTGGCATAAATATCAATCGGTTTTACCGACATAATATTATTCTCGTCATTAATATTGGTATCATCTACTACATCAAAATCCCAAAACTCTTTCAATTGTAATAATTGAGCTAGACTCAGTTTAGAAATCAACAAGGCATTCTCAGCATTAATAACATTTTGTTTATTAGTAGCCACAGTCGCTTTTACGTCCAATAAATCCCCACGTGGAATAGAGCCCGCTTTGACTAATTCTTCAGAACGATTGTATTGTTTTTCATTAATCGCCAATTGCTCCTGCTGTACTTTTAGATTTTCCTTATTAAAAAGTACCTGCAAAAAAGCATTGGCAACGTTCAAGGCAATGTCTTCCTGCATTTTCAATAATTGGTATTTGGACGCAACAATGGAAAGCTTAGCTCTTCGCATTGTGTTTTGATTTCGCAATCCTTTATATATATCTACACCAACATTGGCTCCAACACCCGTTTGCTGAGTAGTCTGATTTCTCAAAAGCCCTGTTGTAATATCTTGGTTTAAACCAATATTCCACGAATGACTTGCATTTAAACTTGCACTTGGCAGAAAATTTCCAAAAGCACCTCTTTTATCAATACTAGCAGAAAGTGTATCCAGTTCAGTGTTCTTTATAGAAATATTATTTTTTACGGCATATCTCACACACTCATCCAAAGTCCAAACCTTGGTTTGTGCCTGGGAAGCTAATCCAATCAGGAAGATAAAAGCGATACTTATATAATTTATTTTTTTCATTTGTTATGGAGTAAAGGCGCAGCAAACACACTGCTTATATTTAACTTAATTTGTTTATCAAAAACTTTTCTCAGTGATTAGTTTGGTTTTGCTTCCTCAGTTTTCAAACCTAGATTCCAAACTTTTATTTTATCTGAAGCTTTAATACCGCTTTTTACTTCTACATAAATCCCATCGCTAACACCTAATGTTATATCTTTTCTTTGAAACTTTTGTGGCCCCGTCTGAATCTCAACATAGGGTTTTGTTGTTTTTTTATCAAATTGAATTAATGATTCTTTTAAAGCTTGAACATTATTCGCTTTTTCCAGAATTATAGATGCATTAGCACTCAAACCAGCTCTGATAAAAGTATTGTCTCTATTGGTTAATGTTGCTTTAATTTCAAATTGGATGGCTCCGTTTTCTGTTTTCCCTTTTGGTGCTATATCAGTCAAAACAGCCGTGAATTTTTTATTTTCAATTGCTCCAACAGTAATTTCAATAGGCATATTTAACTTAATTTTCCCTACTTCAGATTCATCCACTTTACCAACAAAAATCATTCGCCCTACATCAGCAACACTTGCAATCGTAGTTCCTTCATTAAAATTATTGCTTTCAATTACTTGGTTCCCTACTTTTACCGGAACATCCAATACCATTCCATTTACAGTAGAACGAATCAAAGTGTTGGCATAATTCCCTAACCCAGAAGCCGTACCTGTTTTTACGATATCAAATCCTTGTGTCGAGGCATAATAATTTTGTTTGGCTTGATTGTAGGCCAATTGTGCAGCGTCAAAATCATTGGCAGAAATCACTCCTTTATCAAACAAGGTCTTTTGTCTTTGATATAGTTTCTCTTGGTTATCCAATTCAATTTTTGCAGTTTTCACTTGATTTTGAGAATTACTCAAATTAGAAACATTGGCCACAACTTTGATTTTAGCAATCATGTCTCCAGCCTTTACAGATTCCCCAGCCTTAATATAAACAGCTTCAATAATTCCGGAAATATTTGGTTTAATCAATACTTCTTCATCTGGCACAATATTCCCTGTGGCCAGAGTACTTTTCACTATAGTTTTTATCTCCACCTTATCGGTTTCAAAAACTATAGGAGATTCTTGGTTTTTTGCGTACAAATAATATAAAGCTCCAAAGAAAACTATTGCTATTAAAATCAATACGGTTATGGTTACTCCTTTTTTCATTTTATAAATTTTATTCGATTATTATTGTTTTTTGATTGGTTTTTATTCTGTTCGTAGAGCATCTACCGGTTTCACATTTATGGCAGTTTGTGCTGGAATAAATCCAGCTAATAATCCTGAACCCACTAAAATTAATAAGGCTAAAAAAACTACTGTTAAATTAACACTCGGATTCACAAACATCATCCCTTCTGAAGGCATTGACGCTAAAATCATATTCAGTATGGCCAGTAATCCTGTTGCTACCGCAATACCAAACATACCTGCTATTATGGTTAGAAAAATTGCTTCTAATAATATTTGAGACCGAATGGCGCCTGGTGTTGCTCCCAATGCTCTTCGGATCCCTATTTCATTGGTTCTTTCTTTTACAACAATTAGCATAATATTTGAAATCCCAATGATGCCTGATAACAATACTAAAGTCCCAACAAAATAAGCTATGAATGTAAGAACATTAAATAAGTCCTGCACTTTTTGAAATTCGGCAAACAGGTCAAAATTACCAACAGCTCTTTCATCATCAGGGTGAATAGAATGTCTCTCTCGAATCAATGCCAGAATTGCTGGTCTAAGCTCAGTAATTGACGCATCATCATTTGCCGTAAGTGCCATCCAACCTACTTTATCCCCAAAATTAAAGGCTTGCTGAAAAGTGGTAAAAGGAATGAAAATATTTTTTTGAGCCCCTTCAGCATTTCCATTATTATTTCCCTTGGATTTATAAACACCCACCACCATAAAATTGACGCCGTTTATTTTAATGTAAGTACCTATGACCTCTTCGGCATTCATATACAATTCATTGATAACACCATTACCTATTATGGCAACTTTGCGTCTTGCCAATATATCTTGTTGATTTACGAAACGACCTTTAACAATGTCCATTTGCTCTTGTTTCACCAATTCTGGATAATCACCATAAATAGTATAAGCACCTGTTTTTGTACCTCTAACTACATTACTAACCCCATTAAAATCACCCAATTGATTGCGGGGAGAAACGTATAATAGGTCAGGAAATTTTTGTTTTAAAGCATCGACATCGCTATTTCTAAAATCATATCGTCGGGTTTTAGGTAACCCTTTATAAGCCTTTGATGTAGTTTGTGTCCACATAAACATGGTATTAGTAGCAATACCATCGAATCCTTTTCTGATCCCATTTTCAAGACCATTAGACGCAGCCAACAAGATCACCAAAATAAATATACCCCAAAACACCCCAAAAGCAGTAAGCATCGTTCGGAAGGTATTGGCAGTTAATGCCTCTAAAATTTCATTCCATTTTTCTCTATCAAACATAATTATTCGTCTCTAAGTGCTACAATAGGTCTAATTTTGGCCGCTCGATAAGCTGGTATAAATCCAGCCAAAGCTCCTGCCACTACCAAAACAATTAAGGTTGACATCGCTACCGTAAAATCTACTTGTGGGTTCACAAAATATTCACTCTGCGCATGGGGTCCAATTAATTCCAAAAGGGCCAATCCAGTCAATAATCCGATAAAACCAGAAATAGTGGTAATAAAGATAGATTCATGCAAAATCATTATAATAATTGAAATCGGAGAAGCCCCAAGCGCTTTTCGAATACCTATTTCCTTGGTTCTTTCTTTTACAATAATCATCATAATATTACTAACTCCAACAACCCCGGCAATAATAGTACAGATTCCAACCCACCAAAAAAACAATCGAATATAAAGGTTCAAATCATAAAACTTCTTGGCTTCAACAGTTGAGTTATGAATCCCAATACCACTTTCGTCATCGGGAGCAACTCCATTTTTACTTTTTAATATTGTCCCCAAATCTGTAGTGAATTTGGCTGCTTCTGCCAAAGCTTCCTCATAAGTATCTTTCTTATTTAGAGTATAAGCCATATAACCAACTTTATCTCCTAGCCCAAAGACCCTTTGTGCAGTGGTTAATGGTAAAAACACCCTGCTTTCTTCTCTCTCTCCTCCAGGATCAGTAAAAACACCAACTACTTTAAAATTGATATTATTCACCGTTATTTGTTCTCCAATAGGATTTTTTCCTTTGAATAAATCTAAATTAACTTTTTGACCAATGACAGCCACTTTTTCGTTGTGAGTCAAATCATTTGGACTGATATATCTCCCCTGAATAACAGCTACGTTTTCAATTGCCAAACAATCGGGGTTAACACCACGATACTGATAATTCCCAGATTCTTTACCATATACTACACTTATTCCCCATGCAGTATATGTAGATCCTTTTTTGTCTAATTTATCCCCAAATTTTTGAACCGAAATATCATAGTCGCTATTTCTAAATTGTATTTGCCTTCCCGGATTTAATCCTTTGTAGGCTTTTGTAGTTGCACCTGACCAAACTTCAATTACACCAGCAGCATCACGTTCAAATGATTTTTCAATTCCGTTTTGCAAACCTTTTCCAACCCCAAGCAAAATCACCAAAATAAAGATACCCGAAGCCACAGAAACTCCCGTGAGAAAGGTTCTCAGCTTATTTTTGGCAATTGCCTCAAATATTTCCTGCCAGCGTTCAATATTAAACATAAGAAGAAGCTCTAACTTGTTCTACCATTTTATCATCAATGATTAATCCATCTTTCAAGACTACATTTCTTTTGCACATAGCGGCAATATCAGGTTCGTGTGTCACTATCAAAATAGTCTTACCTTCATCATTGATCCCTTGAATTAATTCCATCACTTCATAGGAAGTCAATGTATCCAAAGCCCCAGTAGGCTCATCCGCCAATAACACTTTTGGGTTGGAAGCCAAAGCTCTTGCAATGGCCACACGTTGTTTTTGTCCTCCTGAAAGCTCATTTGGTAAATGGTGTGAATGAGAAGCCAGTCCTACTTTCTCAAGGTATTTCATTGCGATCTCATTACGTTCTTTCCTCTTTAATCCTTGATAATACAAAGGCAAAGCCACATTATCTAATGCACTTTTGTAATTAATCAAATTGAAAGATTGAAAAACAAAACCAAGAAATTGGTTTCGGTATTTTGAAGCAAGAGTTTCATTTAATTTTTTAATTGGCACATTGTCCAAAGTATAAAGTCCTGAATCGGCTTCATCAAGAATTCCTAAAATATTAAGTAAAGTAGACTTTCCTGATCCTGATGATCCCATAATGGCTACCAATTCCCCTTCTTTTATATTGAAATTAATTCCTTTTAGCACATGCAATTCGGAATGTCCCATTTTGTATGATTTGTGTAAGTCTTTAATTTCAATCATGATTTCTTTTATTTTAAAGCAATAGTTTTTATGTTATAAAAATAGCAATTAGAAAAAAGAATTTTAAAATTACTATTTTAATTTACAGGCTTTCTAATTATTTTTTAATCACCCATATATAATTCGCACATCATCAATTAGTGTTTTCAACCAATTTTTCCTTATGCACATTTTATAAGACTTATATCTCACTAAAATGTTACACCCTTAACCAAAAAATATATTTGTTTTGTTAAATTTGCACTCAAAACACCAAACAAATGCTAAAATCTCTTTCGATTATAATAATTTTCATGACTATATTAACGCTAACTACAAGTTGTTCATCAACTTCCCAAAAAATAGAAGCATTAAAACCCGAACCTGACGATGCAGTACCACTGACTTATACGAATACACCTTCTTATATAAATTTACCCGTTAGCATTAAACTAAAAGATATTGAGAACCAGACCAACACCTTATTGAATGGTTTGATATATGAAGACAATAATATTGAAGACGACAATATTGAAATAAAAGTCTGGAAACAAGCTCCAATAAGTATTACCAATGACCATGGAAAAGAAGGTGAAAAAATAAAAACCGTATTACCTTTAAAAGTTTGGGTCAAATATAGAATTGGAACAAAAACTATGGGTGTTGATTTATACAAAACACAAGAGTTCAATCTGAATGGAATAGTCACTTTGTTGAGCAGCGTAAGTTTAAACAATTGGAAATTAAGTTCAAAAACAAATTTAAAATCATTAGACTGGGTTGAAAGTCCAACAATGACAGTCTTTGGAAAAAATATGCCTGTAACGTATCTCATCAATCCTGCAGTAAGTCTTTTTAAATCAAAAATTGAAAAAAGCATTGATACCGCCATTGAAGACTCCATGGATTTCAAACCGAATGTAATGGATGCTTTATCCAAAATATGTACCCCTTTTGAAATGAGTGAAACTTATAAAAGCTGGCTCAGAATTGTTCCAATAGAAGCATATTCAACCAATGCTAAACTAAAAAACGATTCCTTTTTACTCAACATGGGCATGAAATGTAATATGGAAACTTCAATTGGAAAAAAGCCTGAATCAAAATTTGAAGCGAACAAAATTGCACTAAAAGCCGTTGAAAAAATTCCAGAACAAATCTCTGCGAATATAGCTGCTGTTTCCACCTATCAAGACGCTTCTAAATTAATGACAACCAATTTTGTTGGGCAAGAATTTGGATCAGGAAGCAAAAAAGTAAAAGTGCAAAACGTTGCAATTTGGCACAAAGACGGAAAATTGGTAATTGCTCTAGATCTTTTAGGATCAGTTAACGGGACTATTTATTTGAATGGAATTCCGCAATATAATGATACAACCAAAGAAATCTATTTTGATAAATTGGATTATGTATTAGACACCAAAAGCAAATTGATGCGTACAGCAAACTGGCTAGCTCAAGGAATTATTTTGAAAAAAATAGAGGAAAGTTGTCGTTATTCTATCAAACAAAATTTGGATGATGCTAAACAAAGCATGATGGGTTATTTAAAAAACTATTCTCCTATGCCTGGCGTTTTTATTAACGGAAAAATGGAAGACATACAATTTCAAAAAATAGAATTAACCAACCAAGCAATGATTGCTTTTATAAAAGTAAATGGAACCATAAATGTTGCTATCGACGGACTCAAGTAATCAGTTTACGGTATTCAGCAAAAAAGTAATGATTGGTTGTTTTTTTTTACTGATTACTACATAATAATAAAAAAACAGTTTCTAAAAATATTTTTAGAAACTGTTTTTTTTTATGCCATTGCAAATGAATTTTGCAATTGATATTGACCTATTGTTTCTTCTTTTTCATTCGATAGACATAATAACCAAGTGCTCCAACAAGCACATAAGGAATCACCATAAGATAAACGATTCCATCATTTACAGCAGCGGCTTTGGCTTTATTCTCATCACCGGACAAAGCAGCCCGACACATTGCACATTGCGCATACGAAGAAAAAGAAAAGAATAAAGAACATAAAATATAGAAATATACTTTTAATCCAATTCTTCTTTTTACTATTTCCTCTTTTCTATTTACTTTACTAAACATAATAAGGCGAAATCATTAGATATACAATTACTCCAGTAACGGCTACATAAAGCCAAATCGGAAAAGTGATTTTGGCAATTTTTTTATGTTTATCAAATTTACTGGCTAGGGCTTTCACATAAGTAACCAAGACAAGTGGAATAACTGCAATCGATAAAATAATATGTGATATTAATATAAAAAAATAAACTAATCTTAAACTTCCAAGATTCCCTTTTTCGATTAAATCTAACACTCCATCATGATTTATATCTCCAAACTTTGTAGAGTCCGAAGTCATATGATACGCTACATACATTACAAGAAATGTGACAGATAAACAAATAGCCGTAGTCATCAATCTTTCATGAAGAGCTCTATTTCCGTTTTTAATAGACACAACTGCCAATACCAAAACCATAGCTGTAAGTCCGTTTATAGCAGCGTAGATTGGTGGTAAAAAGGATAATGGAGCAACATCATATCCAAAATCTTTTAACTTAACTCCAAAAAGAATCGCAACCACTACCGGAATTACGATTGAAACAACAATTATAAACTTATTAAATTTTTGATCTATTGTATTTTCTTTCATTTTTATTCTTTTAATAATATATTGATATCCTGCTGAATATCTCTAATTCCTTTTTTCTCCAAACCGTCATAATATAAAATTGGATTGCCGTAATCATCTTTTCTACATCTGATATTTCCGTTTTTATCAATTAAAGCAAAAAGCCCAGAATGTTCAAAACCTCCTTGTACTTTATTGTTTTCACCAACATAGATATTAAATCCTTTATTAGACAAATTGTAGATATAATCTTTGTCTCCAGTCAAAAAATTCCAGTTGGATGATTTCACCCCTAATATTTTAGCATGCTCTTTTAAAACTGCTGCAGTATCATGTAAAGGATCTATTGTTATCGAAACAATTCCAAAATTAGGATTCCCAAAAAAATCATTTTGAAGCGTCACCATATTAGCATTCATTTTAGGGCAAATAGAAGGACATGTTGCAAAGAAAAACTCCAAAACATATACTTTCCCTTTATAAAAGTCATTAGAAATTTTCACATTGTCTTGATTGGTTAATTCAAATTTTGGAGCAGGTCCAATTTTAACCAACTTACCATCTATAGCTTTAGAACCACTTACTTTGTCCAAACGATCACCCTGAACTACACTATTATTTTGCATTCTATCTACAATTTTCGGAACAGCATATATTCCAAAAACAAGTATCACAAAAGAAATCCCTATATATGATTTATTTTTAAGCATCTTTTACAATTGTTTTGTTGCGTTATGATTCTTTTTTAAAGCGGCACGATATTCATAAAGAATAACCTTGAAGTCGTCCAACATTTCATTACTTAATTCTGCTGGATGGAATGTACTATACCCTTCTTTATAACCTTTCTTTTCCTTTCTTCCTCTCAAGTTTCTTTCTTTATCAACGATATAAACATCTGGAGTACCCAAATCAGGATTCAAATTCCCTTTTAGTTTTAGCTGACCAAAATATGCCTTAATTTCTTCAGGAGTGGTAAATACAAAATGCCATTGACTTACATCTGTAAAAGCTCCTAAAGCATCAACTACAGCTTTAACATCTTTTTCTGTTCCAAAAGGAGCAACAACAACAAACTGTAAATCTTTAAAATCGTGATAGCGTTGGTAAATTTTTTCATTTAAGTTGAAATAATTACCTCTATTTTTAAGAATTTCAGTACCGGAAAAACCAAGTATTGTAATTTTATTGTCCAAACTTACTTTTTCTCCATTTAAGGTTTTCCATTCCCCAAGATCAGGAATTTTTGGTGTAATAACAGGCAATTTTGTAAAGCTATTAACCCCCGATGCAAAAAATAAATAAGCAACTATAGGCAATATAAACAATACAAAAAGAACAATATTTTTTTTCATTATAACTTTATAAAATTTATTGTATTAAAATAAAAAAAGGCATCCGTCGAGACGGATACCTTTTTCATTGAATTAATATCTTGTTAAAAATTCCATTTAATAGTAGAATTTTTAAAAACCTCAAATACATAGTCTCCCTCTGTCAATAAAATAAAAAGCAAATAACAAACTAAGAATATTAATGGAAAAACAACAGCATTTCTCAATGCTTTTTTTTCTCCTTCCATGTGCATAAATGCCCATACAATGTAATATGCCTTAACTAATGTTAGTATGATAAACAACCAGTTTAACAAGCTCATAGTTAAAAAAGTGTGCATGTATAATGCATCTGGTCTAATGATACCAAAAGCAACCTCAACAGTTGTGATTAAAGATAATAGACCAAAAACAGTCCAAATTCTTTTTGTATTAGAAACATGTGCGTGTGACATAATGATAAATCTAAAATTAAACTAAATAGAAGAATGTGAAAACAAATACCCAAACTAAATCAACAAAGTGCCAGTATAACCCCACTTTCTCAACCATTTCGTAACTTCCTCTTTTCTCGTAAGTACCCATAAGAACATTAAAAAAGATAATGATATTAATTACTATACCTGAGAAAACGTGAAACCCGTGGAAACCTGTAATAAAGAAAAAGAAGTCAGCAAAAAGTTTACTTCCGTATTCATTATGAGTTAGATTGGCTCCTTCAATAACTATCTTAGCTTGATCCAAACGCACTAGAGATTCTTCTCTAGAAAGGACAATTTTTTCTTTTTCTTTGTTTAAAGTCTCAATTCTCACCAAAACATCAGGATGAGATTTGAATCCAGCTTGAACTTCTGCTACTGTATAACTAGGAATAGCTGCTTCATCCATGAACCATTTTCCTTTAGCTCTTGACAATTGCTCTCTTTCAACTGGTAATTTCGCAGCAAAATCTTCCAAGGCAACACGATGACCTTCCTTGTCAACAAACTGTAGCAAGCTACCCCCTGTTGTCTCAACAGCACCATATTCTCCTTTGATAAAATTTTTCCATTCCCATGCTTGAGAACCAACGAAAATTAAACCTCCAATGATTGTTAGAAACATATAAAGGGCTACTTTATCCTTTTTCATTTGATGTCCTGCATCAACAGCCAAAACCATTGTTACAGATGAAAAAATTAAAATAAAAGTCATTAACGCCACATAATACATCGGAGCAGATACACCGTGTAAAAATGGAAAGTGCGTAAACACCTCATCGGCTAATGGCCATGTTTCAATAAATTTAAATCTAGAAAACCCGTAAGCTGCTAAAAATCCAGAGAACGTTAAGGCATCTGATACGATAAAAAACCACATCATTAATTTACCATAACTTGCTCCCATTGGCTCATTGCCGCCTCCCCAAGTTTTTTCACTATTTGCAGTAGTAACTGTCGCTTCCATAAAAGTTATTCGTTAAAAAGTTTCCAAATTTACGTTTTTTTCTTATTTAAAGAAATATAAAAATAAAAATAAATAAACCCACAAGAAGTCGAGAAAGTGCCAATACATTGCACCTAGTTCTATTCCAAGAGTTTGTGTTGAATTATATTTTTGTTTAAAATGATTATAAATAATAATTAATAGCGATATCATACCTCCAGCAAGGTGAATCAAATGAACTACTACTATTACATACAAAAATGTTGTAGTGATGGAACTAGCATTTCCAGTAAAATAATGACCATTTGCAACTATTTGTCCAAATCCAACAAATTGCAATACTACAAATGAAATCCCCAAAGCTAATGTAGCCAAAAGCAATGAAGTTGTCTTACTACGATTATCTTTTTGTATTGCTTTTTTTGCCAAATAAAAAGTAATACTACATCCCAAAATAGCAATTGTACTAAAATAAAAAGCGGATGGTAATTGAAAATCCTTCAACCAATCTGCTCTTGATTGACTCACTACATAAGCACTCGTTAGACCCGCAAACATCATTGTCATGCTCACCATGGCGAACAATAAAATCAATTTATAAGATCTTGCCGTTCTCAATTTATGATCTTCGGCTGTCATTGTCATTTCCATAATTATCTTAAAAATTTATCCAAAATATACACTAATTGTAATAACGTTATATAAGAAACACTTACAAGCATTAATGTCCTTGCTGCTTTTGCTGTTTTTATTTGATACAGACGAACCGCATAAAACAACATCCAAAGGCCAAGACACAACACTAAAATCGATGCAGCTGGTGTAATAAACAAACGTCCTGTGTACCCTAGTGCAGGCAAAAGAGACGCAATCATCAACCAGATTGTATATAATATAATTTGTAAAGAAGTTCCTTTATCTTTCTTACCTGTTGGCAACATAAAAAAACCTGCTTTTTCATAATCTTCATACAAAAACCAACCAATAGCCCAAAAATGAGGAAATTGCCAAAAAAACTGAATAAGAAACAAAGTTCCCGCTTCAATCCCAAACTCCCCTGTAGCCGCAACCCATCCTAACATAAAAGGAATTGCTCCTGGTAAAGCACCCACAAAAACTGACAGCGAAGTTACTGTTTTAAGAGGTGTATAAATACTTGTATATAAGAAAATTGAAATCGCGCTAAACATGGCTGTTTTGGGATTTATCGTATAAAGCAAAGCAACTCCTAAAATAGTAAGCAAACTTGCTACAATCAAAGCCAAACTAGGAGACATTCTTCCAGAGGCAACAGGACGATTCTTTGTTCGATCCATCAAAGCATCCAAATCTTTCTCTATTACTTGATTGTAAGCATTAGAAGCTCCGACCATGCAATATCCTCCAATTGCCAATTTCAACAAAACTAACCAACTAAAAGTGTGTGTGGTATCAAAACCAAGAACATAACCTGCTATTGAAGAAAAAACAACACTAATAGCCAAACCAGCCTTAGTAATAGCTTTAAAGTCAATGTAAATAGATTTAATCGAGGTGGGATTTGATGTTGTACTCAATGCAGATAAAATTGGTATATTTTTGAAAACTGGTGCAAATATACAAATTAGATTCAAAAACGGTCTATGAAAATCAAAATTGAAAAACTACTTATTTCTTTAGTCGGTTTTTACTGTTTAATTAAGTTCTTCAAAGAAATATTATTACCAAGCAACATTACTATAGAATCAAAACGCCTTTATTATACAGAACCCAAGTAAAGCACAAACGATTACTTAGTTTTTGATTCGTAAATAGCATTCACCATACCATTTCTAGTGGCATCCAAACCAAGTTCCCAAAACATGATACCTCCTAATTTATATTTTATAACATAAGACGTTTTAGCTTTCACAGAGGCAATATCATCACTTGTTGCAAACATTTTCTGTTTCTTATTATACCAATATGGCGCCTTTGCTTTTTTATCCCAAAAATACTTCCACCCTTTTTTCTTACTCAATGAATCATTAAAATTTTTAAAACTCACTCCTTCCACATGTAATCCTGGTTGATACAATCCGTTATTAACGTCCTCAACATTTTTCCATGTTCGAGTATAAAATGCTGCTCCAATAACTAATTTATGAGCTGGAATTCCTAATTTCAACAAATATTTGACTGCTTTATCTGTAGATTCTTCATTATTATTGGCACTAAAAAGAGGTGTATGATGTCCTGTTGTTTTCGAATATCCATTCACTAAGTCATAACTCATTATATTTACACGATCCACAAGAGGCATTACCAATTGCCACTCTATAGACTCGTCTAAATATTTTTGAAATCCTCCTGCTGCAAAACTCAATTCGTTAGAGCTCCCCAATTCAGCTCTTAAAACTTTTACCAACTCCGTGAAATTTTTCTTGTCTGCTGTCTGATATAAGTGTCCCGAAAAACCTTCTATAGTTGGATATTCCCAATCCAAATCCAAACCATCAGTCTTAAAATAGTCATTAACTTCTTTTACTGACTTGGCAAAAACAGTTCTCCCTGCTTCTGTTGAAAAAGTCTTCGAACAGTTTTCGCAACCTCCCCAACCACCTAAGGATAACATTATTTTTAGTTGAGGATATTTGGATTTTAATGAAACTAAATATTTGATTGCAATAGAATCTTTAGCTGTATCTACATTTAATTTCCCGTCTTTAAGATGACAAAAACTATAAATTATATGAGTCAATTTTTCAACTTCAAAATCATTTATCTGCTTCTCATCACCGGTATAATATGCAAGAACCGATAATTTTTTGCTTTTTTGAGCCTGCAAACTTAAGCATGAGATTACTAGAAAGAAAGTCAATATCTTTTTTATCATTTTATTAATTTTAAATTAATTCAAAAAAAACTCTTTCTAAATAAATTTACTAATAATCAAAATACCAATTAAATACATCTGATCTAAAACCAATAGTAAACCAGGTCGTTTGTTCTTTAAAAACTGTCGCAGTATTGGTTGTTGGATCAAAATCGCGATATAAAAAATTCCCAAAAAACTTCAAATTAGTAGCTGGATTTACAAGATAACCCACCTGAACTTCTGAGATAAAAACATTTGTTTTATTCCCTTGTCCTACAGTTACTCCAGTATCATACGGTCTATTAATATCATAGTCCTTATAGATATTTTGTCCATAATTGTAGCTATTATCAGCAGTATCAAAATCGAAACCTCTCTTGCCCCAAGTAAGTTTCGCATTTGAATAAAATCTATCCTTATGATAATAAGCCAACAAAACTAACTCCTGAAAATTACCTCCCCATTGATGACCCAAACTTTGATTGTTATGGGCATAATTTGTAATTGGATCGCTATGTGAGTACACATAAGGACGAACATGATTAAATTCCACTTGCAACTGCAGATTATCCACATGAAATGCATTGAAATATTTCGCGCCTAATTGGTAACCCAATTTATTTTTCCAACTATTTTCTCCACCAAAAATATCACCAGTAGAAAACTCATCAATAAGAAGTTGACCGTATAGATTTACTTGTTTATTCCATTTATATTTATAGCTCAATCCCAAAACAGCATTACCACTTCTGGAAGAAGAAGAAAATTCAACTGCTCTATAAAAAACAATCGGATTAATAAAATTCGCATCAAAACCTCTACCATTACTGTTTGTCCAGACAGCTGATTCAAAAAATCCTAAATTCAATCGATTTGAAACATTCCAACTCAAATAATGGCTCACCATATATTTGGAAGCATACGTTTTATCAACAGTAACATCGGGACGAACATCCTTTAACCACATATAATCAACTGTATATTTAACTTTCCAAAAATTGGCATCAATCTTAAAAAAAGGATAAGGACTCGCTCCATCACTCAAGAACAAGGAACGATAACCATCACCTATAAAATTTTTACCATAACCCAATTGCAAATCCAAAAATTTTGCAGCATTATAGGAAATATTTGCATCGGCCATAGGGAAATCATAAGCATCCGAATTATACGATTTTGCAATACCAATTCCTGGTATAATCGCGGGATTACCCCCAGAAGGTTTTATTGAATTTGCATAATCATTATAATAATCAGCAAAACGCCCTTGACTTTCATAAAAAGTAGTTGTAAAATTCAAATGATTGCCAAGACCTCCTTTAAAATTAAGTGCTCTTGTATTTACAAATGTATAATCTGTTGAACTTGGATTAGAGATCCCCCCCTGAACATTAAATAAAAAATTCAAAGCAAACCAATATCCTTCTCCTTTAATTTCAGCTAAATTTTCATTCCATACTTTTCGTCCCCACCAACTTGACTTATTCTTCTTAAGGCTAGCATTAACTTTTTGAAAATTATAATATTTTTCAACCTCGACATAAGTATATGGCTTTGATGCAGTATGATTATTACTTCCTATCTGATTCATTTCACCATCAAATTGGGCATAGTAACTATGCGAAAAAGGAATATTTAAATGGCTTGAAAATTGAGGATTATCAAAACGTTTATAAACAATACTATCCAACTCTGTCAAACCTGCATTCACGTTGATATTTTCTTTTTTAGCCAAAGCTGCAGTCGCTATTTCTTCAGGAGACAACAAAGGGATATCTATACTTATATTGAACTTTGAATAGGTTGGGTTTCCAGCATAAGTAGGCGGTCCAATTTTAGGAAAACCACTAAAAACCCTTTTGGTTTCAGTAATAAGTTCTTCATTGTTAGAATTCACATATAGCACCTTAAATGCACCAGTAATATCAACTTCAAAAAGCACTTTAACAAGTCCTTTATAATTGCTCTGTTGTAATTTTTCTGGTACTTTGAAATTATGATAAACAAATTGTTGCACTTCATTATAGAAGCAGTTTTTCAAATCATCACCCTGTAAATTTTGACAATTAGAAAAAACAGGAAAACGCTCATCGGAGGATTCCAATTGATTCGAAGTTGGAGTTTGTGCCTTCCCAATCAACGCACTAAAGAAAACAAAAAGAAAGATAAAGTTTTTAATCATTTGAATTTTATATCTAATCAATACTGAGAAGAAGACTCTTCTCCATTTACGATCGCTTTGGCACCAGAAGTCCCAATCCGTTTTACACCAAGCTCAACCATTTGCATAGCTTCGTCATATGTTCTTACTCCACCAGCCGCTTTAACGGGGAGTGGAGATGCATTTTCAAGCATTATTTTAATAGAAGGAACAGTTGCCCCATTAGGTAAATTATTTTCTGTTTTATAAAAACCTGTTGAAGATTTCACAAAAACAGAACTATATGACTCTTCTTTAAAATTAAAAATCACCACATTTTTTATCAACGCAGACAATTGTGCAATTTGTAATTCATTGAGCGCAGCCACTTCAATAATCCATTTTACTGTTTTATTATGGTTCAATCCTAGTTGAGTACCTTTAAGAATCTCTTCTTTAACTAAGTCAATATCACCCGCTTTGAAAGCTTCATAATTGCAAACATAATCCAAATCATCTGCACCATTTTGGATACATTCAATAGCTTCTTCCAATTTTTTATCCAAAGAAGATTTTCCCTCAGGAAAATCTATCACTGTTCCTATCGATACTTTTGACCCTGCCGCAACAATCATTTGCTTTGCAAGTGTAACTCTATCAGGACGGATCATTATCAATTTAAAACCTTCGTCTATGGCTTCTTGAATAAAACCCTTTGCTACAACAATATTCTCACTTTCACTCAAACAAGCTTGAGCATCAGTTTTCAAATAGGTAGAATCCAAATAATCCCTAATGTTCATCTTTAGCATTTAAGAAGTTAAAAACCGTAAAATTACATTATTCGAACGATATGACCTCAATGGTAAATCATACAAAATAAAAAAACCCACCGAAGTGGGTATTATTTATTTAATATTGAATTAAACATATTGTATTTATTACAAATCACAACTATAAAAACAGCTATTAGCGCTCCAATTACATTGGCCACAACATCAAAAATATCTGCACTTCTAGTTGTAGTTACTAATTCCTGCAATATTTCTATCGTTATTCCAAAAATAAATGAAAACACAACAGAATAAACCAAAGGTTTGAATATCGTGTTACTTTGCAACTGTTTACTAAAAAACAAGAACCAAACAAAAGTAAATACTAAATGAAAGAAAGTATGAATACACTTGTCTAGATTTGGAATGTTTATCGTAGGGATTTCATTTGAGTTGACTAAACAAAAATAACTCACAATTCCTGTCCATAGTAATGCAGCTAAAAACAATAAATATTTAGGCACCAATAAGTTCTTTATACGCTTCACTTGAAAGCAACTCTTCAACTTCTGAAGGATTAGAAATTTTTACTTTAATCATCCATCCAGCACCATAAGGATCTGAATTTACACTTTCTGGATTACTTTCTAAAGCATCATTGAATGCAATAATTTCTCCAGACAAAGGAAGAAACAAATCAGATACTGTTTTCACAGCTTCAACCGTTCCAAAAACTTCATCTCTATCTAAAGTTTGATCCAATGTTTCAACTTCAACATATACAATATCTCCTAATTCCTTTTGTGCAAAATGAGTGATTCCCACTGTAGCAACATCTCCTTCAAGACTAACCCATTCGTGATCTTTTGTGTATTTTAAATTTGCTGGTATGCTCATAAAAATGATAATTGATAATTAATACTTATTTTTTGTACAAATGTAACAATCTTATGCACAATTATGGTTTAGATTTTCAAAAATTAATTTCCAAAACTATAACGGAAAGTAAATCCTGAACTAATATTCGTTAGTGGAAACGAAGTTGAAATAACCGGTTTTGAGAAAGAGTGATTGTAATAAAAAATTATGGTTAAGTTTTTACTCAAAGAATAATCGGCTGTAGTATTCAATGTCCATATGTTTTGCCCTCCACCCAACTGATTATTATCGTAATCTAAATAACGAACAATCGTTTGGTTGTCTCTATAAGTCAAATCAACCTTAATGTTAATATCACTTTTTATGACACCCATTGGATTATCCGCCAATCTGGAAGAGAAAGTAACATCCTTTATACGATATCCTAAGCCTGCCACGTATTCAACTCCATGAACTTCAGTCAATAAATTATTATCAAAACTCATAGACAAAGCCCTATCCTTATTAATTTGCGCCAGTAATTTGAAAGAATTTTTTAACTCAAAATCAACTCTCAACAACGGATTAAATTGTTCAACCAAAGTAACATTTGACATAATGATAGGATTATAAAAATTCCCGCTATCATCTACACCATTAGGATTCTTTGTATAATTAAAATTCGATCTAAAAGAATTTACCGTATAAGACGCTCTATAGTTTTGTTGCAAAGAAAAACGTTTAAAATTTTTCTTGAAAAAGCCATATCTCATCAATCCAGTATATTTAATAGCCCAATTAGGCAATGGAAAACTCTTAAAAATATCAAATGAAACATGATCAGCACTAGTACCAGAATAAGCAGCTAAAAATGCAGGCAACAAAACAGCCTGATTGGAACTGGAGTACCCAATAGGATATCCTTTCGAATCAAGACTTGCTGGATTATTAATATCGATTCCTTTTTCGGTTGCTAGCCTATTGGCAACAATAAGTCTGTTTTTTCTAAACTCATCAAAAGCCGAAGACCTACTTTCATTACTTGTAGAAAAAGAAGTTCCTATCAATACTGTAGAAATTGAGAAAATTCCAAAATTATATGGAGACCTTGGATTATAACCTCCATCTGCACCCACGTCATATTGTTCTGAAAAATTTTCGGAATAGGAACGATCTCCTAATAAATCAATTTTAAAATCTGGTGTTAACTCCAAATTGACAGAACCTTTAAAATCTTGTTTATTGATTTTGGTATAGTTTTGATTGAATTCCTGGTAAGTTGTCAACCATCCATTTTTTGCAGCTTCATATCGCACATCACTTTGGCTACCAAAAACAAAACCCAAAGTAGGCTTAGAAGACCCAAAGAATCCAACACTTGGAATATACCCAGGCAGAACAGTTCCTTGGTTCTCAGCAAAACTAAGATTGATAGTTTTTATACTAGTCAATATACCTTTCAATCCATCTATAAACTGATTTTGGTTAATTTTTTTTAATGGATCTGTTTTCACAACTTTTTCTCCTGGCTTTGGAGCTTCAATAGGTTTTGGCTTATTTGCTGAACTTTTGGAAATCCCTATATACTTATACAAAGTTTCCATATTGAATGTAGTACTAAAATTAGTTGTTCTCGCATTCTGCACTGTATTTCCCAAATCATAAACCAAATCTCCAATTGGGACTTTACTCAATGCCTCAGAAGATTGTTGCCAACTGTAATCACCGGTATAAGAATAATTAGCCTTTATAAAACTTAAAACTGGTATTTTATCAAAAGGAATTTCATAATTCAAAATAAACTGTTGCATATGAAAATTGGCAGTTCCTGTATCGAAGTAGCCATCCCAAATAGTCACATCATTCATAGGTTGATCGTCGGCATTCAAATAATTCTTTACTAAGTTTCTTGAAGCAGCTGTATAATTTATTTTTAATGATTTTGTCAAATTAAAATTAAAGCCATATTGGTAATTAAATCCAAAATTTCTTCTGTATAATGGTTCGAAACCAATACCTATATCTTCTACTTGTCTAAATTGCTGTTCATTACTTTGTCTAACCACATTGGTATTAAAAGTAATATTTGAAGGCAAATAATTAAAATTAAAATCCTTCAAAAATTTCCAATAACTACTTTTTGATACGAACTTAGTTTTTTGAAAAGGCTCAATTGGTTTTGGCTGAAAAGCAAAAGCATAATCAACAGTAGTCCTAGATTGCTGATCCACATTCTTTTCAACTTCAAAATCGTGACGTTCTACTTCATTATAATATTGCGAAAAAGTGAAATTTTCAGCATCATATGGCATAGGTTTCTTTTCTGCACTTCTTTCTTTTCGCACTCCAATCAAATTAATACTTTTTCTCTTAGTATAATCAATTGCTTGATCCAATTTACTTTTTCTTTCGGCATCGGTTTCGGCATCATCCAAAACTTGTTTCAGCTTTATATCCTCATAAAAAGGATCGTATTCTGGCTTAATAACTTCTTCTCCAATAGAATAATTAAAAGGCACGTTAACTCCCCATTTTTTAGGCAAAAACTTACCTAAATTAATATTGGTTACAACATTATACTGTTGAATATCCTCTCGACTTCTTTCATTAGGACCTTGTTCAATAGTACCAAAACCAAAATTTTTGATATTACCAGTTAATGAAACTGTGGCCAGATCGGCAAAGTTAGTATCCACGTTTAACAAAGCTGCAATACCTCCTTTATTATCCATATCAGCCAAACGAAGTTCATTGAACCAAACTTCTCCTTTTATATCTTGATGAAGTTCATTACTTTTTAAACCTAGCATTATGTTTCGAATCAAACCTAAATTGGGATTTCCTTTGATTCCTAAACGCAGTTTACTGTTTCCATCACCATCAGCTTCATTTGGATCATCATCAGAATAATAAATACCATCTGCTGGCAAAGTAGATTTATCTATTTTTAAAGACCTAAGCTTTAAATTGGTTAATAATTCCAAAGACAAATCTATTTCATTATCTGATGGCCATACTAAGTCTGCACTCAATGGCGGACAATCTTTCCCTCCGGAAGCAGATGCCACAGTAACCTTCAAAGGGATTTCTACTTGATAAAAATCATTCGAATAATCCGCTCCAAAACGCAAGAATGCCACCATTTGATTGTCTTGCAAAGCTGTCTCCTCCGGTAAAGATTCTGCATGCAGGAACATTTTAAGCTTATTATATTGACGCATATCAATATTGAAATTTTTGAAAGCTCCACGTCCATCCAACGGCTCAAGCCCATTTCCAGAAACCTTCATCGATAAGGATTGCTCATTCTGATTGATAACTGTATTGTTATTATACAATTGCTCTCTTACTACACTTGGTGGAGTCACATAATTTATTGGGCATCTACTTGAATTCTCTTCAATGTTTACTGACGCTGTTTCAAAAACAGTCCCATCATCGTCTACATTCAAATCATTAAAATCTAATGCTTGAGTATAACGTCTCCATTCACCTCTTATCAAATCCAATGCTCCAAAACGTAAAGTAACTTCATCCGTGAACTTAGTCATAAACATTCTCATGAATCGGATAGATCTAAAATCCGAAATTTTCCCAATGGTGTTTTCTGGCTGTGAAATCGGAATTTTAAATTGAATCCATCTTGCTTCGGTTGAACTACCATTCGGCAAAGTAACAGTAGTATTTCTTACATCCGCAATATAATTTTGTCCAACTTGCATATCTGGTTTCATGTCAACGCTGTATTCATAATAGGCATTGATAGTGTTCATTGTATTATCCCTATTCACATCTTCAACATCAGGAACTGTTGAAGAACCCCTGTTAGCAGAATTAATGTTAACGTTTGAATTTCCATCGACTCCATTGTAATTTCTATAACGGTCTAAAACACTTCCAGAGGTATTTAAATAATAAATATAGTCATCTCCTGCTGGATCGGGTTCTCCAGCATAATTATCATATTTCGTTCCTTCTTGACTGGAAGGTAGCCCGTCTAGTCCAATATCTTGATTGGTACGATTGCCCTCATTATTATCAAAAGCATAAATTAATGATTGGGAGGCTGGCGCATTTCCCCATACTGTAGGAGGTTTTACTAAAATCTGATCTGGACCAAAACCGTTTTCATACACTTTACGACCGTCTTTCAGAACATCTTCTGAAATTTCCCCAAGATTGAAATAGACTTTTCCAGTGTTTGATTTTGGGACGCTCCCAGCACCGACATAAGGATCCATTACCCAAAACTGAATATATTCTACGTTACTTTGTTCAAAATTGGTAGAACTTAACGATCTCACAATTCCTCCAAAATTTTCATTGGGATTGTCTGCGACAGTCGAGGAATTATTGTAAGGCCCACGATCCTTTGGGTAATAACTCATGTCTAGCGTACTAACCACAAGAGATTGACCTTGCACAATATCTGTCAATGGATACAATTCATCACTATAAACCCTCCGCGTCGAATTCAAGGATAAATCATCATTTGTTATTCCAGATGGTTTTGAAGTATAAAAAACAGGATCTATAGTGTACCACGATAATTTGGCTCTTTTGAAACCATAATCCAAACCATCTAAATTCCCATTAAAATTATAGGGACTTGTCGTGTTATTCTCTGGAGTTGAAGACATGGTCCAAGCATAAGGAGAACGCAAATCAATAGAGGACTGAGAGCTTTCAAAATCATCAACATAAATAGTAGATTCGCCCTGAAACTTATCACCATCGGATGCATTAGGCATCAAATAAGCAAATTCACCACTTACTGAAATATTGGAAGGAACATCGGTATCAATATTTGGCAATTTATTAACCAAACGAGTAAAAAAAGGAACTTGCGATGAAAAATTTCCGTGCAATCCAAAAATACTATTATTTACAGATTCTTGACCATAACTTGATTTTTGTGTAAAAGGCTTCTCTTTCATATTTAGAAAAGTAGCCCCAACCATAAAATTTTCTGATATTAAATGATCTACATTAACCCCAAAAAACCTTCTGGTTTGTTGTCCAAAAACAGAGTTGTTTTCTAATGAGATTTCAATTGGGGTATTCGATGCCTGTAATGACGGGTCCAAAATTTGAACTCTACCCAATTGATAATTAACGCTATAATCAACCCCTTCAACCAACACCCTTCCCGCAGCAGTTACTTTTACGGACCCCAAAGGTACATTGAACGCTCCAATCGCAATTCCTTCGCCTCCTACCGATTTATATTTTCCTCGCAACAGGAACTTATTCACTTCGGGATTTTGAATGGCTCCTGCTTGGGTAACTCTGTACATGTAAGGATTTACGTATTTTTTTTGATTTTCGTTATAGGTATTTACATCATTATAATCTTCTGTAGAACCTTCATTTTTCAATTTCGAAAACAACAGTTCCCCAAAAGGCTCTTTACTCGTGAAAATAATTCTACCATTCTGGGTATCCACAGTTAAACCAGGAATAAAATCAAAAAAACCATCACCACCAGCTTGTGGATCATTGTTATAATTCAACTTATCCACATTAAGTACTTTCAACAATGTAGTGTTTTCTAACGTATTTTCAGGAGTTGGATTGGCAGGAAAAGGACTTCCATCAACAGGAGTAATATAATTTAAGGCCGATGGATTTTTATATAAAATATTTAATCTAAAATCTTCCTGCTGCAATTGATAGGCTCCTTGTATTTGATAAATGTTTTTCATCATCAAATTCCAAACTGGATTCGACACATTTGTCAAACTACTTTTTAACATTTTCAGAATTAAAGTCTGAGAAATAATCGTTTGATCAGAAGGTTGAGTTCCCCCTACTACTGTTGCTTCAACACCATCATTTCCAAACTCACCTACCTGATATACTTGATCACCAATAGAGTACTGATAAGCTACTGCCAAAATCTCATCATTCCCTAATCGTTGTTGCAAGGAGATATATCCCAATTGGGCATTAAAAGTATATTCATTAGACAATAATTTTCTGGCATTTTCCAATTTCGAATAATCTTGTCCTTCACTAACAGTAATTGTAGGCGAAAACCCAGAACTTGCGGTTACAATTTCACGAATATTATTATTTAAATAACCCGAATTGGTCTTAATTAAAGCTGGGTCATAAAGGTTATTTCTATTATCTGATGGATACGATTTTTTTAGCCCTGGTTGGTCAACAAAAAAACCTGGAGGAATAGGATTTAGTACTACTACCTCATTCTGCTTGCCAATTATTGGATTACCATTTGCGTCTGCTAACTCTCCTTCCCCTAAATCCTGAAGTGCTATAATGTTTCTTAAATTATTACTGGTTGTGTTAACCCGGTTTTGTTTGTTGGTAACCCAAACTTCCAACCTTGTTATTTGCACCCTTGAATCAATAAAAGGGTAATTTTTTAATGAAGCATCATATTTGTCTCTAAAATATTGAGACAAGAAAAAGTGGCGGTCATTATCATAATCCAGTCCATACATTTCAAATTCTTGAATTGTTCCTCCCCCCTGGGCAATTACGCTTTTGGCCTGTGATTTTTGTTCTGAAAAGACTCCTGTAACAGTTGTTTTCCCAAACTGTAATTCTGTCTTTACCCCAAATAAACTTTGAGCTCCTTGAATCAAAGTGCTATTTAATGGCATACTAACATTCCCAACTTCAATTTTTCGAATAATATCATCGTCCGCCGGGGTATATTCTAAYTTTAATAAATTTTGAAARGCAAATGTAGACTGGGTRTCAAAATTAGCATTAACTTGAAGTCTTGTACCCACTTTTCCTAACAAACTCATACTTATCCTTTGATTAAAATCGAATGAAGTATTCGTTCTATTACGTGGAGAGAATGCCGGATTATCTTGTTTGGTATACAATAACCCCAAATCGATCTCGATAGATCCAGTTGGTTTTACATCAATAGTATTACTTCCAAAAACGGATTCAAAAAGTCCTGATTTTATATAGTATCGAGGTAACAAATCCTTTTTAGCAGCATCACTTCCAGCTTTATTCCCATCTATAGCGTCCAATTTTTTACTAAAATAATCATTCATCGATTCTTTTAGCATCAATTTTTCATACTCTGCAGGAGTTAAAACAATAGGATAATTGATATTGAAATCGTCTATAGAATTGGTATAGACATAAGTATTCGTGACAGGATCATACGTATAGGCAGACAAAATACTTTGAGGATTAGCCAATTGAACCTCACCAACATCATATCCTTTTTTTACGGTATCCTGAACAACACCTTGCACTTGAGCCTGTGATACAAAACCACAAAAAAATACCAGCAAAAAAATGTAAATTTTATGCATATCTATTAGGCTTCTAATGTCTTTTATAAATTTTTTAAAGCTTTTTTAATTATTGTCTCCACAGTAGCCTCTGGATCTTCTTTGACAATTTTTTCAATAATTTTTTCAGATGTTTTCCTAACAAAACCAAGAACTTCTAGAGCAGATAACGCCTCATCTTTGTTTGTATTGCTCAATGACATTGAAACTTCATCCAAATCATATAATTTTAACACTTTTTCTTTTAAATCAAGAATTACCCTTTGTGCGGTTTTACTACCAATTCCTTTTATTTTTTGAATGGTAACCACGTCTCCCGAAGCAATCGCATTAATAATTTGTTTAGGCTCCAAAGAAGAAAGCATCGTTCGTGCAATACTGGCTCCGATTCCGGATACCGACAGCAACATTTTAAAAATTTCTCTTTCCGATTTCTCTACAAAACCGAACAAAGTATGTGCATCTTCTTTTATTTGAAGATAGGTATAAAGTTTTACAAAATCCGAATTAGGTAGTAATGAATAAGTATGTAAAGATATATTTACGTGATAACCAACTCCATTACAGTCTATCACAACATCTGTAGGTGATTTTTCTACTAATTTCCCTTGTAAATGTGCTATCATATAATAAATTATCTGTTCAAATATAATAAAAATTTGAGATTAAAAGGCAAATGTATTGCGTTAAATGGACTACACTTTTAAGTATAAACCAACACGTTACGTTTTCAACCTTAAAATCTCAAATTTTAATCTCTGGGTATTTTGAATCTATTTCCCTTTCAATCTCATGCTTTTTTCTTGTGCATCAATTACTGCAATTGCAGCCATATTTACCATCTCTTCAACACTGGCGCCCAATTGAAAAACGTGAACTGGATTTTTCATTCCCATCATGATTGGCCCAATTGAACCCACTTTATTCAACTCTTTCAAGAGTTTATAAGTAATATTTGCCGATTCTAGGTTTGGAAAAACCAAGGTATTTACTTTTTTCCCTGCAAGTTTTGAGAAAGGAAATTTAGCAGACAACATCTCTGGATTTAAAGCAAAATCAGCCTGAACTTCTCCATCAACAATAATTTCAGGATGATTTTCATGTAAATAAGCTACCGCTTCTTTCACTTTTGTAGCACTTTTATTTATCGAAGACCCAAAATTTGAATACGATACCATCGCTATCACAGGCTCAACTCCAAACATTTTTGCCGTATTGGCAGTCATTACTGCAATTTTAGCCAATTCTTCAGCAGTTGGATCTATATTTATCGCTGTATCCGACAAAAACATCGGACCACGATTAGTCATCATAATATTTGTGGTGGCTACCAAAGAAACATTCGGAGCCTTACCAATTATTTGCAACATCGGTTTTACAACTGAAGGATAACTTCTAGAATGTCCAGAAACTAACGCATCAGCTTCACCAGTATTGACCATCATAGCAGCGAAATAATTTCTCTCTCTCATGAACTTTTCAGCATCAAAAAGCGAGACACCATTTCTTTTTCTAGACTCCCATAATTCAACAGCATATCTTGTTCTTCTGTCCTGTTCTTCGTCAAGTTTTGGATCTACAATTTGAACATCAGCATCAAAGCCAAGCTCTTCCTTTAGTTCCAAAATAATTTCTTTATTCCCTAATAAAATTGGGAACCCAATACCTTCCTCATAAACAATTTGTGCAGCTTTTAAAACATCCAATTGTTCCGCTTCCGCAAAAACAATTCTCTTAGGATCAGTTTTGGCTCTATTGGTAATCATTCGAATCATTTTATTGTCATTACCCAAACGATTCAAAAGTTCTTCTTCATACTTTTCCCAATCCGTTATCGGATTCAATGCTACACCCGATTCCATTGCAGCTTTAGCAACAGCAGGTGCAACTACAGCAATCAATCTAGGATCAAAAGGTTTTGGAATGATATATTCTCTACCAAAAACCAATTTAGTGGCACCGTAAGCTATATTCACTTGTTCCGGAACATTTTCTTTTGCAAGCGCGGCAAGTGCTTTTACAGCTGCCATTTTCATAGCCTCGTTAATCTTTGTAGCACGAACATCAAGTGCTCCCCTAAAAATATATGGAAATCCAAGTACGTTATTAACTTGATTAGGATGATCAGAACGTCCAGTTGCCATAATAACATCTTTACGTGTTGAGATAGCTAGATTGTATGCAATTTCCGGATCTGGATTTGCCATAGCAAAAACAATAGGATTATCTGCCATTGCCAATAACATTTCTGGAGTCATTACATTTGCAGTTGATAATCCTAAGAAAATATCGGCTCCTGTCAGTGCTTCTTCGAGGGTAAGAGAAGCTCCTTCAACAGCATATTTCAATTGCAATTCAGACAAAGCAGGATTGTCTTTGGTTAAAAGACCTTTACTATTGAACATTAAAATATTCTCTCTTTTTACTCCCAATAAAATATACAAATCGGCACAGGCAATAGCTGCAGATCCTGCACCAGACACGACCATTTTCACATCTTCTGCTTTTTTATCTGCCAATTCTAATGCATTAATTAAAGCTGCTGAAGATATAATTGCTGTTCCATGCTGATCGTCATGCATTACCGGAATATTCAGTTCCTCAACAAGTCTACGCTCGATTTCAAAAGATTCTGGCGCTTTAATATCTTCAAGATTAATTCCCCCAAAAGTTGGCGCAATATTTTTTACCGTTTGGATAAATTCTTCAACATTTTCGGTTCCTATTTCGATATCAAACACATCAATATCAGAAAATATTTTAAACAACAGACCTTTTCCCTCCATTACTGGTTTTGAAGCTTCTGGCCCAATGTTACCAAGTCCCAAAACGGCGGTTCCATTTGTGATAACAGCCACTAAATTCCCTTTAGCGGTATATTTATAAACATTATTAACATCTTTTGCAATTTCCAAACATGGTTCTGCAACACCTGGAGAATAGGCTAACGACAGATCTCTTTGTGTTGCATATTTTTTGGTAGGGACTACTTGGATTTTACCTGGAGTAGGTTTGGCGTGGTACAATAACGCTTCTCTTCTTTTACTGTTCTTATCCATTTTTTATTTTTTTTCTAATACACAAAGGTAACGGACTTCCTTTAAAACCGAAGCCTTTATCCGTTTCTTTTATTAAAATTTAAGGTAATTTATAACTAAAAAAAATAGCTACACATGATGTAGCTACTTAATAATAATTTTAACTGACTGTTATTGTGAAATATAGGAATCCAGATGTTTTATGGTTTCTTTTTGAACCTCTATTATAGATTTTACGACGTCACCAATTGAAACAAGTCCAATTATATTTCCATTTTCAATCACTGGTAAATGTCTGATTCTTCTTTTGCTCATTAATTCCATACAATAATCCAAATTATCTGATGGCTTAACGGTCACAACATCACTTTCCATGATTTCACTTACAGGTGTTTTCTTTGAAGACTTGTCTTTTAAAACAATTTTTCTTGCATAATCTCTTTCTGATAGAATTCCTTTTAAAGCTCCATCTTCAATTACAAGAATAGCTCCTATATTTTTTTCTCCCATGACTCTCAAGGCTTCGAATACCGTAATGGTTGAAACTATAGAATAAACTTCTCTCCCTTTTGTGCTTAGTATTTGATTTACAGTCATAATAGATAAATTTTAGAAAGTTAAATTTAGAAAAAAATCATATACAAAAAGTAAAAAAAACAATAAATTTTAATTACTCAAATAATAAATCTGGAGATGTCAATTGATTCAATTCTTCAATCAATTTACCATCCAAAATTTGCAATCCATATTGATACGATGCATTTACCCAACCAAAACCTTCTTTTGCAATATAATCAAACTCGGTCCCGACATTTCCATACTCGGCAAAAACCTTGTGTGAACTGGTTTCCAAATCAAATTTTTCGGGAATAGTTCCGTTGTATTCCACTGCATTTTTTGTAATTAACCAAAGCCAACGATAAACCATTTCTTGCGCTTTATCATTATACTCGTATTTCAGCAATCCTTCCCACAACAGCATTTGGTGAGGAGCCCATCCGAAAGGATAATCCCATTGTCGTTGTGGAGCATTTGGATCCGATTCTAACCAACTGTTTTGAGTGCTGCCCGTAATTCCGCCCATTTTAACAAAAAGAGGTAACGCTTTTTCCACTAACTTCTGAGCTTGATCCTCATCACATAATCCTGCCCAAAGCGGAAAAAATGTTGTTGCTGCTTCAAATGGGAATTGTTTTTTGTTTACAAAATCATAATCAAAATACATACCTGAAGCTTCATTCCAACACAATTCATTCATCTTTTCTTTTCTGAACTGCGCTTTCTTGGCCCATTCATCCGCAGTATATGTTAGGTTTTCTAAAGTAAATGAACCTTCAAAATAATGTATGATTAAATTTTCGATGTCTTTTTCATATTTATACAGAAAACTATTGACATCAACTGAATTCAAATTGGCACATGTATTAATTAAGCGATTGGTTGTATCGTGACCACTTTCACGCATACTTCGATCGTGTACAAAATACAAATCCAGTTCTGTATCGGTAATCGTTCGTGCCAAATATTGTTTTTCAAATTCTCTAATTGGTAAATTATATTTAATTGCATACGGTTCCAAAACATCATCAAAATGGCCTAGTTCAACCTCAAAAGGCATTCCCACTCCATCAGCTTTATAGCGACTTAATCCTGTTGGTGTCAATCTATTTCCCTTTACCATCCAAACCGTATTGTACTCTAAAATCACTGTTTCCAGATGACTCCTCAACCAGTCCTGAGCAACATTACCCTCTTTGGCAATAGCAACGAGTAATGAAGAATACAAAGGCGGCTGTGTTCTGGTGAGATAATAGCTGCGATTGGCATTTAAGATTTTTCCGTAATGCAAAATTTGATATTTAAAATTCTCTGCAATAGCAATTGCCTTATCTAATTTGCCATCAATCAATAATCCAACTCCAATAAAGTAACTATCCCAACCGTACATTTCATTGAATCTTCCTCCAGGCACGACAAAAGGAACTCCTTGCAAACTGTAAACTTTTTTCTGTAAGGCCAAAGCCAAAATCCCTGGCTTATGATCCAATGTGGCTACATAATCTTCCGAAATAACCGAAGGCATGACAACCACTTCGAAATTATTCAATTCCTTTTCTAATTCTTTAAAATAAGCAACGCCCTGTGAGTCTTTTTCTGAAACATAAAGAGTTGCCATTTCATTAGAAGTTTTTACGTCTTCGATAATTAGTTTCAACCCTTTTTTATCAATAGTTCGGGTCAGCTCATCCCAATAATCTTCTTTTATTTTTCTGGAAATTCTTTCTACTGGATTTTCTTGAATGTAATCCAAATCAACTTCCCCGAAAATCTCTTCATTTTCTTTCAATACAGCCAATTCTTGAAGCAGATTGGACAAATGATATGTCCCTTCAATAATTTGTTCTTCCTTGGTATTTTCATCTACCAACAAAAATCTTTTTGGACCAAAATCATCTTTGGTTATTTTTTTATCATGATCCGTATCTTCTTGAAGCAGCAGCGCTTCAAACACTTGTTCGATATTAAGTAAGAACTTCATTTTTTTTATTTAATTTGTTAATAAAAAACAAAACGACAATAAGAATTCCCAGCGGAATAAGCGAAAAATAGAACGCTTTACTTCCTCCTATTTTTTGGAATAAATATCCAATAATCACAGATCCACTAGTTCCTCCAATTGCGGAAAAAAAAGTCAGCAAACCAGCAACAGCTCCATGAAAATGCTTCTCAGTTGCACTTATAATTGTTGAGTTCACAATAGGATAAATAGGAGCTAAAAACAACCCAATTAATGGAAACACAAATCCTATTAATGGAACTTCGGATAACATATTAATCTCCCTAATCTCAATTCCAGAAGCCATTGGCAGAACAAAGACAACTAAACTCGCTGCCGCAAATAAACAAACGGTCAGAAAAACATACCAATGTATTTTCTTTACAATTATCCCCGAAACAAATCTTCCAAAAGCAATCGAAAGCATTAAAATCACGGCCATTTGCCCTGCTAATCTTTCATTGAGGTGTAATACTTTTTGATTAAACGTTGGCAACCAAGACATTATTCCTTGTTCGGTCATTACATACATAAAAGCAAAAGCGGCAAAAAGCAGAATCAAAGGCCTTTTCATTAAACTCAACATATCTTTAAAATCTTCTTGAAAAGATTTAGGATTTTCTACTTTGGGCAAATTAAATTTTGAGGTCAAAATAAAGACAAAAACTAGTGCAATCAATCCCGCCAAAACTAAGTAAACATTGAGCCAAGCTTTCGGATTGGTTTCACTATAAAACATTGGAAAAATAACATAGGCAAACACAATCCCTAACATAAAAACACTTTCGATATAACTCATAAAAGCCTTATGCTGTTTTTCAGTATCGGTAACGACACCTATTAAAGCCATAACTGACACTTTGATTATTGCAAACGAAAATCCTGTACAGGCAAACAACACAATGACACTCCAAAATGAATCACCTAGATACATTACAAAACAGCCAACAAAAACGATAGCCAAACTGATTAACATTCCCTTTTTATAGCCCAATTTTGGAAGCAACGAGCCAATCAAAAAGGCTACAAATGCTATAGTCAAATCTTTTGCTGGTTCCAAAACACTTGCTTGTACTTCTGAAACGCCATACATATTTTGAGACTTTTGAATCAACAGTCCCACACTATTCAAAAGGGCAGCAAAAACAAAATAATTAATAAATAATGCGAGTTTAATCGTAATGTTTTTCATTTAAAACGGTTTAAATTAGTTTATAAATCTGCATTTAGATAATCCAGAATATTGATTCCGTCTGGTAATCCTCCTATATTTTGAAGTTTCAAAACGGCCAATCTTTGGGCAATTGTAATCGTTTCTTCCCAATTTTTATTTTGCAATTGAGCGTATAAAAATCCCGTCCAAAAAGCATCTCCTGCTCCGGTTGTATCTTTTATTTCGGCAACTGGCAATGCTTGTTTACGAATTATCCCAGTTTCTCTATCAGATAACACGACTCCATCTCCTCCTTTGGTCAAACATATTGTCGAAGCTCCCAAACCATGAAAATAGTTGAATATAAAATCTTCTGATTTCGCTTCCGCAAAAAGACGGTAACAGTCATCTTCACTTAATTTTACAAAAGGATTAGTTGCTAAATACTCACATAGAACCTGATTGGCTTCTTCCCGATCAGGCCAAATTCTTTCTGAAAAATTAATATCGATGCTAGTTTGTAAACCCAAAGCTTTAGCTTTCTTGGCATTTTCAACAATAGTTTCCTGAGCCGGTTTTTTGCTTAAAGCAAAACAAGTCGTGTGATATATTTTGGCACTTTTTAATAAATCTTCTGTTATCTGACTTGAAAAAATCTTAAAGTCAGCATCGCGATACGGAATAAAATCAGGTGTTCCCGTGGACTTGGATACCAAAATTATTGAAGTGGAAGCATCATCCAATTGAGCAATTTGGCTAGTAATCACTTTCTTCTCTTGAAGTTTTTGAATACTGAAATCCCCTAAACCATCATTCCCGCATGTAGCTACCAAAACTGATTTCAATCCTAAAATCGCAGCATTTGAAGCCACATTAGTAGGTGAACCGCCAAGATACCTGTGATAATCTTCGGTCTCTCTAATAGTAGCATTCACTTGATGACCGATACAATCAATCAACAATTCCCCCACACATATAATATCTATAGTTTTTTCCATTTTAAACTAAAAATTTAAAATTAGCAAACCTATTTTGATGCAAAAAAACCGTCGCCGCAGCACTCCAAGCACAAAAAGGCACACCATTAGGAACTTTGGTCTCACTATTGAAATTTTCATAAAAACTAAACTCTTCTATAGCATTGGCTTGATTTATGGCATCCAGTATTTCATCAGCTTCTTTTTGTTTTCCTTTAGATAATAAAGCCAATCCATAAAATCCATTCACCATAGCCCAGCTACCTCCATTATGAAACTCATTAGGGTAATTCCTAAATTCGTACTTGCAATTGTTTTTAAGAAGATTCCAATCTAAATCTGCTTCATATATGGGAGGCCAAAAAGCTGGCAATAAATGCAATGGCATTTTGTTTTTAAGATCTAAAGAATAGTTGATTATTGAATTCTGAAATTCTTTTGACCCAATATTCAGCATCAAAGCCAATGAATTAGCAAAAGCATCAAATTGGGTTTTGTATCCTGCTGGAGAAAATGAACAAGGCATATAATCTTTAATATTTACTTCCTTATACGCTCTTTCGTGGTATTTCTCTCCAACCGAATGAGGAGTAAAATTACATTCTATTTGAGTTGTTATAATTTCAATTTTGACGGTTAAAGAATCATTTTTTACAAAATGGTTGTAACTTTTCAAAGCCCAAACACGAAGCAATTGATCGTATAAAACATAACCATCCGTGATATACTCATCGGCCCAATTCCCGGATAAAGGCACATACAAAAGTCCTTTATTATTAAATTCCCATGCTTCAAGCAACTGTAAACATTTCTCAATATTGGGTTCGTATTTTTTTACAAAAGAATAATCTTTGGTATGAAAAGCATATTGGCAAATTCCAATTACAAACCAAGTTACCGCGTCTACCCTTCCGGCAAGACCTCCATAACTTACTTCCACGCCCTCTTCGCTAGTCATTACATTGGAGGGAATTGTACCGTTATGATGTTGATTCCGAGCTAAAGTTTCCAGTGTTTTTCGAAAAGTCTCTATCAAATTTTCATCTCCAGATGCTAATGCTGCTAAACCGCAAATCACACCATCTCTAGCCCAAACTCTTTTGTAATTTGAAATATTTTGAGCACTCGCCAAAAATCCTTCAGAGGAAGAAACTTTCTGAAGTAATTCTATTGCCTTATTATATCCTAAATCATTCACTGATAACTTCTTTTTTGGTTTTAATAAATAGGGTAAAAACAGCACTTAAAAGCAATAAAATACCAGCAAACGTTATTGCTGATCGTGGATCATTATTTAAAAAATGCTTTAAAATATATCCAAAACTAATAGTTTGAATAAACATTGGAATTACAATCATCATGTTGATTATCCCCATATAAACTCCGTATCGTTCTTTCGGAATTTGAGAAACAACCATTAGATATGGAATTCCCATCATGCTAGCCCAGCCGATTCCAAAACCAGTTATAGCAGGAAACAATAAGTACTTATTCTCAATATGAGGGAAAAGTAAAAATCCAACTGCAGCTAAAATCAAGCAGGTAAAATGCACCATTTTTGCTGAATATTTTTTAGCAAAATAGACCAATGCAAAGGCAACTAAAAAAGTTACGACATTATACCAGCCATTTACTAAACCCGTCCAACTTACTGCTTCTCCATACAAATTCATATCTTTTTGAGGCGTTGTATGCCAAACCGAAAGTGCTATACTTTTTGATGAATTTTGCCAATAACAAAAAAGTGCATACCATTGAAATAAATAAACCAACGCAAGTTGCCACATTACTTTAGGCATGTGCTTTACTGCTTTTGCAATATCAATAAATGGAGTAAAAAGATTTAATGATTCCGATTGCATGATTTTTAACTCTTCCTCTGAAGGAGGAATTTCCTTGGTAGTATGTGAACTCCACCAAACTGAGCCGATCGAACAAACTGCTCCCAAAAAAAATGAGGCAAAAACCCAAGTTGGCAATTTTCCCGTTGTCCCAATAAAAATTAGTGGGAAAATAAATAAAGAAACATTAGCCAATGTTTGTCCAAAACCGGTAAAAAAACTTTGAGCCTGAAAACCAATTGGCTGTTGTGATTCATCTAACTTGTCGGCAATAAAAGCACGATAAGGTTCCATTGCTGTATTATTCCCTACATCCAATATCCACAGTAAACCCGCAGCCATCCATAACGAACTGCTAAAAGGATAAAGAAACAAAGCTAAACTACAAACCAATGCACCAATAAAAAAATATGGTTTTCGTCTTCCACCAAATTTTGGTGACCACGTTTTATCGCTCAAAGCACCAATTATGGGCTGAATCAACAATCCTGTTAACGGTCCAGCAAGATTAAGTATTGGTAGTTGATCTGGACTTGCTCCAAGAAAATCATAAATTGGATTAACGGCACTTTGCTGTAATCCGAAACTATACTGAATGCCAAAAAAACCAACATTCATATTGATAATTTGCCAAAAACTCATTTTTGCTTTAAAATTCATACCGTGGTTTAGTTAATATTTAATTAAAAGTAATTCTATACAAGCAATTAAAACATAATATAAAATCGAAATCGATTTCGAAAACACCAAAAACGTTTTCGTAAAGCAAAAAGAATTGAAGCAATTATTTCTTTTTGAAAGGAATAATAACTTGAGTTTCCCATGTAAGCTCATCTCCCCCATCAAAAGGATTTGCAAGAAAATGTTCTAACGGCACATTATCTAGCTCATAGCCATTCTTTTTTGCATAATCCAACAATGCAAACCAAGAACGATCCGAAGTTCTCATATTACCAAAATAAGTAGCTTTCAACCCTTTTATTGCTGGAATTGTTTTAAATTTCACATCCTTATCTGCAATAATTTTTGTGCTTTTATTAATTGGAAAGCAATAATTGAAATCTAGTGTTTCTTTATCCAAATCCCATTTTGTAACCTCAACATAGGGTCTTCCTTGAATTTTGATATTATGAGTTTGTAGAAAACCCGTAATTACTCCATCATTCCCGATCATCGTTTGCGCTTTGGTTTGCAAAACACTTTTTAATGATATGTAAGCCACAAACTCTTCTTTTGACGAACCTAGTCCATCAATTTTGTATTTAAATTTTGAAATATGGTCATTTAAACCCTCTTTAAAAGACTTTATTTTTTTTATCTGACTTACTTTAAATGGTGTATTCCAAAAGGGAGCAGTAATTTTATTATACAATCCATGTCCTAACTCTTTTATACTCACATTCACCTTGGTCATTGAATCATTTATGGAGACCATTTCCCAAGTATACTCCATTTGTGAATTGCCCTTAATCATTTTTTGCTGAATGAAATCAAAATTATTCTTTGAAATAATTTTATAATTTTCTTTTTCTTTTTCAAATTGAGTAACACTCCACTCTTGAATTCCTTGAAAAACAGTTCCAGTCGCTGCTTTAACAGTAAATGAAATGGTATAGTCAGTTTCTTTTATAAAGAGATACCAAATCAAAAAAACCGACAACAATAAGCTGCATCCTAATATAATTTTACCTTTAATTTTCATAATTATTTAACCATCTTCAATTTTGAAATAATAAAATCCCCTATATTTTGACCTTGAACAACTCCATTTTCAACAGCAGCTCTGTAATGGATTCCTCCATACATTCTACTTGAAGCAGCTTCCTTTGCAGCCGCTTTAAAAGATGTAAAGCTTCTTTTTGGCAAGCCAAAAGGAATTTCTGAATCATCAACAAAAGCAAAATTATCTCCAAAAATTGTAGTTAAAAGTGCTGCAGAACAAGTTGAAACTACAGAATGTCCGCTTGTGTATTCAGGGAATGGTGGTGTTTGTAATAATGGTTTCCAATTCTCATCAATATGCTGATTAATCACCGTTTCAGGGCGCACCATATTACTTTTAAATTTCTCATCCCAACAGCTGATAAAAGACTCAAAAATCCCTATTGATGTTTTGGTGTATGCATATACTGTTTTCTCAAAATCAGCATTGGTTTTTACACAGGCTATTTTAGTTATTCCAATCCAGTGTGCATCCGGTGTATTCTTCTTTTTGGCAAACATCATGTGTCCTTGACTTACGGTCACATATGGGTTACAATCCCAAAAAACTGCAACTTTTGATTCTTCTGGAACGGGATTACTTTTAGATTCTTCGGATTTTTTTAATCCTTCAGATATTTTTAGACTTATGTTATAGATCTCCATTACCTCCTTGAAATAGGCTGATTTTTTATCTAATGAAAAAGGGATTGCAGGCAATGGTTTAAATTGTGAAGCCGAATCTAAAACCATGGTTCTTATTTCTCCCCAATGTGGTTCTACCCCATCCATATAAGCAGGTGGAGTTGGCTGCCATCTTCCTGGTTGGCTAGCAAAAACTGAAAATTTAGGTAAGGTTCTAGTTTGTTTGTAATTATCTTTCCCCATCCATTTTTTAATACGCTCGGCAACTTTCAATCCATACTCTTTTGATACTTCAAATTCCTTGGAATTTTCACCTTCCCATTTTTTATACAAACTATCTCTATATTTATCTAATGCTTCTTCGGAAAAAATCAATTGCTTACTCACTTCCATGTGTGCAATAATTGCCGCCAATTTTTGGTTAACTCCAGCTTTAGCATCCAATATTGGTATAGAATCAAGTCCATTCAACTGACCTTGCAAAGTAGAGTACGTTTTACTATTTTGGGCAATAACTTCATAAGCTGCAATATTTGGATATGCATATATTCTACTTGCTACTGGAGGAGAAAAAATATCATGAATCATTATTTCTGAAACGGTATCAACCGCAGCACGGAAATCACTAGCTGATACAACTATTTTTTCTTTTTTCCCACATGAAATAAAAAGCAAACAAACTGCTGCTATCGTAAATAATTTAGACTTCATATTATATATTATTAAATTTTGAGTAGGTTTTATTTTTGTTAATTAGAGCTCATCGGTAATTCATAAACCTCAGCTTTTTTATTATTTATGGTAACCAATAAATATTTTTTACCATTAAAATGAATAATATTCAAATGTCTTACCGCTTTTTGAGTCAAGTCAATGCCTATTTGATTTCCTAAGAATATTGTTTTCTCATTTTTGATTAAAGCTCCAGAGAATCCGTCAAATCGACTGTGATAAGGTGTAACTCCAAAATAATTTCCAGCGGCAAAAACTTCTTCCTTTGCATCGTTATCAAAATTGGATTTCACAAAACTTGTAATAGGCGACACTTGCATCTTATTAGTAAACGGAACGAATGTAAATTTCCCATTATCATTTTTTAAATAACCAGATTTCAAGTTATGTACTTCATATAATTTCCCTTTTTCTAGCATTCCCATATCGAAAACTTCTTCAAGTGGTTTTCCTGCAAAAGATTTGTAGCTATTGAATTTCTTTTTCAGCAAACCGCTAAATTCTTCCACCAATTCATCCAGTCCCAATATTGTATAATATTTTCCATCTTTTTCTTTTGCAACAATGGTTTCATAAGTTCCATTTTTATCAAAATCATCGTAATACATTTTCATCGGAAATTCTTGAGAAGCTTTAAACTTAGAATTCATTCCCCAGTTTCCTACCAAATAATCTTGATCTCCATCATTATCAATATCAAATGGAATAATTGATTGATATAGTCCGTTACTTTTTTCAGGAAAAACAGTTTCCGTTACATTAACAAATTTTCCATTTTTATTAGCAAAAAAGGTAGGTTTCATCCATTCACCAACAACGATTAAGTCAACTTTACCATCTTTGTTAAAATCACTAAAAATGACATCGGTAACCATTCCAATTCCTTCAAATGTTTTCGCTTCCGCTAATGAAAATATCCCTTTATTGTTTTTTAGCAAATAGCAGTCTGACGTACTTCCAAATCTATTATTTAGCGAATTATTGCCAACAAATAAATCTAAATCTCCATCCTTATCATAATCAAAAGCTTTTACTACTGATGCGTTTTGGGAAAGTTCAGGCAAAACTGAATTCACCAATTGATTTCCTTTGGCAACATACAATCGATCTTGTAAATTTGAAGCATTTTCTCCACCTCCAGAAGCCACGAACAAATCATTTATTTTGTCGTTGTTAAAATCTCCAATTACAGCAGAAGCATCTTCAAAAACAGAATCTTTTTCAATTTCAGCATACCCTTTTTTAGAAAACCCATTCGCATTTTGAATATAAATTGCTGATTTTTTTCCTTTGGATCCGCCAAAAAAGATATCTTCTTTGCCATCCCCATTTAGGTCTCCAATTGTTGTTGCAGGTCCTCTATCGGAACGTCCATAAGGAATTAGTTTTTGGTACACAAAATCAATATAATCATTCTCTTGATGCGTAAAATCAATACCTAATCCTGTTTCAACTTTCTTGAAAACAGGAATAACAGCTGGATGTAATTTTTGATAATCAAATGCTTTTCTGTTGGCATTTGCCTTTATAGTCAAAGTTTGATTACACTTAACATTTTTCAACGTCTGATACGTTTTATCAGGCCAAACTACTACTATAGAATCAATAGCTTCAATTTTTCCATATCCAAAATGAAGCATTGGTTCTGATGACGATTGAAAACCTCTAGTCGTTTGTAATTCTTTAAATTGCTTTTTCCCTTTTGAATAAGAAATTACTTTAGCTCCAATTCCATAAATATTTTTACCCGCGAATTGAAGTTTTACTTTTAAATAATGAGCTTTGTTATTCGTTTGATTAATATAAACCGATGCAATCTCGTTGATGTTATTCGTTACCACATCCAAATCTCCGTCATTGTCTAAATCTGCGTAACCACTTCCATTTGAAATAATGGAATCATTCTCAATCCATTGATTTGATTTATTTATAAATTGAAGATCTGCCGCTCCTTCAAAAACATAATTGGTCACGTTCCCTTTTGGCATCTTTTTCAATGCCTCTTTGTCTAATAATTTCGTCGAGCTGATTTTTCTTTTGACTTGTTCATTCGAAAAGTATTTCACATAATCCAAATCATTTGGCCGTTTTGGAATTCCATTGCATACAAATATATCCTGCTCTCCATCTTGATTGTAATCAGCAAATAAGGCACTCCAACTCCAATCGGTTGCAGCCACTCCGCTCAACAAGGCCATTTCTGTAAAATGTTGCCCTCCTTGGTTTATTTGCAGCATATTTCGGGTATACTGATTATGATACCCATATTTCTCAGTTCTTAATTTCAACATTTGAACATTATCGTCTCCTAAAGATGATTTTAAAACTTTCTCGTCTTCGGGAAGCATATCCAATGACATTATATCTGGAAACCCATCATGATTTATATCAGCGACATCAACACCCATCGAAAACCTGCTTGTATGCCCAAAATAACTTTTCAAACTTTCTGTAAAAGTCCCATCTCCATTATTGAGGTAATAATAATCATCTTCGTGAAAATCATTCCCTATATAAATATCTGGGTAACCATCTAAATTAAAATCAGAAACAGCAATGCCTAATCCATATCCATTGGCCCCGCCAAAAATTCCAGCTTGAGCGCTTATATCAACAAATTTTCCATTATCGTTTCTAAACAATTTATCGCCGCATTCATAGTTTCTATTATTTCTAATATTGGCATTCCCAAAAGACAACTCCGAATGTACTGCGTGATTTAACAAATACATATCCAAATCACCATCCAAATCATAATCAAAAAAAGCTACCGATGTGCTGTAATTATCGAGATCCAAACCATACTCAGCTGCGCTTTCGGTAAATGTGTTGTTTTTATTGTTAATAAACAACTCATTATGGCCTTCAAAACCATTGATTCCAACAACAGCACATACATAAATATCAAGATAGCCATCTCCATTTACATCTGCCATCACCGTTCCTGTATTCCAATCGCTTTCACCTTCAACTCCTGCTTTCTCAGATATATCTTCGTATTTATTATTGCCTTTATTGAGATACAATTTATTTTTTCCTTGGTTTGATGTAAAATAAATATCAACCAAGCCGTCATTATTAACATCTCCCAAGGCAACACCTCCACCATTGTAATAATAGAGGTAATCTAAAATGGAAATTTTTTTTGAATCTAATAATTCATTTTTAAAAGTAATATTGCTAGTGGTAGAATCTAATTTTTCGAACAAACGATCTTGTTTTTCCGAACAACTTAACAAAAGCAATGCAACTAATCCTAAACTATAAAACTTATTCATTGCTCTTAAATATTTTTGGGGCATTATCATTTGTAACTGTAAGTATTAAAACTCCTTTGTTTTTATTCTTCAAAGTCTGAATGTGCTTGATTTCTCCTTTCAAAAAGAAACCAGATTGATTATAAGGTAACCAAGAATAAGAACCCGATTTACTTCCTAAAAGCACACTTCCACAATTGGCATCCATTCTTCCAAATTGAGGCTTAAATTCATATTGATTACCTCCAAGAACAAGATCTGGGATCCCATCTTTATTTGCATCTGTTACGCAAATAGTATTAACACACGAGAACTGAACCTCTTTTGGAAGTGCCTTAACCTGAAAATTGCCATTTCCTTTATTGATCGCAATTACACTTTGCTGAATCGTTGCGGTTTTCTGAATGGAATTATCAACTACGTCTTGAGCGAATATTTCTTGAAATGATTTTTTTGAATAGTCAGCATAACTCAAATTTTTCTTTTTTATGGAAGGAATTTGGCCTGCTAATTCTTTTTTCAAATGCAAAGGCATATCTTTTCCATCGATAGAGCGTGTTGTAATTTGTTCAATGGTCCCGTTATTATCAAAATCATTGACAAACATTCTCATTGGATTTTTCTCGGAAGCTTTATATGAAGTATTGGTTCCTTTGTTTCCTAAAACTAGATCTTTCTTGCCATCATTATTTATATCAACGCAACTTACTGCGTTCCAAAAACCACTTAAATTGGTAAGATTAGATTTAAAATCAACCAAACGGCGACCCGTATTTTTGAATATTCGAGGAGCCATCCAATCACCAACCACAATTAAATCTTTTTTCCCATCGTTGTCAATATCTTCCCAAACGGCATCGGTAATCATTCCCACCTCATTCAGTTTGAATGCTTTTTTATCGGTAGCGTTAGTAAAATTCCCTTTCCCATCATTTTCCAGAAATAATTGTTTTGGGTCAATTCCATATACTCCTGGCACACTCCTACTTCCCACAAAAACATCCAAATCTCCATCATTGTCATAATCACAGTCAGCAATTACAGAAACGTTATTATTGGTAGTTGGAATAGTCGTTTTGCTTTTTGTAAAAACTCCCTTTCCATTATTCAAATACAAACGGTTTTTATAATTTCCCTGATCCGCTTTTTCGTTCCCACCAGAACCTACCATTAAATCTTGATCTCCATCATTATCTGCATCAAAAAAACTCGCTGCAGTATCTTCATAATTGGCATCGGCATTCAAATCATTTTGTTTAGTAATCGAAAAAGTATCGTTGCCTTTATTTAAATAAATATTCCCTGACATCCCTTTCGCTCCGCCAATAAAAACATCATCATTCCCATCACCATTAATATCGGCTACGGCAAGTGAAGGTCCTTCTTGAGAAAGCATTTTCGAAATCAAACCTTCGTAATCAAAATCAATGTAGTCATTCTCTTTGTGTGCCAAAAATGAGCTTGGTTTTTCCGAAAACAACGATTTTACATTCTGTTTTTTGAAAGTATAATTTAAAGTTGCATCTGCAATATTCAAATTAACAGTCGAATTATTAGCCACTTTTTTAATGGTTTGATATTTACCGTTTGGCCATATTACTTGTAGAGAATCTATTTTTTTGGTTCCAATTCCAAAAGTCATCACATAATCTATTGAAGATTGAAAACCTCTGGAAGGAATTAATTCTTGCCTTAAGGTTTCTTTCCCAGAAAATAATTCGACAACACTTCCAATAGCAAATTTATTCTGGTTATCGCCTTTCAATTTCACTTTTATAAAATGATTGTCTTTGTTTTTCTCGGAATTATTTTGAAAAACAAAAGCCTCTTGATTAACATTATTTACGATTAAATCAAGGTCGCCATCATTGTCCAAATCACCATAAGCTGCTCCATTTGAAAAACTAGGCGTATCCAATCCCCAATTAGTAATTTCATTGGTAAAAGTTAAATCTTTATTATTTTTAAAAGCATAGTTTGGTATTGGAGTACTTGGCATTTTACCAATAATATTTTCCATTTGTTCTTTCTTGCCAGTAACTGCCATTCTTTGAATTATCCCATTGGCAAAAAAATCCATAAAATCCTGATTCGTCAAATCATTATTAATTCCATTACAAACATAAATATCTTTATACCCATCATTATCCATATCAAATATCAAGGCACCCCAACTCCAGTCGGTTTTGGCAACTCCAGCATAATTCGCGATTTCAAGAAATTGATTATTTCCATTATTCAACTGCAAAGTATTTTGCATGTATTGATAGAAAAAATCCAAATTTAATTTTCGGGTAAATAAATCGTAGTTATCAAAACTTGTTGTGGTTTTCAAACGCTCATCACCTTCAGGTAACATATCGGTAACAAAAATATCCGGCTCCCCGTCATTATTTATATCAGCCATATCAGCCCCCATGGAAGACTGACTTGTATACGATGCCCAACCCTGTATTTGCTCACTAAAAGTTCCATTTTTATTATTGATGTACAAATAATCGCGTTCGTAAAAGTCATTTGAAATATAAATATCTGGGTACAAATCTCCATTAACATCACCTATTGTCACACCGAGTCCAAAACCGATAAGGCTTCCATAAATACCCGCAGCTTCGCTTACGTCTATAAATTTTCCATTATCATTACGCATCAATTTATCGCCACCGCCTTTTAAAATATCGCTAACCGCCCAATCTTTATCTCTTAATTCTCTTTTATTGGAATAATTAAGACTGCTTACAGGAATAAAACTATTATTTAAAATATAAACATCTAAGTCACCGTCCTTATCATAATCAAAAAAAGCAGCATGAGTCGTAATACCGGTATCGGCAAGATTGTACTCAGCGGCTTTTTCAGTAAAAGTCAGGTTTCCGTTATTGATAAATAATTCGCTTTTTCTTTTTGCATCAATACCATTTCCAGCATTGCAAACAAAAATATCCAATAATCCATCCCCATTGATATCGATCATTTCGACACCAGTAGACCAAGATTTGGAGATTACAATTCCTGAGGATTTAGAAATATCTTCAAACTTAAAATTCCCTTTATTGAGGTACAATTTGTTCTCCCCTAAATTGGAAGTAAAAAAAACATCAGATAAACCATCATTGTTAATGTCCCCAATAGCTACCCCCCCACCATTATAAAAATTTCGGTATTTGAAAATATTCATGTTTTTTCCATTCTTAACTTCATTAACAAAATTAATTCCGGTTTTTGAAGATTCAAGTTTGGTAAATAAACTGTTTTCATTAGCGCTATTTTCTTTGGAACAATTAGAAAAAATAATAATAAAAAGAGAAAATAGGACAACTCGATTGCGCATAGTATTTGGTAGTATTTGGTTAGGGAATTGGCTCTGTTATTACGGTGTAAAATATACAATAATTAGTAATAAAAAAGCAAAAAATATAAAAAATTAAATAAATAAAGAGGGTAATAAATTACCCTCTTTATAACTAACTCAAAACAAAATGAAGTAAAAAAATTATTAATATCCAGGGTTCTGTTTAGCATTTTTATTAAACAATGCCTCCGCCGGAATTGGATATAATGCATATTTTGGATCTGAAGCGATTGGCTTTAACTCTCTAGGTGCCAAAAACTTTTCAAAACGAATCATATCATTTCTTCTCCATCCTTCATACCATAATTCTTTTCCTCTTTCTAGATAAATACCATCTAAAGTTGCTGGAGTAGATCCTGCTGGTAATTTAGCTCTGACATCAATTTCATTAAGAATAGTTGTTGCTACTGCAGCTCCTCCTGTACCACCTCTTAAGGCTGCTTCGGCTTTCATTAACAAAGCATCAGAATAACGCATCAATACATAATCATTTTCTGGATTTCCTAAATTGGCGTTATCCGGTTCGTATTTTTGAGTACGGATACCTGCAGTTTCCAAAGTAGGCCCACTAGTAATCATTGTTAACTCTTTAGTATAAAACAATGGATTTCCTTTTCTGTCTTTCAAAGGAATAACCCCACCTGGAGCATACATTTGCCCATATTGGAAACCAATTGGATTACCAAAATTAGCTATAATTGACGGGGAAGTGTGTTGTCTACGATCATCTGCTGCATCAAATCTGTTATAATACTCAGCCACTGTAGCAAAACCGTTCCAACCTCCTGGAGTTTGATTGTAGTGCATACCCATTCTCCATCTTGATTGTATTCCTCCACCTGAACCTAACACATTTTTAGAAGAAAATATAATCTCATTTGAAGTATTGTTTGTCGGGGCAAAATTACTCCAATAGTCAGTTGCCAAGCCACTTGAAGTGATTGCATCAACATGTGAAATTACCTTATTCATATCTGCGGCATCAAAAGTGTATGGTCCTGCAGCATTCTCTGCATTAAATACAGCTTTATTCAAATACAATTTAGCTAACAAAAAATGTGCTGCATCGGCATTTGCTATACTAGCTTCATTTGGATTACGGGCTGGCAATAAACCTACTATAGCTTCTAATTCACTTATAACAAAAGCGGTCGCCTCTTTTCTTGTCCAATATTTAGGATCATCCGTGATTGCAGAACCCTCCTCTCTATAAGGTGCCTGACCGAAGAAATCAATTACATTGTAATAATAGAAAGCTCTTAGAAAACGGGCTTGTGTTTTTTGAGAATTAGTCGCTTGGTTGTAAATAACAAGATTACAGTTGTACACATTCGTCAATAAAGAATTCCAAGCATTTCTAACTTCAATATTATCCGCTCCCCACGTGTGAACGTGAAATTGTCTCCATTTTGCGTTATCATCCCAGTCACCCCCTCTTGTAGGGCCAACTAATCCGTCACCAGACATTTCCTGTAATGTAAACATTTTGTCCTGGTCCTGAAATCCTCTTAATCCTTCATAAGCGGACTGCAAAAAGCTACCAGTATTCACATTTCCTCCATCACCACTTGTAACGAAACCATCTAAAACTTCTTCATCTAAATTTGTACAACTCACACCAAAAGCGATTGTACCAATAAAAAAGATGCTTTTAATTATATTTATTCTTTTCATTGTTTTCTTAATTAAAATGTTACACTAACTCCTACAGAAACACTCTTGTCTTTTGGATATGATAAATAATCCATACCTGCAGAAGGAACTCCATTAAGAGCTTTGTCAGTATTTACCTCTGGGTCAAATCCGGAATAGTTTGTGATTACAAATAAGTTTTCACCACTAACAAATAAACGCGCAGAACTTAATTTTATTTTATCCATAAAAGCCCCTTTGAAGGTGTATCCAACTGTTAAATTGCCCATTCTCAAGAAGTCCCCACTCTCTAAATATTTAGTAGATGGTGAGTTAGGATCACTTCCGTTTTGAGGAGAACTTGCTACTTCAGGAGTTACGTTTCTACCTCCATACAATGCACTTTTGAAAAAGTAAGCATTTGCCGTGTTATTATATAAATAATGGCCAAAAGCACCATAGAATGACATTCCTACATCTAAACTTTTGTAAGAAAAGGAAGTTGAAAAGCCAAGATTAATTTTTGGCAAAGGTTGTTTATCTAATAATTTTTTATCAGCATTTCCTAAGCCAGTATCCGATCCATCTGAAGCTGCATAAATAGAATTACCTGCTGCATCATACCCTCTAAATTCATATAGAAAGTAAGTATATAATGGATAACCATCTTTTATAATTTCAGCATTAGCTCCAGACAAACCTTGTCCATTAATACCTCCTGCCAATAAAGAAACAGAACCAAAGTTTGTCATTTTATTTTTCAAAAAGGCAGCATTTGCAGCAACGTTCCAAGACATATCCTGGCTGTCGATAATTTTATAATTTAATGACACCTCAATACCATCATTGATTAAATTACCTGGTAAATTAACACTTCTGTTTGAAGCGGGACCCGGTTGCGTTGAAGCTTGAGGTACTGGTGCAATTAAATCTTGGGTATCTCTTTTGTAGTAATCCAACGAACCTGACAAACGATTATTTAAAAATTCAAAATCAATTCCAACTCCATACGAAGTAGTAGTTTCCCAACGTAACTTGTTATTTGCACCAGATACAGTTTGTGGAGAACCACCATTTCCATAATTAGATTTTGAAACAGCTGAGTTCACAGGAAATTCTTGATTTCCAGTAATACCCCAGTTTCCTCTTACTTTAATATCATTTAAAGCTCCTTCTTTATTGTTTATAATTTTATATGCTGCACCAGCTGCTGGAAAATAACCCCATTTGTTATCTTCTCCAAGTTTTGTTGATCCATCCGCACGAATTGACCCATTTACAATTAAATTTTTGTACAATGTAACTTCAGCTTTAGCAAAATAAGATTGCAATTCAATTCTGTTTTTGAAAGAAGTATTTCTAAACTCCTGAGCAATACCCCCTTGAATATTATCAACAATCAAAGTTTGTTCCGGCACAAAACCAATACCTCTTGCGCTAAAGCCTTCTGTATCATAAGAATAATATGAAAAACCGCCCAATGCATTAAGAGATACATTGTCACTAAATTTATTATCGTAAGTCAATGTATGTTCTATTGTTTTATTGAACTTGCTTACACCGGATATTTCACCCATTCCTCTTTTATCAACACCTCCATTTGCAGCATCATTCTTCTTTAAATCCACACTATTAATATAAATAGTAGGCAATATTTGACGTTTTCTTGTAGAATTCGATGACTCAATTCCAAATAAGAATTTATATTTGAAATGATTTCCTAGTTTTAATGTTGCGGCAATGCTTCCAAGAACTTTGTTTGTTTGAGTATGGTCATCATAGGCATCTAACAATTGAACTGGATTCAAATAATCGTCAGCACCATATTTATATTCATCCTCCGGTGTCGATGGATCATCTGCTACATATCCTGGATTGTAATATCCATCAGGCGAATCATCATAAATAGGATTCGTTGGATTCCAATACAAAGCCGTACCTATCAAATTCCCGATAAAACCAGCATCATTACTAAGTAAAGTAGTTTGATCTTTAAGTCCTGCATATAATAAATTAGTATCAACCTTAAGTACACCACCAAAAAAATCATTTGAATTTGCAAATGAAGCGGTATATTTATCTATACCTGTGTTTTTTACAATCCCATCTGTTGAACTGGCGCCTAAAGAGAATCTTGTATTAGAATTCTCAGTTCCACTACTAATGGATAAATCATTATTAGAAGTAAATCCGTTTCTCAAAATAGCATCTTCCCAATTGTAAGATCTTGATCCTGTATCTGGACCTCCAGCAGCAACAAATTCATCACCGTTTAACAATTTAAAATCTCCCGACATAGTACTGAATCTAACAGAAGAATTGAATGTCAATGTAGGAGCTTTTGTTTTCGATTTTTTGGTTGTAATTACAATTACACCATTAGCTCCGCGAGATCCATAAATTGCAGTAGAAGAAGCATCCTTCAAAACAGAAATACTTTCAATATCATTTTGATTAATGAAATTCAAAGGATTTCTAGCAGAAGACGCACCTAGATCCGCAATAGTAGCTCCTGCAGAAGAAACTTCTCCCCCATCTAATGGAACACCATCTACAACATATAATGGATTATTTCCAGAACGAATAGATGAGTTACCTCTAATTCTTACTGTAACACCAGCTCCTGGTTCACCACTAGTTTGCGTTACTTGTACCCCAGATACTTTTCCTCTCAATAATTCTGATGGAGAAGTCGCTGATATGTTGTCAAATTGTTTTGAACTTAACATATCGACAGCGCCAGTAGCATCTTTCTTTTTTACTGAACCATAACCTACTACAATAACTTCATTCAATTGGCTTTGATCTTGTGCCATCTTTACATTTATAGTGCTTTTACCCCCAACACCTACTTCCTGAGTTTTAAGACCAATGTAAGTAAAAACTAAGACTGCGTCTGAACCCACATTCTTAATTGTAAATTTTCCATCAAAATCAGTTTGTGTCTCCGTTTTTGTTCCTTTTACTAATATCGAAACCCCAGGGAGTGGGCCACTCGCATCAGTCACCAGTCCTGATACATCTTGCGAATATATCAAGCTAGTACATAGCATGGTTATGAAAACCATTAAGCCTTTTTGTAGACTATTTTTCATACGTAATAAATAAGTTAGTTAATAATTTGGTTATTTGTTTAAAATATAAAATCAAACATAGTTATTTTATTAAGAAAATTTTAAGAAAAACAAAACTATAACGTTGTAGTAAGACCGAAAACGTTTTCGATTTCGAAAAATGAGTGTTAAAATTTTAAGAAATAAAAATATATAATGAAATAAAAAAGTGTAAAAAAAACATATTTAATTATTTTTTATCATTTTAATTACAAAAATCAAAATACAAGAAATAAACAATCTGGTTTTAAACGTAATTACCTACAAAAAAGGCAAGTCTCAAATTTATTCTTAAATAAAACATAAAAACCTATTGTTAGCTTATTAAAAAACTAACATTCTAAAGTAAAACAAATAAAAATTACAAACTTTTAGGCATAAAAAAACCACAAACATTAAGACAACATTTTCTCTTCAAATGCAACTTTAATGTTTGTGGTTATGGCAATAAAATTATTATTTTATTGTAATTGTTCTATTATCAGGACCAATACCTTTTATTGTTAAAGATTTCCATTGTTTAGGCAAAAGTCCTTTATTATACTGCAATCCCTTATCTGTCTGTTCCACCCCTCCAAAACCATAAATAACAGCTTGAAGCATCGCACCAGCACCAGTTGCAAAATAAGGATTACTACTATTTGCAGATTCAGAGAATACTCCAAATGGAGGACGACTATTAGGCAAATACGATTTCACAAAATACGAATATGCTTTCTCCTTGTCACCTAATCTTGCATACAAAACTGATAATACTCCCGATGCCATCGCTGGACCATCTTTTTTATCAATTTTTTCAGTGTAATACTCTAAGTCTTTTTCGATTTGTTTTCTATCTGTAATAACATGCAGAGGGTAAGCCAATAAATTCACATCAGCTTGTTTAATCATTTGCCCTTTATATCCTTTATAGTTTTGGGTTACCCCATTTTCCGAATGAATGATTAACTTACTTGAAACCTCCAACCACATTGGATTTATAGGCTCATACAAAATCGTGGCCGCCTTAATTGTATTTTTCAAAGCTTCTATAGCCGAAGCATTAGTAAACGCATTATCGTCCACATGCTGTGCATACTCATCAGCGCCAACAACATTTAGAATGGAATAACTACCATCTTCATTTTTGATAACACGGCTTACCCAAAAATCAGCAGTTTCCTTAAGAACTTTGTAGTTTTCTTTTAACCAAGTTTTATCTTGAGTGTAAGAGTAGTAATTCCAGAAAGCAATAGACACATCTGCAGTAATATGTTGCTCAAAAATTCCAGTCAAAGCCCAAGTTGGAGTGGCCTCCTCACCTGTATCATCCGATTCCCAAGGATACATTGCTCCCCTGTAACCATAAATAGTTGCTTTTTGCTTGGCTTTTTCCAAACGATCGAAGCGATAATCCAAACATGATTTGGCCATATCAGGCTGTAATGCCAAAAGCGTAGGATACATCCAAAGTTCACTATCCCAAAAAATATGTCCATTATAACCTTGAGAAGACAACCCCATAGGAGCTATACTCTGTCTTGTTTCTGGACGATTGTAGGAGTACAAATTAAACAATGCGAATCGAACTCGCTGTTGTGCATCCAAATCCCCTTCTATTTGAATGTCTCCTGTATTCCACAATTCGTTCCAAGCCTGTTTATGGCGATTCAGTAAATTATCAATTCCCTGTTGAAGGGCATAAATAGGCTGTCTTTCCGATTCGTTCAATGGATCACTAAAATCTTTTGAAGTACAAATTCCGCCAGCAATAGCAAATCGATATTGCTTTCCTTTTAATAATTTTTTCGAAAAGCCCACTTCATTCCCAGTTTGCTTCAACTCTTCTTTTTCCCCATCAAATAAAAAAGTCGTAGCAGCTGAAACGGTGTATTTGCCAGTCAAAGTTTTAGCAGTTGTCCCAAAAACAGGCATCAAATACTGATTGTCTTTCAACACTCGAAACTGACTTTTTGTATCCTTTAATTCATTAGGTACCGTCATGTAATTAGTAGTTGTAATTTCAATGTCGCTTTTTGGGACAATAGTAACAATTGCCATAGCTGAATAAGGCACAGCCCTATTGGCCAAAATTGTATAATTGATAGTCGCTAAATCTTTAAACGAAAACGAAGTGGTAGTCGTTCCTTCTTTCATATTGACAATCTGACTCCAATTGGAAATATTATTCGATTGAATTTCCTGATTATCTATGCTCAGATGAAGGTTCAAAAACTCTATGCCACGCACTATTCTACTGATTCCATTTTCCGGACTACTGTCATAAACACCATTCAGTATAATTTCTTTGGTTTTAAGAGGAGTATCATCAGTAACAATACCGATTTTACCATTGGCCATTGCCACTCCAAAATAATTCTCTCTAGAATTAGCATACAAATGCCACTCATCTGATTTTTCTTGACCAAACATAACTGATCCAACCATGAGTACAAAAAACAATCCTTTTACTTTTGAAATCATATATCTTCTTTTTTTAGTTAATCAAACTTAAAACTTTTATTCTGTAACTAATTGAAATTTAAATCGAAAACGTTTTCGAGACTTCGAAAACGTTTTCGATTTTTATAATTAGACATAACTCAAAATTGAATCCTAATTTTATAATTCGTTATATTTTTAACTATAAAATAAAAAAGCAATGCAATTGAAACTCCATAGAGCATTATTCATTTTGGCGCTCAATCTAATTGCATTGTTGTTTTCTTGCAAAAAAGCAGAAGACAATAGCACAATAGCTATTGCTGCTACAGAAACAATCGCAATAGATTCCACTTTACCTTATAAAGACTCCTATCGCCCACAATTTCATTTTTCACCTGAAAAAAAATGGATGAATGACCCAAACGGCTTGATATTTTACAAAGGAACCTATCATTTATTTTACCAATATTTCCCTGGAGATATTGTTTGGGGACCTATGCATTGGGGACATGCAATTAGTACAGATTTAATCCATTGGAAACACAAAAAAATTGCCTTATTCCCAGACAAATTAGGATATATTTTCTCTGGAAGTGCAGTTGTTGACATCAATAACACTTCTGGACTTGGTACTATTGAAAATCCGCCTATGATTGCCATTTTTACCTATCACAATATGGAAATTGAAAAAGCAGGAAAAACAAACACCCAATCGCAAGGTTTGGCTTATAGCCTTGACGATGGAGAAACTTGGACAAAATATAAGGGCAATCCTATTATTGGCAATACCACTCTGAAAGATTTCAGAGATCCAAAAGTTTTTTGGAATTCAGAGACAAACCTTTGGAATTTGACTTTAGTTGCTGGTGATCATGCTCAATTTTATACTTCAAAAAACTTGATTAATTGGACTAAGGTTGGTCAATTTGGTAAAAATATTGGTGCGCATGGTGGCGTCTGGGAATGTCCCGATCTTTTTAAACTCCAAGTAGAAAATTCGAAAGAAGAAAAATGGGTCTTACTTATCAGTATCAATCCTGGAGCGCCAAATGGAGGTTCTGGAACACAATATTTCATAGGCAACTATGACGGCAAAAGCTTTAACACAAATCAAAAAGACATCAAGTGGATTGATTACGGAACGGATAATTATGCTGGGGTGACCTATAATAATACTCCAAATAACGAACGCATTTTTATTGGTTGGATGAGTAACTGGTTATATGCACGAAATACTCCAACAAAAAATTGGAGAAGTGCCATGACCTTACCCAGAAAACTTTCGTTAGAAAAAATAGGCAATAATTATGTTCTCAAAAACAGTCCAATCCGACAATTGAAATCAATTATAATTCCTGAATATTCAGAAGAATTATTGAACCTTCAAGCAAATAAAAAAATAGCTTTTGAGTACAATCATCTCAATCAATCTCAAATTGATTTTAAAGCTTTAACCAAAAATTTAAAATTGACGTTTTCAAATGAAGTCAATGATTCATTAGTTCTTATTTATGATCACAAAATAAATTCCTTTTCAATAGACAGAACACATTCCGGATTAGTCAATTTTGAAGCCGATTTTGGAAAATCAATTCACAAAACCAAGACACCAAATCTGACAACAGCAACTTTAGATTATCAAATCATTTTGGATTGGTCGTCAATAGAAATTTTCTTGAATGGCGGTTTCTATTCCTTTACGGAACAAATATTTCCTAATAAACCATATACCAAATTAAGCATACAATCAGATGAAAATCAAGAAATCAAAAACCTAAGTATTTCTAAAATAAAAGGCATTTGGGAAACAAGTTCTTCTACTAAAAATAATTAAAATTAAAAAAATGAACAACGTACAAAAATGGTCCATAACCGTAGCAGTTGCCGGGTTTTTATTTGGTTTTGACACTGTAGTAATATCAGGCGCCAACTTACCTATCAAAGAATTATGGCACACAACTCCACTATTTCATGGACTATTCATTATGTCTATGGCATTGTGGGGTACCGTTTTGGGAGCAATGTTCGGTGGCATTCCCTGTGACAAATGGGGAAGAAAAAAAACCTTGTTATGGATTGGAATCTTATTCTTAGTATCTGCATTAGGTTCGGCGTTGGCTCCCAATCCTTACGTTTTTTCTTTTTTTAGATTTATAGGAGGAATCGGAGTTGGAGCTTCTTCGGTAGCTGCACCTATTTATATCTCAGAAATTTCAAGTGCCAAAAACAGGGGGAAACTAGTTGCTCTTTTTCAATTCAATATTGTGTTTGGAATTCTGATTGCTTTTTTTTCCAATTATTTATTTGAAGGTTTTAGCGGTGCAAATGATTGGAGATGGATGATTGGAATTGTTGCATTACCAGCATTAATCTATAGTATCATTGTTTTTCAAATTCCAGATAGTCCACGTTGGTTAATTTTAAACAAAAAAGACGACGTTGCTGGATTAAAAGTCCTCGAAATGATTTATTCTAAAGAACAAGCTTTGGAAAATTTTAATGAAATCAAAAAGGATGTAGTCGACTCCAATGTAAAAGAAAAATTATTTACCAAAAAATACAAATGGCCAATTCTTTTAGCTTTCTTAATTGCTTTCTTTAACCAACTGTCCGGGATTAATTTCATTTTATACTATGCACCGGAAATTCTGGAAATGGCAGGATTAGGGTCGAAAGAGTCCCTGATGAATTCCATATTAATTGGCGCTATTAATCTTATTTTCACCATTATTGGCATGCGTTTAATTGATATTTTAGGTCGAAAACTATTAATGACTATCGGCAGTATTGGTTACATTTTTAGTTTACTCATAATCGCTTGGGCTTTCAATACTAATGCAGGACCTGTTGTATTATTGTCATCCATTCTTGTTTTTATCGCTTCGCATGCAATTGGTCAAGGTGCTGTAATTTGGGTCTTTATATCTGAAATATTCCCAAATACCGTTCGTGCTCGTGGTCAATCCTTCGGCACAAGTATTCATTGGATTTTTGCTGCATTAATAACTTTGCTTGGCCCCGTTGTTATCGATTTATTTCACGAAAACCCTTGGCCAATTTTTGCCTTTTTTGCATTCATGATGCTATTGCAATTGGTATTCGTTTTATTCATGATGCCTGAAACCAAAGGATTATCACTTGAAGAATTAGAACTAAAAATGATCACCGAATGAAAGTAACAAATCAAAAAATCAATGTACTATGTTTTGGAGAAGTTTTGTTTGACGTTTTTCCGACACATAAAAAAATTGGAGGGGCACCATTAAATGTTGCTATTCGACTAGCTTCTTTGGGAATACACTCTCAAATAATAAGCAGAATAGGAAATGATGAAATAGGGAAAGAATTGCTGCAATACATCAAAGACCATAAAGTAAATTCGGATTCCATACAAGTTGATAAAAATCTAAAAACAGGCCAAGTCATAGTACAATTGAACGATAAAGGCTCCGCTTCATACACCATTAATTATCCTGCCGCTTGGGATAAAATTATCGAAACTCCCGAAGATGAAATTATTGTAAAAAATGCTGATGCATTAGTTTTTGGCAGTCTTGTTTGTAGGGATAGTGCTTCGCAAAACACTTTGTTTGAATTAATAAATTATGCAAAATATACTGTTTTTGATGTCAATCTACGTGCTCCTTTTTACACTAAAGAATTACTTAATCATCTGATGCATGAAGCAGATTTTATAAAGTTCAATGATGATGAAATTTATGAAATAAGTGAATATCTACAATCACCTTTTCATTCATTGGAACAAAACATTCTTTTTATTGCCGAGCAAACCAATACCAAACATATTTGCGTAACCAAGGGTAGTCATGGAGCCGTTTTGTATTATAACAAACAATTCTATTACAATAGTGGTTACAAAATAAAAGTTGCCGATACTGTTGGGGCTGGCGATTCTTTTTTGGCAGGATTGTTAAGTAAATTATTAGCTGGAGAATCTCCTCAAAGCGCCATCGATTTTGCTTGTGCCATTGGAGCGTTAGTAGCACAAAAAGAAGGGGCCAATCCAAAAATCAACAAATCAACCATTGATTCTTTTATGAATCCAATTAAAAAATAAACAACAACTAAAATGAAAAAACATACCACACTTTCGCTTGTATTAATTACACTAATTAATATTATTTGCAATACTATGATAGCCCAAGAAAAAAAAACACCAATAGACAGAAAATGGTGGAAAGAAGCAGTAGTTTACCAAATTTATCCACGTAGTTTCAAAGACTCTGATGGAGATGGTGTAGGTGATTTGAAAGGAATTATTTCCAAACTGGATTATATCAAAAGTTTGGGTGTAGATGTCATTTGGCTAAATCCCATCTACAGTTCCCCAAATGCCGATAACGGTTATGACATTTCCGATTATCAAAACATCATGAAAGAATTTGGTACGATGCAAGATTTTGATGCTTTGTTAAAAGGAATGCACGAAAGAGGACTCAAACTAGTAATGGATTTAGTTGTCAATCACAGTAGTGACGAGCACAAATGGTTTCAAGAAAGCCGTAAATCTCGTGATAATCCATACCGAGATTACTACCATTGGTGGCCGGCAGAAAAAGGAAAACCTGCATTTCGCCCTGGTGCATTTGAAGCGGATGGAAGTGGTTGGAGATACGACAAAACCACTGATTCGTATTACTTACATTATTTCAATTTCAAACAACCCGATTTGAATTGGGAAAATCCAAAAGTAAGACAAGAAATTTACAGCATGATGCGTTGGTGGCTGGACAAAGGCATTGACGGATTTAGAATGGATGTGATTCCTTTTATTTCCAAAGACCCAAGTTTTCCTGTAATTACACAAGCAGAATTGGACAAAAACTACCACGGCCGTTGGGATGTTTATATGGGAAGTGGCCCACATTTACACGAATACCTTCAGGAAATGAACCGCGAAGTTTTGAGCAAATATGATTGCATGTCATTGGCCGAAGGCGCAGGAATGCTTACATCAACAGCTTTGAATTTTGTGGATGCCGACAGAAAAGAATTGAATATGGGATATCATTTTGAAGGAACCAATTTGGGGTATGTTCCTGGTTATTTCAAAAAATCGGGACCTTACTCCTTAGTTGATTTCAAAAAAATCTATTCAGACTGGGATGCCGTTTACCAGACTAAAGGTTGGGGAACTATCTATCTGGGCAATCACGACCAACCTAGAATGGCAACTCGATGGGGAAATGACTCGCCAGAGTTTCATGATTATTCCTCTAAACTTCTGACTACCTTTTTGCTTTCGATGAGAGGAACTCCCTATTATTACAACGGAGACGAAATAGGAATGGTAAATGCCAAGTTTGACAAAATTGAAGATTATCGTGATATTGAAGTTTTTGCTGAATACGAAAAAGTAAAAAACGCCGGTGGCGATTTAAAGCAATTCATTGAAGATCAAAAAACAGGTGGTGCAAGAGATAATGGAAGAACACCTTTCCAATGGGACAGCTCAACCAACAGTGGATTCACGACAGGAACTCCTTGGATAAAAGTAAACGACAATCACACCGTTTTGAATGCTGAAGCACAAGACAAAGACCCCAACTCGGTATTGAATTATTTTAGAAAGATGGTTCAATTGCGCAAAAATAATGCAGTATTGGTTTATGGTAAATATACACTTTTGGACAAAAATAATCCTAATGTATACGCATATACCAGAGAACTTGAAGGTAAAAAAGTGTTGGTATTATTAAATTTTAGTGCTAAAAATGCTTCCGCAAATACCGGAATCAACATCTCTAAAGCAAAAGTTCTAATTAACAATTATGCAACGCCGTCAAAAAGTAATGAACTGAGACCTTATGAAGCGATAGTTTTAGAATTATAAAAAAAATAATCATGAAAAAACATCGTATTATATTGCTATATATAGGTTTAGTCCTCTTTTCATCTTTAAGCCTAACAGCTCAAGACAATAAGACATTACTATTAAAAAACACTGATAAAAAATGGTGGAAAGAAGCTGTTGTATATCAAATTTACCCACGTAGCTTTAAGGACAGTGATGATGATGGAGTTGGTGATTTGAAAGGTATTATTTCCAAACTGGATTATGTAAAAAGTCTCGGAATTGATGCCGTTTGGCTCAATCCTATTTATGCCTCTCCAAACGATGATAACGGCTATGACATCAGCGATTACAGAGCCATAATGAAAGACTTTGGAACCATGGAAGATTTTGATCTTTTATTGAAAGAAATGCACAAACGCAACATAAAACTAATCATGGATTTAGTAGTGAATCATAGTAGTGACGAGCACGAATGGTTCAAACAATCGAGAAGCTCCAGAGACAATAAGTATCGAGATTATTACCATTGGTGGCCAGCCGAAAAAGGAAAGCCACCCTACAGATGGAGCTTTTTTGATGTAAATAGTGACGCTTGGAAATACGATGCACAAACAAATTCCTATTACCTTCATTATTTTTCGCAAAAACAACCCGACCTCAACTGGGAAAACCCAAAAGTCCGAGAAGAAATTTATGATATGATGCGTTTTTGGCTTGATAAAGGTATTGATGGATTTCGAATGGATGCCTTTCAGTTTGCTTCCAAAGACACTACTTGGCCAGAACTACCAAAAGGATATGAAAAAAACATTATCAAATATTACGGAGTTGGACCTCATTTACATGATTATTTGCAAGAAATGAACAAAGAAGTTTTTAGTAAATATGATATCATGACTGTTGCCGAAGGTGCCGGTAGCTCCCCTCAGGACGCAATGCTTTTTGTTGACCCTGACAGAAAAGAATTAAACATGGCTTATCATTTTGAAAGTGTAGATATTGGAAAACATCTAAATGATTTTGGATTAGTCAAATACAAAGCTATTTTTTCTCGATATGATCAAGAATTCAAGGACAAAGGTTGGTTGGCTATTTTTATGGCCAATCACGATCAGCCGAGAATGGTGAGTAAATTTGGGAATGACACACCAGAATTTAGAGCAATTTCATCCAAAATGCTTTCTACTTTTTTAATGACTATGAGAGGAACTCCCTATTATTATTACGGAGATGAGTTAGGAATGGACAATATTCGTTTCAATAATATTGACGATTACCATGACCTTGACACTCGCAATAAATATATCGCATTAAAAAATAAAGGTGGTGATTTGAAGGCTTTTTTAGAAGAGCAAAAACAAACATCCAGAGAAAACGGAAGAACTCCTTTTCAATGGGATTCGAAACAAAATGCAGGTTTTACAACTGGAACACCTTGGCTTAAAGTCAATCCAAATTACACTACTGTAAATGCTGCTCAACAAGAAAAGGACCCTAATTCGATATTGAATTATTTTAGAAAATTAGTCCAATTACGCAAAAATGAACCCACATTGATTTATGGAAAATTTGAATTGGTTGACGAAAACAATCCTGCTATCTTTGCCTACACTAGAGAATTGAATAGTAAAAAATTACTAATCATTTTGAATTTTACTTCTAAAAACGCTTCCGCAAAAACAGGAATCAATCTCAAAACAGCTAAAGTGCTAATGAACAATTACTCTACACAATCAACATCTGAAGAATTGCGCCCATACGAAGCCATAATTTATCAGTTATAAAACAATAATTATTAAATCCATTTATTTTGAATACCCCATCAAACCCCGATAAATCAACTGCCATAGTTTCAAAAATTGAAAAAAAATGGTGGAAAGAAGCCGTAATCTATCAAATATACCCTCGAAGTTTCAAAGACAGTAATGGCGATGGGATTGGCGATTTAAGAGGTATTATTTCCAAATTGGATTACCTCAAAAGTTTAGGGATTGATGCCATTTGGATTAATCCCATTTATGAATCTCCCAATGATGACAATGGATATGATGTGAGTGATTATTGCTCAATTCTAGCCGATTTTGGCACCATGGAAGATTTTGATTTACTGATGAAAGGACTACAGGAAAGAGGAATCAAACTCATTATGGATTTAGTATTCAATCACAGTAGCGACGAACATTTTTGGTTCCAAGAAAGTCGAAAATCAAGAACAAATGAATACCGAGATTATTATTATTGGTGGCCTGCCGAAAAAGGAATCCCACCTTACCGCTGGAGTTGGTTTGATGTAAACAGCAATGCTTGGAAATATGACGAAACTACCGATGCTTATTACTTGCATTACTTTTCACAAAAGCAACCTGATCTCAATTGGAACAATCCAAAAGTACGTCAGGAATTATATCAAGTAATGCGTTTTTGGTTAGACAAAGGTATTGATGGATTTCGAATGGATGCGTTTCAGTTTATTTCGAAAGATGATTCTTTTCCTGAATTGCCATCTGAAATTTTGGGCAACATTCCCGAAATCATGAAATTTTATGGTAGAGGCCCACATCTACACGAATACATTCAAGAAATGAATCGGGAAGTTTTGAGTCAATACGAAGTTATGACTGTATCCGAAGGTGCGGGTGCATCTCCAGAAGAAGCAATGCTTTTTGTAGACCCGGATCGAAATGAATTGAGTATGGCTTATCATCTCGAAGGTGTAGAAATTGGCAAACACCTTGATGAATATGGTTTTATAAACTACAAAAAATTATATTCCAGATGGGATGACGGGTTCAAAGAAAAAGGATGGCTTTCTATTTTCTTAGCCAATCACGACCAACCTAGAATGGTTAGTAAATTTGGAAATGACGCTCCCGAATTTAGAGAAATGTGTTCCAAAATGCTTTCCACATTTGTCATTACGATGAGAGGAACGCCTTATTATTTTCAAGGAGATGAGTTAGGAATGATCAATATTCGCTTTGACAATATCGATGACTATAATGATATTGACACCAAAAATAAATACATTGCTATAAAAAGTGAAAATGGAGACTTGAAGGCTTTTCTCGAAGAACAAAAGCAAGCTTCACGAGAAAATTCAAGAACACCAATGCAATGGAATACTAGTAAAAATGCTGGCTTTTCAGATGGCAAACCTTGGTTAAAAGTCAATCCTAACTTTGCAACCATTAATGCCGAAGTTCAAGAAAAAGATGCAGATTCAACTTTAAACTATTTTAGAAAACTTGTTCAATTACGCAAACAAGAACCTGCTTTGGTTTACGGAACATATACGTTGTTAGACAAAGAAAACCCTAAAGTGTATACTTATTTAAGAGCATTTGAGGGTAGAAAAATAATTGTTTTACTTAATTTTTCGGCAGAAAGTGCAGAGTACAATTGTGAATTCGAACTAGAAAAATCAACCACATTACTCAATAATTATTCAAGTTTAAACAAAACAAATGAATTGAGACCTTTTGAGGCACTTGTTTTGGCACTAAACGAGTCTTAATTCTAAATTTTAAGCATAAATATTAAAAATTAATTTACGAAAATGCAATAAAAAAAACCAAAAAGACATATTTAAAAACAAATAACAAAATAAATTAACTTATTTTTTAACATATTAAAAATTATTTCTTAATTTTTTATTTTAATTAACAACAATCAATATTAATTGTTATTTTTGGAACGAATGAAAAAAATAGCTTACATATTACTATTTAGCACATTACTTGTGACCTTGTTTTACAATGCATTAGGCTATCGCATGCTTTTTGCTTTTGATCAAGAGCAAGAATGGGTAACGGCTATGAAAAAAATTCCAGATCCAGAATTTAAGGTAATTCATCTAAACGCCTCATTGTACACTTTTGCAGATGATACCGAATTAGAATATGTAAATGAAAACATTTCAATCAACAATAAAAATTACCATATTTTCAAAAAACAAATCAAGGACAATATTCTTAATTTATACTACCTCCCTAATGTTAATTCTTCCTTATCAACACAAGAAATAGAAAACATTGTTGACAATCAACTATTCGGTGGTAGTAACGAAAACAAAGGATCTTCAAAAAAAATTGTTAAGTCGTTTACGGTAGATTATTTCATACAATATCCAGAATCTATTACAATCACTAATACTACAGATTTCAAATCAATTCCTTTAATTTCTTTTTCAAAAGAGAAATTGCATGCTGGATTTATACCTTCTTTTTATTCTCCTCCAGACTTAGTTTAGTTTTTATTATTTATAGAAAAAAAGCAAAGACTACTATCATTTGAGATTACCCTTTATTCGTATTTATTATAAGTCTTTTCATGATCAATCATCAATTGTGATGAAGGAAATTATTTTGGATGGACATATTTAAAATATTTGATTAATTGGATTCAAACAATTTCCATTTTCGCATTTTAGGATTTAATTGTTAGCAAATTCAAATTTACAGTTCTCCCTTTTTTCTTTCCAACTTAAAAATCAAAAAGCCTATCGATTTGAGCTGAAATTATTTTTAGTTCACACAAAACATTTTTGTTCAAAACAAACCTGTTCCATAAATCACATAGGTCCAAAACTAAACAAGTAAAATCAAAATTTTGAAAAAATCAAACCCTACTATATATATTACATTTACCCTAATACTATCATTTTTCACAGCCTTTCAGTCTCAAAAAATCAATGCTCAAGGATGCGTAGCCGTTCGACAAATGGGAGGGCTCAACATGACTTTGACCAACTCCTATAATTTAAACAAGGGTGATTTTCAAGTAGGAGGAAATTATCGTTATTTCCACTCTTGGAGACATTTTGTCGGCAAAGAAGAGCAACCGCAAAGACAAACCACTGGAGGAGGCCTAGATGAAAATGGAAACGAACGTGGTAATGCTGTGAACATTTATTCACACGCTATTGATTTCAACATTTCTTACGGATTAACCGATCGTATTCAATTGAACGCCACATTACCTTATGTCAACAATGAACGTTCCCAAGTTTTAAAACAAAACCCAACAACCAAAAATTATCGCTATAGTGTATATGCAGATGGAATAGCTGATATTCGTTTGAGTGCTAATTTTTGGATATTTGATCCCTCAAAAATGCCAAAAGGAAATATCATGGTAGGTTTAGGAGTAAAACTAAACAATGGTAGCCATGACGAAATGGACAATGCTCCGCAAACTGACGGAAGCATACAAAGTGTCGTAATGGATCAAGCTATCCAACCTGGTGATGGCGGAGTAGGCATTATATCAGAACTTCAACTTTTCAGAAAACTAACTGACCGTCTTTACGGTTTTGCCAATGGATATTATTTATTCAACCCAAAGGAATCTAATGGCACATTCAAATCAGCACCAAAACCTGGCTTAGAAGGATATGAAATATATGCTTGTCCAGATCAATATTTTGCCCGTGGTGGATTGATGGTCGCTGTAGACAAAAACCAAAATTTCAATGTTTCTCTAGCTGGCCGTGTCGAAGGAATTCCTGCTTATGATGCCTTTGGAGGACAAGTTGCCTATCGCCGTCCCGGCTATGTAGTAGCTGTAGAATATGGTTTTGCATATACTTTAGGCCATCATGGTTTTAGCTTATTCATTCCTTACAACATTGTGAAAAATCGTATCCAAAGTGCAGCAGATATTGCCTCACAAGATTTGCAAAACTCAACAATAACCGACCCAAGTAAATATGTTCATGTACAAGGTGACGCTGCTTTTGCCGATTATTCTTTTAATGTAGGCTATTATTATCGTTTTGGGCTTGGAAAGAAAAAACATGTATCAGTTAATTTATAAGACTTAAAAAAAGAAATAAAAACATGAAGAAAATTTATTTAGGTTGCTTTATACTCGGCACTTTTTTTGCAAATGCTCAAACAGAGATTGATGCCATTATGATGAGTAAAAACCGATTCTGCGTTGGATCTGTTTACCAATACAGCAGTTGGGATGAGTATTGGGAAGGAACCAACAAAAGAGAAAATTTGAATATGGGAACGGTTTCCACTCAATCCATCGGAGTAATGGGTAACTATGGAATTACAAACAAAGTCAATGTTCTTTTTAACATTCCCTACGTAATAACGAATGCTTCAGCCGGAACCATGAAAGGCCAGGAAGGTTTTCAAGACCTATCGCTAACCGTAAAATACATGCCTTTTGAAAAGAAAATTAAAAATGCAACTTATTCACTATATGCCCTCGGAGGTTATTCTACCCCTGTTTCCAATTATGCTATAGATTATTTGCCGTTAAGTCTTGGATTAGGCAGTCAAGTAGCCACCTTTCGATTGATGGGAGACTATCAACTAGGAAAATTTTTCGCCACTCTTTCAGGTGCTTATTTATTTAGAAGCAATGTTAATATTGAAAGAAACACTTATTTCACTGATGAAATGCATTACACTAACGAAGTGGACATGCCAAATGTTATCAGCATAAACGGTAGAATTGGTTACCGCTCTGATAGATTAATTGCAGAAGCAATTATTGATAATTGGGTTACACAATCTGGAGGATTTGACATAACTCAAAACAACATGCCGTTCCCAAGCAATACTATGAATGCTTTACGATTGGGAACCAATATAAAATACACTTTAAAAAAGATTCCAGAACTCGCCTTTATTGGAGGAACCAATTATGTGATTGATGGCAGAAACGTAGGTCAATCAACCAGTTTTTATGGAGGTGCATTTTATGTAATCAATTTTAACAAAAAAGCGAACTAAGATGAAAAATAAGATTCAAATAAATATTTCAAAAAGTCTATTAATACTTTTAGTAGCATTCAACTATGCGTGTAATGATGATATTTCTGAACGTAATAATCAATTCCCTCAATTAAACCCAACAAACGCAGACGAACTCGCAGGAACATGGAAACCTATATTATTAACCGCTCCCGATGAATTTCCATTAGACGCTCCTATAGCAACTACATTACCGGCCTACACAAGAGAAATAAATGAAATAAAAAGCTATCAAGCAAATATCACTAAAGAACAACAGGCTATAATTGACTATTGGAGTGTTGGCGGAGTCTTACGTTGGAATGAAATCATGAGAACTCTGGTTGCCAAACACAATCGCCCTCCTTTTCAAAATCCTGATGGAACATATCCTATTCCTTCTGGCGCAAATCCATTTGCCAATCCAGAATTCCCTTTTTCAAATCCTCCATATTCTGCTAGGGCTTATGCATATGTAAGTGCTGCACAATATGATGCAATGATTGCTGCTTGGCATTACAAAAAACTTTACAATAGACCCGCACCATTTGTAGTAGATGCAACTTTACCTGTTTTAATTCCAAAAAGCAGTTTACCATCTTATCCTAGCGAAGATGCTGTTTTGGCTGGAGTTACTGTTGAATTATTAAAATTATTATTCCCAACCGAAATTGCTTTCATTCAAGAGAAGGCAGAAGAAGAAAAATTATACCGAATTATTAGTGGTGCCAATGTACGCAGCGATGTTGATGCCGGAATAAGTCTAGGTAAAAAAATAGCAAGCAAATTTATTGCACGTGCTTCAACAGATGGAGCTGGAGCTGCTGTGGGAAATCAAGATTTATGGACCTTACTCGAAACACAAACTGCAGCTAAAGGAGAAACACCATGGAAATCACTAGAAATACCAGCTAGACCTCCTATGCTGCCTTTGTTTGGAAAAGTAAAATCTTTCTTGATGACTCCTGAAATGGTTATTGCGAGTCGTCCGATGCCGCCTCCTTCCACAAAATCTGAACAATTTGCAAAAGAATTAGCGGAGATAAAAGCATTCAGCGAAGACAATTCTAAAAAACACCAAGAAATTGTCACTTTCTGGGCTGATGGTGTTGGAACTTACACTCCACCCGGACACTGGAATGCTATCGCTTCAGAAGCATTTGTAGAACAAAACTACAGCGAAGTAAGATGGGCAAGAAATATGGCCTTATTAAACATTTCAATGATGGATGCCGCCATAAGCTGTTGGGATGCTAAGTATTTTTATTTCAACCCAAGACCTTGTCAAATGGATTCGTCTATAAAAACAACAACTGGTGTTCCTAATTTTCCTGCATATGTATCTGGACACTCTACTTTTAGTGGAGCTGCCTGCACTGTTTTATCTCATCTTTTACCAACAAAAGCTGAAAATTTCAAAGCATTAGCAAAAGAAGCATCAGACTCAAGAATGTTTGGGGCCATACATTACAGAAGTGATTGCGAAAAAGGTTTGATTCTTGGCGAAACAGTTGGTAACTTTGCAGTAGCTAGAGCCAAAACAGATGGAGCCGAATAATTTAATTTACTGAACACAATATATTATTTAGTTACACAGTCTTAGATGATAAAATTATGGGTCTTTAATTGACTGAACACTTTTAAAGCCATGTTTTATTTAGTTAATAGTTTGGTTACTATGTTTAAAAACAAATTCTAAGGCTGGTAACTATTTAAAGTTACCTTTTAAAATAAAATTGAATTAATAACTTAAGGAATTAACGAAAAGAAATCAAATTTTTTAAAACTAAAAATCTTGCTCAAATTCGCACAAAACATTAAAAATTAGTGAAATAAATCTAACAGAAACTCAACATAATATTTGATACATTTTTTATCAATTGATTCTAAACCAATTAAAAAAAGCACACCTAATATTTAATAAAAGTTAATTCCAAACAGTTTCTTGAAAAATGAAAATACAATAAATAAATTGTATGTTTGTTTTTCAAGAAACTGTTTTTTTTAATTAGATTTTTAAATCTGGAGTTACTATTATGAAAAACGCCACACTCAAACAAATTGCTGACCAGCTAGGTATTTCCATCACTACTGTTTCAAAATCGATTAAGAACTATCCAGATGTAAGTCCAGCAACAAAAAAAAAGGTTGTTGACTTGGCAACTTCACTGAACTACACTCCGAATAGCTTTGCCGTAAATCTCAGAACCAAAGAATCAAAAACCATAGGTGTTATAATACCAACAGTTGATTATCATTTTTTTTCTAAAGTCTTTCAAGGTGTATTGGAAGAAGCCGAGAAAAGAAACTATTTAGTTATCATTTTGCGATCTAATGAAAAATTAGAATTAGAAAAAAAGCAACTCGAACTATTATTAAGCAAAAGAGTTGATGGTATTATTATTTCACTATCTAATGAAACGGGTGAATTCGATCATATAAAAAACATATTGGCCCAAAATATCCCTTTAGTCCTTTTTGACAAAATTGCTAAATTGGTTAATTGTTCCAAAGTAACCATAAATGATAGAAAAGCGGCTTATGATGCTACTTCATATCTAATTAAAAAAGGACGCAAGAAAATAGCCCATTTTCGCGGATCCTATATGCCTCAAAATTCAATTGATCGATTTTTAGGATATAAGAAAGCATTGGAAGACCACAATATTCCTTATGACCCATCCTTGATCTATGTTTGTGACAACAATACCGACTTAGAAGATGGGTACGCAAATGCCATAAAAGCCATTGCGGAACATCCTCATTTGGATGGAATTTTTACAGTAACCGATATGGTTGCTGTTGGTGTTCTCAAATATTTAAATGAAGTAAGCATCCCAATGCCTAAACAAATTGCCATTGTTGGATTTTGCAATTCATTTGTAACTGAAGTAACTACCCCAAAACTTTCCACAGTTGATCAACCAGGATTTGAAATAGGCAGAGTTGCTGCATCGATTTTATTTGATGAAATCAATTCAAAAAAGAGAAATGAGCCCATTATTTTTCAATCCATAGAGTTAGGAACATCTATTTTAGAAAGAGAATCTTCTTAATTGGTTATTGAATTATAATTAATATATTGCGTAAGCATTTTTTAAATCAAAACAATAATTCCAAACTTAATTTAGCCTCGATTTGAACCATGAAAGATATTACTCTCAAAGAAATAGCGACTACATTAGGAATTTCAATTACTACCGTTTCAAAAGCTTTAAAAAACTACCCAGACGTTAGTGCCAAAACCAAGCAGGCCGTAATTGACCTTGCTCAAAATTTACATTACACCCCTAATAGTTTTGCTGTAAACTTACGAACGAAAGAGTCCAAAACCATAGGTTTGATTATTCCGGAGGTAATGCATCATTTTTTTTCTAATGTAATTAATGCCATTATAGATGAAGCCGAAAAAAATGGCTATTTGGTTATCATTCTACAGTCAAATGAATCTATTGATTTAGAAAGAAAACAAGTGGATTTATTAATTAACAAAAGGGTCGATGGTATCTTGATGTCTTTGTCCAACGAAAGTAATTATGACGATCATATCCAGCAGATCATAAATAGAAAAATCCCTTTTGTAATGTTTGACAAGATAACCAAGTTAGCTTCTTGTTCTAAAGTTATCATAGATGACCAAAAAGCTGGTTTTAATGCTGTTCAACATTTAATAAATATAGGATGTAAAAAAATAGCCCATATCCGTGGCCCACTTAATCCGCAAAATTCGATTGACCGCTTTATTGGATACAAAAAAGCATTGGAAAAAAACAATATCCCATACGATTCAAGCCTTGTTTATACTTGTGACAAAGTATCTTTCCAAGAAGGTTATGACTTTACTTCACAGATAATAAAGGATCATCCAGATGTAGACGGTATCTTTATTATTACTGATTTAGCAGCCTCAGGGGTTATATCGTATTGTAATGAAAATCAAATTAAAATACCGAACCAAATTGCAGTAATTGGTTTTAGCAATTGGTTCATGTCACAAGTAATTTCACCAAAATTAAGTTCGGTCGATCAACCAAGTCATGAAATGGGAGTTGCGTCATTTAATTTATTATTAGAAGAAATGAATGCCCATAGAGACGAAATTCCTTTTACACCGAGAACCATAGAATTAGAAACAAATATTATCATACGGGAATCAACTATTAGGTAATCAAAATTAATTTCATAAAAAATCCCTTCCTTCTGGAAATTTTCAGAAAGAAGGGATTTTTTATTAATGTCATAATTAACTACTCGTGCATCGAAACAATAATAAATTCGCTTCGTCTATTGGCTTGATGCTCATCTTCTGTACATTTCACCCCATCTGAACAATGGTTTACCAATTGAGATTCTCCGTAACCATTCCCTATTAATCGAACTGAATTAACACCGTTTTTCACTAACCAATCCACTGTGGCTTTGGCCCTCTTATCTGACAATTTTTGATTGTACTTAGCTGTTTGTCGACTATCAGTATGCGACCGGACTTCGATTTTCATCTCTGGATATTGTTGCATCACCTCCAATACTTTGGCCAATTCATAAGTGGCGTCTTTACGGATTGACGATTCATTCAAATCAAAATAAACAATCGGAATATTCAATGTTTTAGCCAAATCGGTTCCAACTCCTACAGGTTTTATGCGTCGCTCCAAAACCACAGAAAGATCTTTAGTTCCAGAAAAAGTTTTGGTTGTTACAGGAACTTCATTAGTCTGATACTCCTCTTTCTCTCCTCTTACATGATAAGTTTTACTACAATCTACTGGAAAACTATAACGCCCTTGTTCATTAGTTTGAACCACTTGCAGCTGTTTGAAGTTAGCATCAAACAAACTCATTTGAGCATTAACCAAAATTTGACCTGAATCCAAGTCGGTTACCAATCCCGAAAGAGTTTGTTCACAAGTCAGTTTTTTGTTCTCCACAAATCGGTAAATATCATCGTATCCTTTTCCACCTTCTCTATTTGATGTGAAAAATCCGTTTCTGTTTTTACTATTGATTAAAAAAGCAAAATCATCTTCCTTGCTATTAATCGGTTCACCTACATTTTGTATATCATAATAACTATTGTCTCTTCCGGTTCTAGCTACAAAAATATCCAAACCACCTAAACCTGGTCTTCCATCTGAAGCGAAATACAACTCGTTATCTTTAGAGACAAAAGGAAAAGTTTCTCTTCCTTCGGTATTGACTTCAGGGCCAAGATTCTCAGGAACTCCGTAACTGCCATCGTCATTTATTTTAACTCTGAACAAATCAGATTGCCCTAATGTCCCAGGCATATCCGAAGCAAAATACAACATTTTTTCGTCTACGCTCAAAGCAGGATGAGCTACACTATATTCACTACTATTGAATGGTAATTCAGAAACATTATCCCATTGACCATCTTTATCGAGTGTAGCTTTGTATAATTTTAACAAAGTATTCTTATTGGTATCTCTACCTCTTTTGCCTTCCAAAAAATTGTTTCGGGTAAAATACATCGTTTTACCGTCTTGTGTAAATATAGGAGTCGATTCATTGAACTTGGAATTGATTTTGCGTTCGAAGCGTTCTGGTCTCCCCATTTCTCCATCGGGTTTAATCTCTGACCAATACAGATTGGTAAACGATTTATTGGTCCATTTAAATACATTCTTAGCAACTCCACCCGTATCTCTGGCAGATGCAAATACTAGTTTGCTTCCCAAAAATGAACTACCATAATCTGAAAATGCCGAATTTACCCCTGCATCAGCTATTTGAAAGCGATCCGAATTGGCTTTAATCTCTTCAAGATAATTCTTATTATCTTTGAACAGCTTCCCTCGTTTATCGTCAACTTTTTTTAGGTTAAACTGATTCAACATCTCGTCAGCTTTAGTATAATCTCCTTTAGATTTTAAAGTCTGTGAATAACGATAATAATATTCTGGCTCTTGATTAGGGTATAAAGAAAAAAGTTGTTCGTACCACTTTAAGGCCTGTGAAAATTCAGCTTTAAAGTAATAGGCATTTCCTAATTTTTGAAACATTTTTTCGTCTTGATATCCTTTTGCCGCAACTTTTTCATAATTATCTATCGCATCTACGTACGCAAAACGATCATAATTTTTTTCAGCTCTAGTCACTGTTGCTTTTTGTGCATATCCCTGTAAAACAAAAACATTCAAGAGCAGACCGTATAGTAAATTTTTAATTTTCATAGATGATAGGTTTTAAAAGAATCTTGGGGAGATAATTTTGTCGTATTTCTTAAACAATTCGTATCGTAAAAAGATTTCATGTGAACCAGAATTGTATTCTGCAAATTCAGTAGTATCAAAATCATAGCTGTATCCAATAAACCATGAATCGGTGGCTTGAAATCCTACCATGACACTCATGGCTGCATCCCATCTATACGCCAATCCAGCAACAAATTTTTCATTCATCATAAAATTAGCCGACACATCCACTTGTAAAGGGGCTCCCTGAACATACTTGGTTTCCATAGAGGGTTTCAATTTCAAACTTGGACTCAAATTAAAAACATATCCAGCTATCAAATAATAGTTGATTTTCTCTGTAGCGATATGGTTTGTAGAATTCGAGTCTGCTGATTTATCAAAATGCTCGGTTTCAATCAAGTTTGGTGCCGATATTCCGATGTAACTGTTATCAGAGTGCAAATAGAATCCAACTCCAATATTAGGAGAAAATTTATTATCTATATTTTCCTGATACATATTTGGATCACCTGGTTGATAGGTCAGTTTACTGAAATCTAGACTTAACAAATTGGCACTGGCTTTTAATCCAAATGATATTTTATATTTTTCCGACGCAGGGATTGTATACGAAAAGTCAGCAGTGATATTATTCTCTGTAGAAATACCAATTTTATCGTTTACAACTGACAACCCCAGTCCTAATTTACTTTCATTTATAGGGGTATTGATAGAAAAGGAGTTCGTTACTGGAGCTCCATCTACTCCAACCCATTGGTTACGGTGCAAAGCAAAAATACTCATCGTCTGCCTGGACCCTGCATAAGCTGGATTCACCACTATAGTATTGTACATATATTGGGTATACTGGGTGTCCTGTTGCGCTGAACTGACAATAGTAAAAAGCAATACTACCAACCCTATTATTCTTGTTTTCATGTGTTGTTTTTTATTCATAATACTTGGGCTCATATGACTATTTTCTATTCAAATACAAATAACCTGATTTCTCAAAAGCATTGGAATTATTGTCCTTGTATTTCAGTATATAGAAATAGGTTCCAGCAGGTAATTCTTGTGATTTTTCAACAGTAACTCTACCCTCTGAAACACCTCTAAACACTATGTCATCATTGTTATAATGTTCGCGTTCAAACACTAAAACCCCCCAACGGTTAAAAATCTCTATCGAATTGTCCGAATAACATTCTAATCCTTGAATAACCAATTTATCATATTTATCGCTTCCATCTGGTGTTACAGCATTGTACACTTTAATTTCACATCCTGAAAGTGACAATACGGTAGGATTGTCGTTGTCTATATTTTCATAATCCGACTTATCCTCAACTATTCGACCATTTGGACTAGTCCCATAAATAATACCCTGATTAGAAATGGATCCTATATTAATATCCGTTTGCTTAATTATATAAATCCCTTGAAAATGAGTCGTATTAGTTTCTCCTACAGCCAAAGTTAATGGAATTCCTATGATTGTGATTGTAACCCCTGGCAATGGATCTACTATAGTTATGTTTGTTAATGGAACATTTCCTTTATTTGTCACTTCAAAACTATATGTAATAGTTTCTCCTGCCTGAGCATAACCATCAGCATTCTCATCATTGAAATTGGCTTTTTTCACCAATGCAATACTTGGACTGGCAACAAATACAGTTATCGTGGCTGTACTACAATTACTAGAGTTAGCTTTTTCACAAATGCTATAAGTCAAAGTATAAGTCCCCCCTGGAATATTGGACAAAGTATTTAACAATCCAGTTGTTGTCATTGTAAAATTTGGGCTTGAGTTAAAGTTTAAAACTACATCAGACAGTTTTATAGGCAATCCATTAAAAGTATCATTTGCTATAGCATTAAAAATTCCATTTAAGGCTTTTGAACCATCTATGACACCAACATCATCGTTATTGGCTGTTATGGTTATTGTTGGAGCCACCACTGTTACAGTAACTGTAGCAGTATCACAATTTGTCGGATTTAATTTTTCACATATAGAATAGATTAAGGTGTAAGTCCCAGCTGGCGTATTTGCAGGAATGCTAACTTGACCTGATGTAATATCAATACTTGGCACAGGTGAACCTAACGATGTTGGAGTAGCCGGTGTAATTACCGTTAAGTTAACTAATCCTACAACTACAGGAGAACCGTTTAAAATATCAGGAGTTGTTGGATTTTCAAGCAACACATTTCCTGCATTGACAGTTCTATTTATCCCAACGGCCGTTATAGCATCATCAGTTGCACATATCACAGCCGCGTTGCTAAACGAAACAGATGCAGCAGAGATACAGCTTCCATTATTTGAAGTCACAGTATAAGGGGTGCCGAATACCATGCCGCTTACCAAGCCCGTAGCTCCCACCGTAGGTCCGGAAGGACTGAAAACATAATTATTCGATGAATTGTAGTTGCTGATTGTACTCGTGCCTGATGCTGAACAGCTCGAAGCAGTAGTTACAATTGTTGGTAATCCGGGAAAAGCTGATACAATTACCTTTTGGATGGCCGTTACGATTTGTCCGTTGCCGTCATTGAAACTCCAAGTCACCACCGTGGTTCCTTGAGTCGTGATTGGGAAAACCATTGAGGTGGTTCCTGTGATGATTCCTGCACAAGCGTCTGTGGTAGTTGGGGCTGTAGGCGTAACCGAACATTGGCCTGATGCATCGGCTATCGTTGGGATAACAGGTGCTGTGGTGTCGGTAACTACTATGTCTTGGGTTTGTGTGCTGCTGTTTCCTGAAGCATCAGTAAATGTCCAAGTAATCGTAGATGTTCCTTGTGTTAAACGGGTCAATGAATCAGAAGTTATTCCTGTGATCAATCCGCTGCAGTTGTCCGTGGCAGTTGGAGCCGTGACAATTGTTGCGAAACATTGTCCCTCCACTGCAGGCAGGCTTATAACATTGGCAACTGGAACCTCATTATCTGTAACCGTTACCGTGAAGGACTTCACRTCGGTCAGACCCGATGCGTCGGTAGCCGTGTAGGTTACCGTTGTTGWGCCCAATGGAAACAAACTGCCGCTAGAAGGACCAGCCGTCTGGGCAATCGTTACTCCTGGACAGTTGTCCGTTGCAGTTGGAGCGGTCCATGTTGCCAACGCACCGCATGCTCCCGTATCGTTATTTTTACTGATGTTCGATGGTAGCCCAGCAATCACAGGCGCTTGGGTTTCCGTAACCGTTACCGTTTGCGTTGATGTAGCCGACAATCCTGATCCATCGGTAACTGTCCAGGTCACCGTATTTGCACCTTTTGCTAAACTTACTGGCATGGCAACAATGCTTGCTACACTACAGTTGTCTGAAGCCGTTGGCCGGGGTAATTGTGAACTAGCATAAGTGCAGACTCCCGCATCGGCATTTACCACGATTGCAGACAGTGTGGCAATGATCGGATTTTGAAAGTCGGCCACCGTTATGGTAAAACTACAAGTAGCACTAGGAGCACATCCATTACTTGCAGTGACAACAACATTTGTTACACCTTTATTAAAAACGGAGCCTGATCCGGTACCACTCCCTGCACCAGTGGTGGCACCTGAAAAAGTAAAAGTAATGGCAGAAATTGTGGGGTTAGATACTGTTGCAGTATAATTAACAACAGCTGAACAAGAGCCCAAAACATTATTTACTGATTGATTGGTTGGACACGATGTAAATGTAGGAGCGGTATTAACCTTTACTAGAATGGTTTCAAAATTTGTATAAGTAACTCCATTTCTTACTGTTGTAACCGTAAGCTTTGCTGTATAATCATCCTCAACCGCATTAGGAATTGATGGATTTTGTATATTATATGTTGCAGAAAACCCTTTAGTTCCTGAAACTTCCCACAAAAAAGTGAGACTTGATGTATTTACTGCTCCAGAATAATTGCCATTTAATTGTATATCATTGCCAGCACAAGCAGGAGAGACATATGAGGGGTTTGCATTGATTGTTCCGCTACTATTATTTAGATCATCAAATGTAAATTCTGAATTACCGTTTCCAGTACACACGGCATACTTAACAGCTCCCAAATATAAAGCCACATTATTAGAACAATTGGTTTTATCTAGTTTTCCACCACTAAGAACAATTACTGAATTAGCAGGTAATTTTAGTTCCTTATTATTAGAAAATTTCAACAAGCCACCAGTGTTGATTTTGACAGTTAAGGCATTTAATTGATAATCACCATCTATTAAAAGACTTCCAGAACTACCATTCCCAATAATTAAATTAGAAATGCTGTAATAAGGGCCTGCAGCTGGCGGAAAAGGGATAGATGTATTTAGAATAACATCTATTCCGTTTGTTATTGTTACCGTACCAGCATTGGAATTTTGTGCAGGATATGAACTTGCGGTTACCCAACTTGACCCATTATAGACCTGCCAAGTAGCTAAATTAGTCCAGTTACCTGATGCAACAGACATATAGTCCCCAGTTACCTGTCCAAAAGTTGTTTGACTAATCCCGATCAGCATCAAAGAAATACCAATCAGTCCAATCTTTTTTACTAGTTTGGTTCGTAATTCAAGTAAAAATTTTTTCATAGTAATAAATTTTCAAAGCCTAAAGAAAAGACTAGTGTTTTATTGTTGTATTAAGTTTGATGATCAAATCTTTAACATTCAGATGGCACAGCAAAACTTATAATAAGCATTAATATTATTTGATTTAAAGCAATTATATAAACAGAAAATGCCATTAACACAATTGCATAAACAAATGTATTTTCCAGAATAAAATTGTTTTTTATGTAAACAATTAAGAAATGAAAATCTATTAGAGAGTGTCGTTTGTGGCAATGAAATTTCCATTGTGCCGTTTGAAGTAAAAGCACATTTATCTACCGCAAAAACTAAATTTGCAGAGAGTAAAAAAAATAAAAGAAATTTTGAAATTAAATTACAGCAAGTCTCGAAAGTAGTTTTTTTCAATATAATCTCGTTTAGCAGTGTTAATAAGTAGATAAGGTTGATGCGAAAATATAAAAATCCTATGCAACTTGTTAACAACAGCCGATAAAAGACACTTTTAAACGACGAAGTGCGCTTTCAACCAGACAAGTAAGTAAAATGCTGATAAATAGACGTATGAATAAAACAACAATATAGTCTTATAAAAAGAATATCATTAAAAACAAAGTCAATTGAACTTTACTAACAATTTAAAAGGCCATGTTAGTTAAAAAAAGTATTGTTAAAAACTATTTTTTCAAGAAAGTTACATTTCTCTGAATTCCATGAAATTTTGATCGCTTAAGAGGAGAATCCTTAAATACTATTTTAAAAGTTTCTTCGGTTATTTCAATCCAATCTTTTTTAGACATCGAAAGCAATTCGGGATTGGGATTGAACAAAGGTTCATTATGGGGTTTAGAAAAACGATTCCAAGGACAAACATCTTGACAAGTATCGCACCCAAAAGCCCATTCATCAAATTTCCCCTTCATCTCTGAAGGGATATTCTCTTTAAGCTCTATTGTGAAGTAAGAAATGCATTTACTCCCATCTACAACATAAGGCGCAACAATAGCTTCTGTTGGACAAGCATCAATACAGGCTGTGCATGTTCCACAATGGTCTGTAACGGCTTGGTCGTATTCCAGATCCAAATCGATGATAAGCTCAGCAATGAAATAAAAAGAACCCACTTTTTGGGTCAATAAATTACTGTTTTTTCCAATCCAACCCAAACCACTTTTTGCGGCCCAAGCTTTGTCCAAAACAGGTGCAGAATCAACAAAAGCACGTCCAGATACAGCACCAATATTAGACTCTATCGAAAAAAGCAATTCTTTGAGTTTATCTCTTATGACAAAATGATAATCCTGTCCATAAGCATATTTGGATATTTTATAAGAATCAGGATTTTGAAATTCAGAAGGGTAATAATTCAACAAAAGAGAGACCACGCTTTTGGCATCATCAACCAATAAAGTTGGATCCAAACGCTTGTCAAAATTATTCTCCATATAGGACATTTGTCCATTGTAGTTTTGATTTAGCCAATTTTCTAAACGAGGAGCTTCCTGCTCCAGAAAACCAGCTTTTGATATACCACAAGATAAAAACCCAAGACGTTTTGCCTCGGATTTTATAAATTGCGTGTATTTTGATTTACTATTTATGACTTCTTTATTTAAAGAAAATAAAATATTTAGCACCAAAGCCCTAGCCCTGATAGAAGTGGAAATCATTATAAGCCGGTGTTCGGCTTATAAGATTGTAGCGGATAGCAGGAATAGCTCCTAACTATTTAGAACAATCCTCCTTGTATATTAGTTTTAATTTTTCCCAAATGCTTATAGGCTTTTTCAGTTACTTCGCGGCCTCGGGGAGTGCGCATAATAAAACCTTCTTGAATTAAGAAAGGCTCATAGACTTCCTCGATAGTCTCACTGCTTTCGGAAACTGCAGTTGCCAATGTAGACAAACCAACAGGACCTCCTTTGAATTTATCAATAATGGTATTCAAAATTTTATTGTCCATTTCATCCAGACCATGAGCATCTACATTCAACGCTTTTAAGGCATAACGGGCAATTTCAATATCAATGGTTCCATTTCCTTTTATTTGTGCAAAATCACGAACACGACGCAACAAAGCATTCGCAATACGAGGTGTACCCCTACTTCTGCCCGCAATTTCAATAGCTGCTTCCATAGTAATGGGCATTTTGAAAATCATAGCACTCCGTTCCACAATAGTTGTCAAAAGCTCAGTAGTATAATATTGCAGTCTTGAAGAAATACCAAAACGGGCACGCATTGGAGCGGTTAAAAGACCCGAACGAGTAGTAGCTCCAATAAGTGTAAATGGATTCAAATTGATCTGGACTGTCCTCGCATTTGGACCCGATTCGATCATAATATCAATCTTAAAATCTTCCATCGCCGAATACAAGTACTCTTCAACTATCGGGCTCAGACGATGTATCTCGTCTATAAACAGAACATCCCTTTCTTCAAGATTTGTAAGCAATCCTGCCAAATCACCAGGCTTATCCAAAACAGGCCCAGAAGTAATTTTGATACCTACTTCTAATTCATTAGCTAAAATATTAGCCAAAGTAGTTTTACCTAAACCTGGAGGTCCATGAAAAAGAGTATGATCAAGAGCTTCTTTCCTTTGATTGGCAGCGGCAACAAAAACCTTAAGATTTTCCAATACTTGATCCTGACCAGCAAAATCATCAAAAGACAAGGGTCTCAATCTTTTTTCGATATCTAGTTCTTCAGAACTGAAATTATTATTTGTTGGATCTAAGTTTTCATTCATGCGATAAAGATAAAAAAAGTAATCATTGTATATAAAAAAATGCCTCTCAATAATGAAAGGCATTTATATGATTTTGAAATTTTAGTGATGTAAAACTACTTCTCCTTCTTTCATTGGAACTGTCTGTGGTACAAAATCCTCTTCGTGAGCAGGATTACTGTAATCATAAGGCCAACGGTGTACGTGAGGAATTTCTCCTGGCCAGTTACCGTGCATATGCTCTACAGGTGTAGTCCATTCTAAAGTATTAGATTTCCATGGATTTTGAACTGCTTTTTTACCGTAGAAAATACTACTAAAGAAGTTATATAAAAATACTAATTGGAAAGCCCCACCAATCAAAGCAAATGTTGTAATCAATACGTTTACATTTTGCAAATCATCAAATAATGGGAAGTTTGTATTAGTATAATAACGTCTAGGTAAACCAGCTAATCCAATAAAGTGCATTGGGAAGAATACTCCATAAGCACAGATTGCAGTTACCCAAAAGTGAACATAACCTAAATTTTTGTTCAACATTCTTCCGAACATTTTTGGATACCAGTGATATATTCCAGCAAACATTCCATAAAGAGCAGATATACCCATTACTAAGTGGAAGTGAGCTACTACGAAATAAGTATCATGAACATTAATATCTAATGTACTATCTCCAAGAATGATTCCAGTTAAACCTCCAGTAATGAAAGTAGAAACCAAACCAATAGAAAACAACATTGCAGGATTCATTTGAAGATTTCCTTTCCAAAGTGTTGTAATATAATTAAATGCTTTTACTGCAGATGGAATTGCAATCAACAATGTAGTAAAGGTAAATACAGATCCCAAGAATGGATTCATCCCAGAAATAAACATATGGTGTCCCCAAACAATTGTAGATAAAAATGCAATTGCAATAATTGACATAATCATCGCTCTATAACCAAAGATTGGTTTACGAGAGTTTGTAGCAATAATTTCAGAAGTAATCCCTAATGCAGGTAAGATCACAATATATACTTCAGGGTGACCTAAGAACCAGAACAAGTGCTCAAAAAGAACTGGAGAACCACCTTGATAATGTAAAACTTCACCAGCGATATAAATATCAGATAGGAAGAAAGAAGTACCAAAACTTCTGTCAAAAATCAACAATAATGCCGCTGACAATAAAACAGGGAAAGAAACAATACCAATAATTGCAGTTACAAAGAAAGCCCAAATAGTAAGTGGCAATCTTGTCATAGACATTCCTTTTGTTCTTAAGTTAATTACAGTTACAACATAGTTCAAAGATCCCATTAATGAAGATGCGATGAAAATTGCCATAGAAACTAACCATAAAGTCATACCCGCACCAGAACCAGATATAGCCTGAGGAAGTGCACTTAAAGGTGGATAAATTGTCCAACCAGCATTAGCAGGTCCTGACTCAACAAATAATGAACAAACCATTAATACACTAGATAAAAAGAACAACCAATAGGAAATCATATTCATGAATCCTGATGCCATATCTCTTGCCCCAATTTGTAATGGTATCAATAAGTTACTAAACGTACCACTTAATCCTGCAGTAAGAACAAAGAATACCATTATAGTTCCATGTATAGTAACTAATGAAAGGTAAATATCGTTTGCCATTACTCCGTTTGGAGCCCATTTGTCTCCAAGTAATATATTAAAAATCTTAAAAGATTCTTCTGGCCAAGCTAATTGCATTCTAAAAAGCATAGACATACCAACACCTATAACTCCCATAATAATACCTGTAAGTAGGTATTGTTTGGCAATCATTTTGTGATCAATACTAAAAATATATTTGGTAATGAATGTGTCCTTATGGTGGTGTTCGTGTTCGTGATCGTGTCCGTGATCGTGACCTTCTGCTGACATATATTTATCCTTTAAATTTTCTTAATAATTATTTCATAGCTATTTTCGCAACAGCTGCACTATCTTTTGCAAGAGTTGAATCTTTAGTTGGAGCTGCATCTGGAGCAGCTGGTTCAGCTTTAGAAGCTTTTACTTCACTAACCAAAGCAGTTTTTTCACTCAACCATTTTTTATAATCCTCAGGAGTATCAACTACAACTTTCATTTGCATATTATAGTGAGAAGCTCCACAAATCTTGTTACATAATAACAAATATTCAAAAGTGTAAGGATCTAAGCCAGTCTCTCCTTTAGCCACTAATTCTAAACTTTTTTTAGCTCTAATAGCATTAATATTAGCAACTTTCTCAACCATATAAGGCAAAGCTTGATATTCGGCTGTAGTATATATTGGAGTAAAAGCGAACTCAGTAACCATACCTGGTACACAGTTCATTTGAGCTCTAAAATAAGGGAAGTATGCTGAATGCAATACATCTTGAGATCTCATCTTGAAGTGAATTTTTTTACCTTTAGGTATATGTAATTCTGATACCACAATATCATCTTGTGCATATGGATCAGACAAATCAACTCCAAGAGTATTAACTCCTTCAATTAATCTAACATTTGCTTTCCCTAAAACATTATCAGCTCCAGCATATCTTGCAGTCCATTTAAATTGCTGAGCATATAACTCAACAACTACTGTATCCTCATCCTCATCAATAAACATGATATTTGTCCATGCATAAAGACCATAAAGAATCAAACCAGCCAAAACAACAGCAGGAATTACACTCCAAATTGCTTCTAATTTATTATTATCTGCAAAATACAAGGCTCTTTTATCCTTATTACCTCTATACTTAAAAGCAAAGTAATGCAATAGTACTTGAGTAATTGCTTGAACAGTAAAAATCAACACCCATGTGATATTCATTAGGTTATCAATCAAAGCACCATGTTCAGATGCAGGAGTATGAAGAACTAATGGTCCCCATGTGTAAACACCATATATTGTAAAGATATAAATGAAGGCCAAAAAACCAAACATTAAATATCCTTGTACATTGTTATCGTCATCGTTTGCAACTTGAGAATTGTCCGAAGTCGAAGCAACTTGCGTTAAATCGAATATTTTCGTCAATTGCCAAACAGCAACAGCCAATAAAACTAAAACTATAATTACCAACAAACTTGTCATCTGTTTATCTCTTTAAATATTAATAATGAAAATGTTTACTCTCTTCTATATATGGATTTCTTTTTGGTAACAAAGGAGCTTTAGTTAATGCTGAGAAGACAACAAAAATAAATAATCCAAGAAAGAATAAAACCGATGCAATTTCTGAAACACCAATAAACCAGCTACCACCAACGGTACCAGGCATAATCATATTAAAGAAGTCAATATAATGACCTAATAAAATTACAATACCAGCCATAACTAAAATCCAAGTGATTCTTTTGAAATCAGTATTAATCAAAATTAAAACTGGGAACAAGAAATTCATAACAACAGCGCCAAAGAAAGGCAAATTATAAACTTGAATTCTCATTACAAAATAAGTAATCTCTTCAGGTATATTAGCATACCAAATTAACATAAATTGAGAAAACCATAAGTAAGTCCAAAACACACTGATTCCAAACATAAACTTAGCTAAATCATGGATATGACTTGTATTTACATTTTCTAAATAACCTCTAGATTTTAGATAAACAGTCACCATAGCAATCATAGTAATACCACTTACAAAGAAACTAGCAAATACATACCATCCAAAAAGTGTACTAGACCAGTGTGGATCTAAAGACATAATCCAATCCCAAGACATAATAGATTCTGAAACAATAAAGAATACTAAGAACATAGCTGATATGTTAAAATTCTTTTTGTAAAAACTATTGTCATCTGATTCATCTTGAGCTAAACAATTTTTTCTAGAGAAATAACGGTAAGCATTCCAACCAGCTAAAAATACTGCTGCTCTAACAATCCAAAATGGAAAATTTAAATAACCAGATTTATTAGCAATAATTTTATCATGAGCAACAACTTCAGGATCTAACCATATAAACAAATGATTAAAATGTAAGCCACATAAAATTAAAAAGATGAAGAAAATAACAGATCCCACAGGTAAGTAGGCCGTAATTCCTTGCATTACTCTAAAAAGTACTGGAGACCAACCTGCTTGTGCTACTTGTTGAATACCATAAAAAACCAATGTTCCCAAAGAAAGTAACATAAAGAAAATACATGCTACATATAATGCAGACCATGGTTTGTTCTCTAATTGATGCAAAACATGAGTTAAATGTTCTGTATGTTCCGCTTCAGCTTTCACTTTTGCTTCAGCAGAAACTGCGTGAGCTCCTTCAGATTCACTACTTGCTTCATGATGACTACCATGAGCATCAGCAGCAAGTATTTTTTCAACATCTTGAATATCTTTAGGTGCAGTTAAAAAACCATATCCAATTCCTAAAAGACCAACAGCCATTAAGACGAAAGAAAAAGTTTTTAATTTACTTGAAAATGTATACATATCTATTACGATCAGTTTGTTCAACAATTATTATTGTGCTTTTAGTTCAAGAACATAGTCAGCAACTAACCAACGTTCGTGTGCACTCATTTGATTAGCATGTGAGCCCATAGCATTTAAGCCATAAGTTTCAACATAAAAAATACTTCCTTCAGTAATTTCTCTGTCTTTGTAATTAGGAACACCTAGAAATTTTTCTCTTTCAACTAATTTTCCTTTACCATCACCAGCAGCACCATGACAGCTAATACAATAAATTTCAAAAAGCTCTTTTCCTTTACCTGAATTTCTGTCTAATGAATCTAAAGGAGATTTCAAATTAGCTTTAGCTAACGCATATCCTTCAGGCGTATGCTCATATTCAAAAGGCTCAAAACCTCTATTTATTGAACCAACAGGTGGAAGTTGACCTTCTTTACCGTTTTTAAATACATCAACTGGAGCTGGAGCATAAGTTTCACCACTCACTGCCTCATACATATTAGGCATGTATTGATAATTAGGCTTATCATTACTATGACATGACGAGACTATTATCATTAAACCCAATACAAGTGTTATTTTATATAAACTTTTCATATCTACAATTAATGCTTTTCAATTACTTTAACTTCTACCGCACCAGTACCTTCAAAGAAAGAAACAAGTTCTTCTTCATTATTGTTAACCGCTACTTCCATCAAAAAGTGATCATCAGTAGTTCTAACATCAGGATTTTCAGCCTCTTTAAATGGCCATAATCTACTTCTCATATAAAAAGTAATTACCATTAAGTGAGCAGCAAAAAATACCGTTTCTTCAAACATAATAGGCACAAAAGCAGGCATATTATCAATATAACTAAAACTTGGTTTACCACCAATATCTTGAGGCCAGTCTTGAATCATAATATAATTCATCATCCAAGTACCAAAAGACAAACCGCACAAGCCATAGATAAAAGCACATATTGCTAAACGTGTAGGTGCAAGTCCCATTGCTTTGTCCAATCCGTGAACTGGGAAAGGCGTAAATACTTCTTCAATATGGTGATGAGCTGCACGTGTCTTTTTTACGGCATCCATCAAAATATCATCGTCATTATAAATGGCGTATATAACTTTATTACTCATGATGTGAATGTTTATTAGCTTCTCTTTCTTTAATATAATGTTCTCCTGTAGCTTTCAATATTGTTTTAACCTCGGCTTGAGCAATAACAGGGAATGTTCTTGCGTACAATAAGAATAACACAAAGAAGAAACCTATTGTTCCGATAAAAATTCCAATATCAACAAATGTTGGAGAGAACATAGTCCATGAAGATGGTAAATAATCTCTATGTAATGAAGTTACGATAATTACAAATCTTTCAAACCACATTCCAATGTTTACAACAATTGAAATTATAAAAGAAAACATAATACTTGTTCTTAATTTTTTGAACCACATAAATTGTGGAGAGAACACGTTACATGTCATCATAGCCCAATATGCCCAAGCATAAGGTCCAGTTGCTCTGTTCAAGAAAGCATATTGCTCATATTCTACTCCAGAATACCAAGCAATAAATAACTCAGTAATATAAGCAACACCTACGATAGAACCAGTAATCATGATTACAATGTTCATCAATTCGATGTGTTGAATAGTAATATAAGCTTCAAGATTAGAAACTTTTCTCATAATGATAAGCAAGGTGTTTACCATTGCAAATCCAGAGAAAACCGCTCCAGCAACGAAGTATGGAGGGAAAATTGTAGTATGCCATCCTGGAATCACAGATGTAGCAAAGTCCATCGATACAATAGTATGCACAGAAAGTACAAGTGGAGTAGCCAAACCTGCAAGAACTAATGAAACCTCTTCAAAACGTTGCCAATCTTTAGCTCTACCACTCCATCCAAAACTTAGGATAGAATATACTCTTTTATTGAAAGGTGTGATAGCTCTATCACGTAACATTGCAAAGTCAGGCAACAATCCAGTCCACCAGAAAACCAATGATACTGAAAGATAAGTTGAAATAGCGAATACATCCCAAAGTAATGGTGAGTTAAAATTCACCCAAAGAGATCCAAACTGATTTGGAATTGGTAATACCCAATACGCTAACCAAGGACGTCCCATGTGTATAATTGGAAATAAACCCGCTTGGATTACAGAGAAAATTGTCATTGCCTCTGCAGAACGGTTAATAGCCATTCTCCATCGTTGACGGAATAATAAAAGTACTGCAGAGATAAGAGTTCCTGCGTGACCAATACCAACCCACCAAACGAAGTTAGTAATATCCCAAGCCCATCCAACAGTTTTATTTAATCCCCAAGTACCAATACCTGTGGACACTGTGTATATAATACAGCCCATTCCCCAAAGGAACGCTGTTAATGCAATTGTAAATACAATCCACCATTGTTTGTTTGCTTTACCTTCGATAGGTGCTGCTACATCAACAGTTATATCGTGATAAGATTTATCACCTATAACTAAGGGTTTTCTAATGGCTGCTTCGTAGTGAGACGACATAATCCTTTATTTGATTCTTAATTAATAATTTTTGTACTAGGTATTTCTAACTTTAACGTGGTATACAACATTTGGTTTTGTTCCAACATGCTCCAATAAATGATAACTTCTTTCGTCTTCTGCCAATTTAGTAACAGCTGACTCTTTATCATTTACATCTCCAAATATCATTGCTCCAGTAGAACAAGCATTTGAACAAGCAGTTTGGAATTCACCATCTTTTATTGTTCTTCCTTCATTTTTAGCTTTCAAAATTGTTGCTTGTGTCATTTGAATACACATTGAACATTTTTCCATTACTCCACGAGAACGAACGTTAACATCTGGATTTAAAACCATACGTCCTAAATCATCATTCATATGATAATCAAATTGACTGTTTTTGTTGTATAAGAACCAGTTGAAACGACGTACTTTATAAGGACAGTTGTTAGCACAGTAACGAGTACCAACACATCTGTTATAAGCCATTTGATTTTGACCTTGACGGCCGTGTGAAGTTGCTGCAACAGGACAAACAGTCTCACAAGGAGCGTGATTACAATGTTGACACATTACAGGTTGGAAAGAAACTTGTGGATTATCTCCTGCTTTTTCCATTTCATTAAAAGTAGACAATGAACTAGACAAACCAGCGATATTATCTTTTCTTTCATCATCCCCAGCAAAAGTACTTTCAGAAGAATAATATCTGTCAATACGCAACCAGTGCATATCTCTACTTCTTCTTACTTCAGATTTACCAACTACAGGAACGTTATTCTCAGCATGACATGCAATTACACAAGCCCCACATCCAGTACAAGCATTCAAATCTATAGAAAGATTAAAGTGATGTCCTGTAGAACGATCAAATGAACCCCATAAATCTACTGAAGTAGCTTCAACTTCTTTGTGATCTAAAGAAACCATTGGTTTTTCATTCCAAATTTCAGCATCTTTAGTATTAAAAATTTCAAGAGTAGTTTCTTTAATGATATCTCCTCTTCCCATTAATGTTTTTTGACCTTGAACACAAGCAAATTCGTGTTCACCGTCTGCCTTCACAATAGAAACAGATTGTACATTATTAAATCCACTATATAAGGCGTAAGCATTAATACCTACTTGCATTTCTTCTTTTAAAGCTGCTTTACGGCCATAACCTAAAGCCATACCTACAGTTCCAACAGCTTGACCTGGTTGAACAATTACAGGAACATTTTCAAGTTTTACGCCATTAGCAGTCAAAGTAACATAGCTACCATTTAATCCTCCATTAGCAACAATTTCATTTGTTAATCCCCATTTCTTAGCATCAGCATTAGAAACAGTAACATAATTATCCCAAGATACTCTTGTCAATGGATCTGGAAATTCTTGCAACCAAGGATTATTAGCTTGTTGACCATCTCCCATTCCTGTTTTAGTATACAATACTAATTCAACACCAGTAGATTTCGCTTGAGCTAATGCATTTGCAGCACCATTGTAATCAGCAGTACCTGCAGCTGATGTTGGTATAACACCTACATAAACACCATCATGCAAAACTTTATTCCAAGATGAACCCGCAATTACTGAAGACGAAAACGCTTTCAAATAATCATAATAAGTTCCAGGAATACCGTTAATAGACAATAAAATATCTTGAAATTGTTTTGTATTAAATAATGGACGAATAGTAGGTTGAGTGATACTATAAGTTCCTTTTGTCAAAGCTAAATCTCCCCAAGCTTCCAAATAATGAGGAACTGGAGCAGCAATTGTTGACAATGAAGCAGTTTCGTCTTCTTTTAATGATAATGAAACAGAAGTTTTTACTTTTTTCAATCCTTCAACAAATGACTTGCTGTCAGCTAAAGTATAAACTGGATTAACACCGCTCATAATCAAAGTATGAACACTTCCAGCATTCATGTCTTTTACTAATTGAGCAACTTTCTCATTAGATCCTTTACGGATTTGTCTAGTTCCAGAAGTAGCAAAAGCTTCACTAGCCAAAACTTGATTAATAGCAAGAACTAATAATTGAGCATTTTTATCTTGAATACCAGAAACTAAAACTCCCTTAGACCCTGCAGCTTTCAATTGTTGAGCTGCTTTAATTACATCTGCTTTAAAAGCAGCATCTAATGAAGTAGAAATAGATAATCCAGTAACAACATTATATATTTGAACTAATGCTTGTTTTTGATTAGCAGTCGACATAGCAACACGCTTATCAGCAGCAGCACCAGATAAAGTCATATTAGACTCTAATTGTACGTGTTTTGATATTGTTTTCTTTCCAACAGCTCCAGAAGGAATTCTACCTTTAGCATAACCTGAGTCATATCCTCCACCTTGCCAATCTCCAAGGAAATCAGCTCCAACAGAAACAATAACTGAAGCTTTAGAAAAATCATAATCTACTAAAGCTCTTTCTCCATAAACAGTTTCAAAAGCATCTAAAGCTTCTGAAGAAGAAACAGCATCATATATTACATGTTTTGCATTAGGATTCTTTCCAATGAAATCAGCAATTAGTTTTTCAGTAGAAGGACTTGCCAATGTATTTGTCAAAAATACTACTTGACCACCTTTTGCTTTAGCATCAACAATACTAGATTTGATTTTTGAATCAACTGCAGACCAAGAAGCATTTTTAGCATCTAGTTTAGGCTCTTTCAAACGCATATTATCATATAATGACAATATAGAACCATGAATTCTAGCATTAGCTGCAAACTTAGCTCCAGCAATAGTGTTATTATCTATTTTAATTGGACGACCTTCACGTGTTTTTACCAAAAGGTTTGCGAAATCAAATCCATCAAAAACCGAAGTTGCATAATAATCTGCTACTCCAGGAATAATTTGTTCTGGTTGTAGCACATAAGGAATTGACAAATGCACAGGACCTTCGCACGCAGCTAGAGAAGCTGCCGCTGTACTAAAACCAACGTACTTTAAAAAGTCACGACGTGTAGTTGAAGAAGAAGACAAAGCTGCCTCATTTCCTAAAAATTCATCTGTAGGAATCTCTTCAACAAATTCGTTATTTCTAAGCGCCTCAACAATAGAACTATTTCCGTCTAGTTCTTCAACACTTTTCCAGTATTTTTTGTTTGATGACATATTATATATAAATATTAATCTTAATAATTTTTTTTAGTTGTATCATTTAATTTTTAATCACTTGATCGAATAAACCAAGAAACAAAATATTAAATCCTTAGTAGTGACATTTACCACATTCTAATCCACCCATTTGAGCAGCAGTTAGTTTATCTACACCATATTTTCTAGAAAGCTCTTCGTGTATTTTTTTGTAATACTCATTACCTTCCATTTTAACATCAGTTTTTCTATGGCAATTCACACACCATCCCATTGTTAGAGGAGAGAATTGTTTCATTATTTCAAACTCCTGAACAGGACCATGACATGTTTGGCACTCAATACCAGCAACAGTAACGTGTTGTGAGTGATTAAAATAAACGAAGTCAGGTAAATTATGAATACGAACCCATTTCACTGGTTCAGTTTTACCTGTATAAGACTGAGAAGTAGCATCCCAACCAACAGCTTTATATAATTTTTGGATTTGCTCATCATAAAAAGCCTTGCTGTATTCTGGAGTAGCAGTAGTTTCAGCAACTTCACTAATACTTTTATGACAGTTCATACAAACATTCAAAGAAGGAATACCTGCAGTTTTACTAACACGAGAAGCAGAGTGACAATATTTACAGTTGATTTCATTATCACCAGCATGTATTCTGTGAGAATAGTGTATTGGCTGAATTGGTTCATAGTTTTGATCCACACCAACCTGCATTAAAAACCCATATACTAAATAAGCCCCCGAAAGCAATAAGAATATAGCAGAAACCAAAACTAAAAATTGATTTTTAACAAAAGCTTTCCAAATAGGTAAAGTAGGCTCTTTTGCAACTACTTCAATTCCATTTGCAGCAGCTACTTTTCTTAAGACATTGTTAACCAAAACCAACATCACGATAAGTATTGCCATTACTAATGACAAAGCTCCTAATATCACATTATTAGAAATACCCTCTTCTTGAACTGTACCAGGAACAGCAGCAGAAGTACCAGCAGCAGCGGCAGGAGCAGCAGCTTTTGGCTCAGAAGTATAAGCAATAATATTATCAATATCTGCCTCAGCCAACTGAGGAAATGAAGTCATTGGAATTTTATTGTTCGCCTCAAAAACCTTGACAGCAGCAGCATCACCAGATTTAATTAAATCTGAACTATTGTGAACCCACTTATAAATCCAAGAAATTTCATGTCTTGAAATTACATCTCTAAGAGCTGGACCCGTAGATTTTGCATCTAACTTGTGACATGCTGCACAATTGGCATTAAAAAGCTCTTTACCTTTTGCAGCATCACCTCCAGAACTCGCCGCTGGAGCTGCTGTAGTTGCAGCAGCTGCAACCGGAGCTGCATCCTGAGCAAATGAAGCTACGGAAATACTCAACATCAATGCTAAGCTTAAAAATAATTTCCTTGAATTCGAATTATGGTTACCCACCTTTTTCATATTAATATATTGATTATCTACTAAAAAATTGTCCGCTTGCTAACTACAAAAAATAGAAAACAAAACGAACCTTATTTAAAAACTTGCACAAAAATACGACTTAAGAACTATTCTCAAAACCTTAAAATAATCTTAATTATAATTTATATCAAATCTAAATAACAAAACTATTACGATTTCCTGTTAAAAAACTATTTTTGTAAAATAAATAATCAGATTATGAGATTTTTAAGAACCCTTAAAGCATTGTTGCTATTTACTTTATTTTTCACAACAACGAACAAAATAGCAGCTCAAAACACTAATTTAAGTGTAAATCAAGACCCTAAATTCGAGCAATTATTGAATGAAAAAAGAAAATCTAATACTAATTTGTCCTATTCCGATCGTTACAAAATCCAAATTTTCAATGGAGCCAGCGAGGGAGCCAAAAAAACCTTAACCGAATTTCGTCAAGAATTCAAAAACACAGATGGGACAATTATTTTCAACACTCCAAATTATAAAGTCTGGGTTGGTAATTTTAGAACCAGAATGGAAGCTGAAAGAAATCTTGTTGACATTCAAAAGAAATATAAAAATGTGTTTTTAATAAAACCAAGCAAATAATATTTCTAACAAAAAACAGCCCTTTTCAGGGCTATTTTTTTAATAGTTTTTTAATTATCTCAACTCCAAACCGAGAAGCTACTTGGGATACAAATTCTTTAAAATCTACCACAGAATTATGATTTGCCTCATCTGAAATAGTTCGAATTATAACATAAGGAATATTGTATTCAAAACAGACTTGTGCGACTGCAGCACCTTCCATCTCAACACATAAAACCTCTGGGAGTATTGCTAAAAGATTTTCTTTATCTTCATGACTTGCAAAAAAACGATCTCCACTGGCAATTTGACCAACAACCATTTTTGGATTCGACAAAGAAAACTTCTCTCTTTGTTTTAACGAAAGCAAATGAATCAAACTTTCAGCTCTTACCAATTCTTGGATATTTTCTATAGCCACAACCAACATCTCTTTTGGAGGGCAAAGTATTGTTTTCCCCAATAAAGGGATTTCAAACCTATTCATTATAGGACGTGCATCCAAATCATGTTGAATTAAACTACTAGCTACTACAATATCACCTATATTTAAATCTGTATTAATCGCACCTGCCACTCCAGTAAAAAACAATTGAGTTATTCCAAATTCAACAATTAAATGCGTAACTGTGGTTGCGGATGCTACTTTACCCCAACGAGAAAACACCACTACAACTTCCACATCATTTATTGTCCCTAAATAATAGGTACGCATTCCCTTCACAACTTCTGTTTTGTCTTTCAACAAAGAGACAATACCGTTTATCTCTTCTGGCATTGCGCCAAGAATCCCAATTCTTTTCATATACTATTTAATATTTTAACCTGAGTATGATTGTTACTGTTTTCCCATTTCAGATGATTGGCAAAAAGCAAAATATCACCTTTTAGCCCTGGTTGAAGTGGAAATCCTTTTGTGCCGGTGTTCGGCACAAAAGATTACAACGAAAAACGGGACAATATTAACAAATAAGCCAAATGTTTCTGCTTCCAAAATTAATACTATGACTTCAGTTTATTAGCAATTTTTAAAATTACCAAATAATAAACCATCATTATGTAAACAAAAAAATCCCAACGAATTGGGATTTTAAATTATAGAACTATGAAATCTTATTTCAATTTCTTTTTGATTGCTACTTCATGGTATGCTTCAATAACATCTCTTTCTTCGATATCATTGTATCCTTTTATTTGAATACCACAATCATATCCTTTAGCAACTTCTTTCACATCGTCTTTGAAACGTTTCAATGCAAGTAATTCACCTGTGAATACAACAACTCCATCTCTAATGATTCTGATTTTGGCATTTTTTGCAATTTTACCATCCATAACCATACACCCTGCGATAGAACCAACTTTAGAAATTTTGAATATCTCTCTGATCTCAGCAGTACCAAGTACTTCTTCTTTCATTTCAGGAGCTAACATTCCTTCCATTGCATCTTTCAAGTCATCAATAGCAGCATAGATAATAGAGTAATAACGAATATCGATTTCTTCTTTATCAGCCAATTGTCTAGCATTTCCAGCAGGACGAACATTAAATCCGATAATGATTGCATCAGAAGCAGAAGCCAACATTACGTCAGTTTCTGTAATCGCACCAACTCCTTTATGTATAATATTAATTTGAATTTCTTCAGTAGATAATTTAGAGAACGAATCAGATAATGCTTCAACAGAACCATCCACATCCCCTTTAAGGATAATGTTCAATTCTTTAAATTGACCCAATGCAATTCTACGTCCAATTTCATCTAATGTAATATGTCTTTGTGTACGTACAGATTGTTCACGCATTAATTGAGAACGTTTAGCAGCAATTTGTTTTGCTTCTTTTTCGTCTTCAAAAATATTGAATTTATCACCGGCAGTAGCTGCACCATCAAGACCCAAAACAGAAACTGGAGTCGAAGGACCTGCAACAGTAACTATATTACCTCTCTCATCATGCATAGCCTTAATTTTACCATGGTGTTTTCCAGCCAACATATAGTCTCCAATTTTAAGAGTACCATGTTGAACTAATATAGTAGAAACATATCCTTTTCCTTTATCCAAGAAAGCTTCAACAACTGTTCCTTGAGCCGCTTTATTTGGATTCGATTTCAAATCTAAAATCTCAGCTTCTAATAATACTTTTTCTAACAACTCTTTAACACCTGTACCCACTTTTGCAGAGATATCATGAGATTGAATTTTTCCACCCCAATCTTCTACCAAAAGGTTCATACCCGCCAATCTTTCTTTTACTTTTTCAGGATTAGCATTTGGTTTATCAATTTTATTGATTGCAAAAATAATAGGAACTCCTGCTGCTTGTGCATGAGAAATCGCCTCTTTGGTTTGTGGCATGATATCATCATCCGCTGCAATCACAATAATTGCTATATCCGTAACTTGAGCACCACGAGCACGCATCGCAGTAAAGGCTTCGTGACCAGGTGTATCTAAAAATGCGATTTTTTGACCGTTATCCAAAGTCACTCCGTAGGCACCAATGTGTTGTGTAATTCCTCCAGATTCACCAGCGATAACATTTTCTTTACGGATATAATCCAGCAAAGATGTTTTACCGTGATCGACGTRACCCATTACAGTAACAATAGGAGCTCTGAATACCAAATCTTCTTCTTTGTCTTCGACAACTTGAATAGCTTCTTCGATATCTACTGTAATAAACTCAACATCATAACCGAATTCGTCTGCAACAATAGTTAATGTCTCTGCATCCAAACGTTGGTTCATGGTAACCATAATACCAAGTGACATACAAGTTCCAATCACTTTAGTAATTGGCACATCCATCATAATTGCAATTTCACCTACAGTAACAAACTCCGTAACTTTAATTGTTTTACTTCCTTCGTCTAAAGCTCTTTGCTCATCATCAGATTTCTGACGGTGTGTATCTCTTTTATCTCTTCTGTATTTTGCTGCTTTCGATTTACCACCTTTACCTTGAAGTTTCTCCAAAGTTTCACGGATTTGATTTTTAACCTCTTCCTCAGTTGGCTCAACTTTTGCAACAATTGCAGGTCGGTTTCCTTTTACAAATCCTGGTCTTGCACTTCTACTTGCATTGAAACCTCCACCTCCTGTATTCGGAGTGATTTTGTTTGGATTTGGCGCTCCAGGAACTCCAGGAGTAGCAGGTGGTCTAGGCGCACCAGGCTTTGGAGCAATTCTTTTGCGTTTATTTTTATTCGCATTATTAGCACCAGCTGCCCCAGGAGCACCAGGCTTATTAGGCGTAATTTTTGGATCTTCCTTTTTCTTTTTAGGCTTATTGAATTGAGACAAATCAATAACTTGCCCCGTCAAAGTTGCACCAGAAAGTTTTTGATATTGAGTTGTAATTGATTCTTCAACCGGAGTTTCACCTGAAGTAGCTTCAGCTTTTTTCTCTGTTACCGCTTCTGCTTTCTCAACATTCTTAACTTCCTTAAACTTTGGCTTATCTTTTACCTCAGAACTAGGAATCTCTTTTATAATTTTTTCAACTGGCGCTTCAGTTTTTACAACATTTTCGACAATTTCTTTTTTAACTTCTTCTTTTACAACAGGCTTGTCTTCTGGAACTACCTCTTTAGGAGCAATTACTTTTTCAGCAACAACAGGATCTGGAGCAGTAGTAGGCTTTTTAGGATTAAGATCAATTTTACCAACTTGTATTGGTCCTGACAAAACAGCTCTAGCTTTTATAACCTCTTGTTGTTTCAAACGGTCTTCTTCTAATTTACGTTTGTCTTCAACTTCTTTTTCACGCTCAATACGCAAAGCTTCTTTTTCTTTTCTCTTCTCCTCACCTACTTCCTTAGAAGCCTCTTTATTCCCCTTGTCGCCTGCAAACTGACTTTGTAGGATATTAAATTCCTGCTCAGAAATTTTTGTGTTTGGGTTTGATTCAATAGCAATACCCTTATCTTTTAGATAATCCACAGCTCTTTCTAACGAAATATTTAATTCCCTTAAAACCTTGTTTATTCTAATAATTCTCTCTTCAGACATAAAACCTTTTTATTTTTACCTTATTCGTTGTTCTACTTTTTTATAATAAAAATAGAAATTTATTTTATATGAGGAATTAATAGCATGTTAACTATCAAACTCTTCATTTAATATTCTCATTACATCTAAAATCGTTTCCTCTTCTAGGTCGGTTCTTCTAACTAAATCTTCTACATCATGTTTCAAAATACTTTTCGCAGTATCCAAACCAATTTTTGCAAATTCTTCAATTACCCACTCTTCTATCTCATCTGAGAACTCAGTCAATTCAACATCGTCATCATCTGCAATTGCTCCAGCTACATCACCCTCACGTATTACATCCAACTCATAACCAGTCAACAAACCAGCTAAACGAATATTATGACCTCCTCTACCGATTGCTTTAGAAACTTCTTCCAATTTCAAAAACACTTCAGCTCTTTTTGTTTCTTCATTAATTTTGATTGAAGAAACTTTAGCAGGACTCAATGCTCTAGTAATATACAATTGAACATTGCTAGTATAATTGATTACATCAATATTTTCATTTCCTAATTCACGAACGATTCCATGAATACGAGATCCTTTCATACCTACACAAGCTCCAACTGGATCAATACGATCATCATAAGAATCTACAGCTACTTTTGCTTTTTCACCAGGGATTCTCACTACATTTTTAACCATAATCAAACCGTCAAAAACTTCTGGAATTTCTTGTTCAAACAATTTCTCCAAGAACTTATCTGAAGTTCTAGACATAATAATCTGAGGTTTATTCCCTTTTAATTCAACGCTTTCAATTATACCTCTCACATTATCTCCTTTACGGAAGAAATCTGAAGGAATTTGTTTTTCTTTTGGCAAAATGATTTCATTTCCGTCATCATCCACCAAAATTACAACTCTTGGACGTACATGATGCACTTCCGCAGTATAAATATCTCCAATAATATCTTTAAATTGTTTGTAAAGATTGGTATTATCGTGTTCGTGTATTTTTGAAATTAAATTTTGTCTTAAAGCTAATATCGCTCTTCTACCCAAATCTATCAATTTAACTTCTTCAGAAACCTCTTCACCAATTTCAAAATCGGCCTCAATTTTTCTAGCTTCAGTTAATGTTATTTCTTCATTTTCAAAATCCAAATCCTCGTCGGCAACGATTACTCTTCTTCTCCAAATCTCCATATCTCCTTTATCAGGATTTATAATGATATCGAAATTATCATCTGAACCGTATTTTTTCTTCAATGCATTTCTAAATACATCTTCCAAAATTGCCATAAGCGTTACACGATCAATAAGTTTATCATCTTTAAACTCTGAAAATGAATCGATTAATGCTAAATTTTCCATGCGAATTCTTTAATTAAAATGTTACTGTAACAATTGCTTCTTTAATATCTGAGTAAGGTATTTGTTGTTCTTTTTGAACCGTCTCTTTTCCTTTACCAATTTTTTTCGGTTCTCTAGCTTTCCAAGACAAAATTATAAAAAGATCATTAGCTTCAACTAATTCTGCTTCAATATTTTCGGTATTCGTCTTAACAATTAATGTTCTACCGATATTTTTTTTATACTGTCTAACCAATTTTAAAGGAGAACCGACTCCTACAGAAGCTACTTCCAAAGAGTAATCCTGTTCTTCTCTATCTAAATTATTCTCAACAGCACGACTTATATCAATACAATCCTGCAAAACCACGCCATTATCCCCATCAATCCCAATAATAATTTTAAAACTGTCCGTTATGGCCAAGTCAATTAAAAAAATAGATGGTTTTTCAAGAAGAGCCTCTTCTAATACTTGCTTTACTTTTTCTTTAAATGTCATATCTTTATAAAAAGAGGGGACATTAGTCCCCTCATTATTTAAGTTTTAATAAATAACGGTGCAAAGATAGTGTTTTTTTATAAATCAAAAAAATTGATTACTATTAAAAAAATTTATATCTTTAATCTATTAAATTAGCACAGTTTTACTGAATAAATTAAACCCCAAACACCATGAAAAGAATTCTAATCCCAACTGACTTTTCTAAATATGCTGATGAAGCAATAGAAGTTGGCGCAGAAATTGCAAAAAAAAACGACTGTGAAATCATTTTAATTCACATGCTTGAATTACCAGGCCAAATGAATGATGCCTTAACCGGAGCAACGAGTATTCCAGAGGTAATGCTTTTTAAACGCAAAGCAGAAGAAACATTAAAAAACATTAAAAACCGACCTTACCTACAAGGAATCAAAGTAACAGAAGTAATAAGACTTGATGGTGCATACCACGGAATAAACAACTACATCAAACAAAACAACATGGATCTTATTGTCATGGGATCCCATGGAGCATCAGGAATTGATGAAATTATCATTGGATCTAATACAGAAAAAGTAGTAAGACAATCCGAAACTCCTGTTTTAGTAATTAAAAACAAAATAGATAATTTCAAAGTCCAAAACATCATTTTTGCTTCTGATTTTTCAAAAGAAACCAAAAAACCATTTCAAAAAATGCTTGATTTCAACAAATTATTTGGATCAAAATTAAACTTAGTAATGATTTGCACGCCGAATACTTTCAAAAGCACTTCAGCTGCACGCAAGATTGTAACCGACTTTGTTGCTGATTTTGACATGCCCGAATATTCATTTGAAACATACAACGAAAGCAATATAGAAAAAGGGATCATCAACTATTCCAACGAAAAAGATGCCGACTTAATCGCATTCTGCACTCATGGAAGAACTGGCCTTAACCATTTCTTTACAGGAAGCATTTCTGAAGATTTGGTAAATCACGCCACAAGACCTGTATTAACATTTAGAATATAACAAGACATTACAAACGAAGCCTCTCAGATTTGAGAGGCTTCGTTATTTTACACATCAAACACTTCGATTAATACCATAAAAAAAGCCTCTCGATTGAGAGGCTTTATGTTGGTCTACTAGGACTCGAACCTAGAAAGACTGCACCAAAAACAGTTGTGTTACCATTACACCATAGACCAGCTTTCTTGCTAACATTTCTGCTAAGCGAGTGCAAATTTAAAACAAATTCCAAGCTGTGCAAACTTTTTTTGTCTTTTTATTCAAAAAAAATGAAACAAATTCCAATTTAAAAAACAAAATCTTATTAAAATACTGAAAGACAAAGCATTTGCCAAAACGATTATTTTATATAAAATTATAATAATGCGACTTAACTTTAAAAAAAAAAACATTTTCTTTGTAACAMTTTTTAAAACATATAAAAAAAACAGAAGACTAGTATATGACATCATTCAATTTCAACAAATGGAATACAATTACAGGTTGGTTTGCCTTTTCAATAGCATTAGTAACTTATACACTTACTGTTGAACCCACAATGAGTTTTTGGGATTGTGGTGAATATATCGCTACAGCCGCCAAACTTGAGGTTGGTCACCCACCAGGAGCGCCATTATTCCAAATGATTGGAGCGTTTTTTGCAATGTTTGCCATAGATAAAGAGCACATTGCTTTAATGGTAAATATGACTTCTGTATTTTCTAGTGCCTTTACTATATTATTTATGTTTTGGTCATCAACAATGATCTTAAAAAAGATAATTGGTCAATACTCCGAAATCAACAAAAACAATTCAATTGTCATCCTAGGAAGTTCATTAGTTGGTGCTTTAGCCTATACCTTTTCAGATAGTTTCTGGTTCAATGCTGTTGAAGCCGAAGTTTATGCTATGGCCACCTTATTAATCTCTTTGCTTTTATGGCTAGGATTACGATGGGAGCAGGAGATGAACACTCCAAGAGGAAACAGATGGTTACTCTTAATATCATTGGTAGTTGGATTGTCTTTTGGTGTACACTTTATGTCTCTATTGACCATTCCTGCAATAGGATTTTTATATTTTTTCAAAAACTATAAAGTAGTAACTGTAAAAAACTTCATTATCGCCAATGTTGTCGTTGTGTCTATTTTACTTTTTATATTCAAATTATTACTTCCGTTAACAATGGCTTTCTTTGGTAAAACCGAAGTTTTCATGGTTAACTCAATGGGACTACCATTTAATTCGGGAACTATCTTTGTAACACTACTTCTTGTAGCTTTCTTTTATTTTGGATTAAACTACACCCGTAAAAAAGGATTAATACATTACAATACCCTTATTTTATGTGTGCTTTTTATCCTAATTGGATTCTCAACTTGGCTAATGTTGCCAATTCGTGCTAATTCAAATACGGTTATCAACGAAAACAAACCATCGGATGCTGCCGAAGTACTTGCATACTACAACAGAGAGCAATATGGTGTAAATCCATTATTTTACGGACCTCAATATACTGAAACTTTTGCAGGATTGGATCCAAACAATCCTTATTTGGATAAAGCTCCCAATTACGAGAGAGATTACAAAACTGGAAAATATGTTATTGTAAACAATTATATAAAAGCAGAACAAAATAGTGATGACAGTCAAAAAACTATTTTGCCAAGAATGTGGAGTACAGAACATATTGAAAACTATATCAATTTTACTAATCCTCCAGCATTCAGAATGAATCCCGACTATCCTTACGAAGAGGATTTAGCCCAATACGGATTGGACCCAAGCAAATTAAGCGAGGAAGATTACAATAAAGCCATTGCTCAATTAAAAAATGAAACCGAAAAAACGATAGCCGAGTTCAGACAGGCCTACGCTCAAAAACAAATTGACAATGAAGGCTATGTTTCGTTTTTAAACCATTATAACAAATATTTAATTGTAGAAAAGCCTACTACCGCCGATAATTTCAGCTTCATGTTTGAATATCAATTTGGCTATATGTATTGGAGATATTTGATGTGGAATTTTGTTGGAAGACAAAACGACAATCAAGGAAGATATGATTATCTGGACGGGAACTGGATAAGTGGAATTACATTCCTTGACAATTTACATTTAGGCTCACAAGACAATTTACCTTCGGATGTTTTAAACAACAAAGGACGAAACGTATATTTCTTCTTACCTTTTATACTGGGACTTGTCGGAATTATGTATCATGCAAGCAAAGACAGAAAAAGCTTTTATGTTTTATTGGCTCTTTTCCTTTTCTTGGGAATTGCATTGAAAATTTACCTAAACGAACGACCATTTGAACCCCGTGAAAGAGACTATGCCTTAGTAGGTTCATTTTACGTATTTGCAATTTGGATTGGATTTGGAGTATATGCATTGTATGAAAGTGCACAAAAATATATCGCTCCAAAAATTGCAGGACCGGTTCTTATTGGTGGATGTTTATTGGCTGCTCCAATGCTTATGGCTTACCAAAACTGGGATGACCATGATCGTTCAGAAAAATATACTGCTACTGCAATGGCAAAAGCATATCTGGAATCCTGCGACCCTAATGCCATTTTATTCACAATTGGAGACAATGACACCTTTCCTCTTTGGTATGCACAGGAAATAGAAGGTATACGCACAGATGTTAAGATAGTAAACACTAGTTTATTTATGACAGACTGGTACATTGACCAAATGAAAAGAAAAGCATATCAATCTGAAGCTTTACCAATTTCATTTACACATGATGAATACGTTGGTGACAAACTGGATTATGTGGCTCGAATTCCCAAAACTGAAAATCGTTGGGATTTAAATGCTATTCTAGCTTTCATAAAGAACCCAAAATCAACGGTTGAAATGCAAAATGGACAGACTATACATTTCTTCCCAACAAGCAAAATCAGAATTCCGATAGACAAAGCAAATATTCTAAAGAACAAAGTTGTGGATCCAAAACTTATCGATTCTATTGTTCCATATATTGACATTGACATCAAAGCAAGCGCAATCTACAAGAACAGGTTGATGATGTTGGATCTAATCAACAACAACAATTGGAAAAGACCAGTATATTTTAGTGGAGGAGCTTTTGACGATGAAGATTATTTATGGATGAAAGAATATCTTCAACTCGAAGGTATGGTTTATAAATTAGTCCCAATAAAAACAGCATTACCAAAAGATTCTGGCCAAATGGATATGGGGCGAATTGACACCGAAAACATGTACAATAAGGTAATGAAATGGGATTGGGGTAATAGTGAAAGTGACAAAATATATCACGACCCTGAAACCCGCAGAGAAAGCCTTACTTACAGAATGAATTTATCTCGTTTAGTGAATCAGCTTATCGCCGAAGGAAAGAAAGACAAAGCGAAAAACATCATTGATTTGGCTATGAGAAAAATGCCTTTGGAAAAATTTGGCTACTATTCACTTTTGGAACCATTTGCCAAAGGATATTATGAAGTTGGAGAAAAAGCAAAAGCTCATGATTTATTAGATAAACTAATGGGAAAATACAAGGAGAACCTTAATTATTATGCCAAATTAGCCCCATCTGAGCAATCCAGCATTAGCATTGAAATCATAACCGACTTAGAACGTTACAGAGGTTTATTGATTGCCATGAAAGACAGCAAGGACATGGACTATTATAACTCAAGTAAAAAAACTTTCAATACCTATATCGAAATATTTGCTCGATTTGGACGTAAAAAAGAGTAATTATTAGATTTAAAAATATCTCACAAAATGCAGTGCCATTAAAAAAGCACTGCATTTTTTTGCTTAAAACTGTATTTAATTGTAGTATTGAATTATGAAATTCTATTGGATCAAAACAAATAAGTTCATAAAAAAAATATTCCTCAATTACATTTGGGATATCCCAAATGTGGAGAATAAAATCTACCTCACATTTGACGATGGACCAACTCCAGAGATTACAGAATGGGTTTTGGAAGAACTAAAAAAACACCAAGCCAAAGCCACATTTTTCTGCATTGGCAAAAACATAAATAATCAATCGGATATTTTTTTAAAAATCATAGATGAGGGCCATTCCATTGGAAATCACACCTACAATCATTTGAAAGGATGGATTACATCGACTGAAGATTATCTGCACAATACTGCTTTGTGTAAATCCGAAATCAATGGTCTAAATTCAGTAATTTGTAATCTGCAATCTCTTCTCTTCAGACCACCTTATGGCAAAATAAAAAAATCACAATCCAAAAAATTGCGACAATTAGGTTATAAAATAATAATGTGGGATGTTCTCAGCGCTGATTTTGACCAAACCATAACGGCAGAAAAATGTCTAGACAATGTATTGCAGAATGTAAAATCAGGAAGTATAATCGTTTTTCATGACAGCATAAAAGCATACAAAAACTTAAAGTATGCACTCCCAAAATCTTTGGAAATTTTAAAACAAAGAGGGTTTGTTTTTGAAGTAATTCAATAATCTAATTCTTAAATATTACAATTGTTCTTGCACTATTCCGATTAAAGTATTGGCATCCAATTCACCAGACTGCCTCCAGATCATCATTCCTTCTTTATAAATCATCAAGGTAGGCAAGCCTTTGATTCGTAAAGCATCGGCCAATTCTTGATTTTTGTCAACGTCTATCTTGATAACCTTTACCTTGTCACCAAGCGCCGCCGCTACATCTTTTATAACAGGATGCATCGATACCGAAGATTCGTTCCAATCTGTGTAAAAATCTATTAACACAGGAACTTGAGTATTTATAAGTTCTCCAAATTTTGACATAAAACCAAAATATTTAATTTCTATTACTTTCGAAAAGAGATATCATCTTGCAAATTTAGCATTTTAAACCAATTATGCTAATTTTTTACTCTTTATTAGTTGAATTACTGTGATTTCGGGCATAATTCCCACCCTCCCAGGATAGGCATGAAATCCAAATCCACGATTCACATATACATATCTACCCAAGTTTTCATATAATCCAGCCCATTGTTTGTAAACATACTGAGCCAAACTCCACTTGAAAAAACCTGGAATCTCTATCCCAAATTGCATTCCATGAGTATGACCAGATAAAGTCAACTGAAAATGCTTATCATCATGCTGAACCACTTCATTCCAATGACTAGGGTCATGACTCATTAAAATCTTAAAATCTTCTTTACTCAACTGTTGTGAAGCTTTCTTTAAATCACCAGCCTGTTTAAAATTTTTACCCCAGTTTTCTACCCCAACCAATGCAATTTTATCTCCATCTTTTTCGATAAAAGTATGTTCATTTAATAGCAGCTGAAATCCTATTTGACCATATAATTTTTTTATATCTTCAAAATTTTTATCCTTGGCGGATTGCGTTGACCAAGTTACATATTCACCATAATCGTGATTTCCAAGAACCGAAAACTTACCATATTCATGTTTCTCAATTCTGTTGAAAGTTTCTATCCATGGATGCATTTCCTTGGCATGTGTATTCACAATATCGCCCGTAAATAAAATCATATCCGAATTTTGTTCATTAACCAAATCGATAGCATAATTGATTTTTTCCGAATTATCAAAGCTTCCGCTATGCACATCCGAAATTTGTGTAATTGTAAAACCATCAAAAGCATCGGGTAAATCCGGAAAATGGATTGCTTGTTTTATTACTTTAAAATTATATTTCCCCTCAAATATCCCATAAATCAAAGACAAAAAAGGGACTGCAGCTAACCCTAAACCAATTTGACTAACGAATTTTCGTCTGGAAGGTAAAAAATTGGCATTGCTATTATTATCAATAAAATAATTAATTGATCCTGCCGCCAGTCGAAACACATCTTCTCCTAAAAGAATCACTGTCATTACAATTTTAGGGAGATAAATAACCAATAACAACCCCATTGTAAACATGGTTTGCTTCGTCTGTCCAACAGAACGATCAAATTGCGTGAAAGAATAAAGGATGAATACGAAAAGAAAAAGGCTTATTATTTGATAAGAAACCAACACCCATCTTAATTTAATTAAAGTTTTAATAGCCTGAAAGGCATAAAGCTCAATAACAAAAAGAATAGCACCTATAAAGAATAAACGTAAGATCATTATTTTATAAAATTTTATACAAAGTAACAACTATTGAAAATGCTAAATACCCATATTATCATAATTTTAACGCAAAAAAAGGGAGTAAATTTCTTTATCTCCCCTTTTCACCTATTAAAACCAACTTTTAATATCTTTTGAAATATTCACTAACAAAAGATTGTCCTATTTTTTTGGAGTTGCAGCCTCTGTAGTTGTTGGCTTGCTAACTTCTGTTTTGTGTGTTTTGTGCGCTTCTTTTTTTGGTTCTTTTTTGGTAGTTTTTACTTCTTTAGAAGGAGTAGTTTGAGCTGGTGTAGTTTGTGCACTTACCATAACTGTTGTTCCTAAAGCTACTGCCAATGCCATCAATAAATTTTTCATGATTTTAGATTTTAGATTAATAATTCGTTTATTAATAGGTCAAAGTTATTCATGGAAAATGAAGATTAAATGAAGTTTTGTGCTTCTGAAAAAAATTAACGTTTAATTGGCTTTTTGCTCATTTGGAAACAACAAAAGAAAAGTGGATCCGATGTTTATCTCCGATGTTATCTCAATGGTAATATGATGAAATTGAGCTATGCTTTCAACAATTGCAAGCCCCAATCCCTGCCCTTCCTGATCTGAACTTACTCTGGCAAATCGTTTAAAAACATTCTGCTGCTGTTTTTTACTCATTCCAATACCCGAATCCGAAACTGACACGAAATAATTTCCATTCAAAAAACCGTCCTTAATTTCAATTGTACCTAGAGGTTTATTGTATTTAATCGCATTAACAATTAAATTATAAAAGAGAATATGCATTAGGGTTTTATTTCCTGTAAAGCCAAAATGATACTTCAGATTTTTATAAAAAAACAATTCCTTATCTTCAATTCTATCTTGCAAATCTGCTGTCAAATCTGCAATTATAACATTACAATCTATCGTCTCATTTGCTTCATATTGATTGTTTTCAATTTTCGAAATCAATAATAAATTGGCAATTATCTTTTTTAGTAAATCTAACGTACTTAAAGAACCTACAATTTTATCTACAGCACCATCATCCAAAGATTTGTTTTGAAGTAGATTTTCAAATTTATTTTTCAACAATGCAATTGGAGTCAATAGTTCATGGGAAACATTGGCTATAAATTGTTTTTCCTTTTTAAACAAGTCACTTATTCTATCCATCATTTGATTCAGAACAACATCCAATTCCTGAAAATCCCTAGAATGAGTTTTTATTGGCGTATGATCAAAAGATTCGGGTTCGTTTACATGACGAATTTTAGTGTCTATAATTTTATAAAATGGCGTTAATAAATATTCGATATAAAAAGTATCTGCCAAAAAAGTAATGACAACTATTATGATTAAAACAATTATAAAGAAAAATCGAATCACAAAGGTAAGATCATTAATTTCGCTTAAACTATTTCCAATTTCCAAAAGGTAGTTTGCCTTTTCGTACTTAAAATAATATTGAAGAATTCTATAATCGTTGCGTTCATCTTCAATTATTCTTGGCTCTGTGATAAAAAAGGTTTGATTTATTTTACTATTGGAAGGCTCTCTGGAAAGCGAAAGAAATTCACTATGTAAAGTTGAAAAACTGGCATAAGTCTCAGAAGTGTCATTCCGAACAATAAAATCATTTATTTCTTCCTTGTCTAAATGCTCAATGAACTTTTGTTTTTTCTCCAGTAAACTCTTGTTGATGTGATTGTAAACCACTTTTTCGACCAAAACAGGAAGCATTAGCCATAAAACTAAAATCAGCAACAAACGCGACAATGCATTAAAAATAGCCAGTTGGTGCTTGATTTTCATATACAGGATTTAATTATTTAAAGCTACACATTTATTCTATACCCCACATTTCTAACCGTTTCAAACCATTCAATTGGGGAATGTTTGTCCAATTTTTTTCTAAGATTTCGAACATGAACATCTATAAAATTAGAATCGGAATTTACTTCAAGAATATCTCCCCAAATATGCTCGGTTAACTGTAAACGTGTTATTACACGATTTTTGTTTAAGACTAAATATTGAAAAATATCAAACTCTTTTTTGGTGAGATTAATTGAAACTTCATTGTAATTCACTTTATAATCTTGTAATTTCAGACTAAATCCATGAACATCCAACTGATTGACAGTATACCCATGCATTCTACGAATAATGGCAAACAAGCGAGCTCCCAACTCTGTCAAAGCAAAAGGTTTTGTTAAATAATCGTCAGCGCCAAGTTGCAGTCCATTTATTCTGTCTTCTAATTCTCCTTGGGCAGTAATGATGATTACGGCAACTTTTGAATCTGTTTTACGAATGCTTTTTAAAACATCAAAACCACTTCCGTCAGGTAAGCCTAAATCCAAAAGCATAATATCGTAATCATTACTATTAACTTCCTCTAATGCTTCTTCGCAATTCTTGGATATTTTACAGATATAACCATTACTTGAAAGATACTCTTTCACTTCCAAAGCCAATTCGGGATTATCTTCAACAATAAGAATCTTCATAAACTCTAAAATTAATAAACACTCAAAGTAACAACTAATGAAAAATTAAAACATATTACGTTATTAAAATTTTAACGTAACTAAAAATACAAAAAAAGTCAGTAAATTTCTCTACTGACTTTCAAAAACAATTATCCCTTTTGTTTTGCTTGCATCCTCATATGCAAGCAAAACAAAAGGATTGATTATTTTTTTTCTTTAGAGGTTGGTGTTGCTGTTGTAGCTTCTTTTTGCTCTTTTTTCGCTTTTTTGTGTTTTGGATGTTTAGTCATTTTCACTTCTTTCACTGTAGCTGTTTTTTCAGTCAGTGTTTTGGCATTTACCATAACTGTTGTTCCAAATAATACTGCGATTAACATCAATAACTTTTTCATGATTTCTAAAATTTTGAATTAATAATTTGTTATTTATAGGTCAAATGTATAACCGTGAAATGAAGACAAAATGAAGATTTACCATTGTACAAAAGTTTAACTTTGTCTTAACGCACTCATCTTTAAAGTTTAAAAAAAGGGAACGATTACTACTTTTCGATTGGTATCTATAAATTTCGACAACAAATTCATTTTTAAAACTCAATTGCCTATTTTTACAGACTAAATTTTTTATATGTCTGCTCAAAAACGCCTTTACCTTCTTGATGCTTATGCATTAATATTTCGTGGTTATTTTGCCTTTATAAAAAACCCAAGAATCAATTCGAAAGGAATGGATACTTCGGCTATTATGGGATTTATGAATGCCTTGATGGATGTTATAAAAAGGGATAAGCCAGATCATTTGGCTGTGGCTTTCGACAAAGGCGGGAGTACATACCGATACGAAATGTACCAAGAATACAAAGCAAATCGCGACGAAACCCCTGAGGCCATTAAAATTGCCGTTCCATATATTCAAGAATTATTGAAAGCAATGCACATTCCCATTATTGAAGTTCCTGGTTTTGAAGCTGATGACTTAATAGGAACCATTGCAAAACAGGCGGAAAAAGAAAACTACCAAGTTTTTATGGTTACCCCAGACAAGGATTTTGCCCAATTGGTTTCCGAGAATATTTTTATGTACAAACCCGCACGTATGGGAAATGGTATAGAAATTTGGGGAATTCCTGAAGTGTTGGAAAAATTTGAAATCACCAATCCTTTACAAGTAATTGATTATTTAGGAATGATGGGTGATGCTGCCGATAATATACCTGGATTACCAGGCGTTGGCGAAAAAACAGCAAAAAAATTCTTAGCCGAATACGGATCAATGGAAAATCTATTGGCCAACACACATCAATTAAAAGGTGCTATAAAAGATAAAATTGAAGCCAATGCAGAATTAGGAATTTTATCTAAAAAACTAGCCACCATCCTACTCGATTGCCCAGTAACATTCAACGAAGCTGACTACGAATTATCAAAACCTGATGTTGAAAAAACTGATGCGTTATTTCAGGAATTGGAATTTCGTCAAATGAAAGCGCAATTTGATAAATATTTTGGCACGGGCAAAGAATATGATGAAATTGATACAAATGGAATCCTCACCCCAGCCATCTCCAAAGGAGAGGGAGAAGGAACTCCAAAAAAAGCTCCCGCTAAAAAAACTAACGAAGATCAATTTGATTTGTTTGGTTTTTCGGATGAAGAAAGCAACGAAGTTCATCAGAATTCACATTATGCAACTTTAGAAAATACCGAACATTTTTACCAAAGTATTCAAGGAGATTTTGCTGTGAAATTACTCTTGCAAAACCTAATGAATCAAACTTCGGTATGTTTTGACACTGAAACTACCGGAATTGATGCCTTGAATGCCGAACTGGTTGGAATGTCCTTTTCTTTCGAAAAAGGAAAAGCATTTTATGTACCGTTTCCGGAAAACCAAGACGAAGCACAAATTTTAGTTGACAAATTCAAGCCTTTCTTTGAAAATGAAAACATCGAAAAAATTGGTCAAAACGTCAAATATGATTTAAAAATCTTATTGAATTATGGTGTTCAAATCAAAGGAAAGTTATTTGATACTATGATTGCGCATTATTTAATCAATCCCGATATGCGTCATAATATGGATGTCTTATCCGAAACCTATTTGAAATATTCACCAAAATCAATTGAAGATTTAATTGGTAAAAAAGGCAAAGGGCAAAAAACAATGCGTGATGTAGCATTGGAAGACATTAAAGAATACGCTGCGGAAGATGCTGATGTTACCTACCAATTGAAACAAAATTTCAGTCCAATTCTTGACAAAGCGGAAACAAAAAAATTATTTGACGAAATCGAAATTCCATTAATACCTGTTTTGGCCGCAATGGAATTGGAAGGAATTAATCTGGATGTTCCTTTCTTAAAATCGATGTCGGTTGAAATGGCCACCGAAAGCAATGCATTGGAACAAAAAATCTATGAAACTGCTGGCGAGAAATTCAATTTGGCTTCTCCAAAACAACTTGGTGATATTTTATTTGACAAATTAAAAATTGGCGGAGCTAAACAAAAGAAAACCAAAACTGGTCAATATGCCACTGGCGAAGAAGTTTTATCGTATCTGGCCAATGATAACGAAATTGTCCGTGATATTCTCGAATGGCGTCAAATGGTAAAATTACAAAGTACTTATATCGATGCTTTACCTAACCAAGTTGATGAAAAAACAGGACGTGTTCACACCGATTATATGCAAACTGTTGCTGCAACAGGGCGTTTGAGTTCTAACAATCCAAACTTGCAAAACATCCCTATTCGTACCGAAAGAGGACGTTTGATCCGAAAAGCATTTATTGCCCGTGATGAAAATTACACCTTGGTTTCTGCGGATTATTCTCAGATAGAACTGCGAATTATAGCGGCTTTATCTGGCGAAGAAAATATGATTAAAGCTTTTCAAAACAACGAAGATATCCACAGGAGTACTGCTGCTAAAGTATTCAACGTTCCATTAGAAGAAGTAACCAAAGAACAACGTAGCAATGCCAAAACCGTAAATTTCGGAATTATATATGGTGTCTCTGCTTTTGGATTAAGCAATCAAACATCTCTTTCAAGAAAAGAAAGTGCCGAGTTGATTGATGCATATTATGCAACCTATCCAAAATTAAAATCTTATATGTCCGATCAAGTTGATTTTGCCAGAGAAAATGGGTATGTGCAAACAGTTTTAGGAAGAAGACGTTACTTGAAAGACATTAATTCTGCCAATATGATGGTGAAAAGTGGTGCCGAACGAAATGCTGTGAATGCCCCAATCCAAGGAAGTGCTGCCGACATTATCAAAATTGCGATGATTAATATCCACAAAAAGCTAACCTCTGAAAACTGGAAATCCAAAATGTTATTGCAAGTTCATGATGAGCTTGTATTTGATGTCCATAACTCTGAATTGGAAAAAATTAAGCCAATGATCAAATATGAGATGGAAAATGCCTTTACAATGGCAGTTCCTTTGGATGTAGAAATTGGAATGGGAAAAAATTGGCTGGAAGCACATTAGAAAAAGAACTCAGTTAGCAGTTTTTAGTACTCAGTTTAAATAAAAACAAAAAAGAAGCAGAAATAACATTTGGTTGGCAACCATAGAGATTCTTGCTTCTTTTTTATTTAATGACACCTTTTGGAAATTATTTTTTATTCTGCAATTCAATGGCATAACAATTGCCATCGGCACTTCCAAAATAAACAGTATTATTAGCTACAAAAGCAGAAGAAACAATGGATCCCATTTTATAAAATTGGTCCATCACCGTTTTATTGATATCATAAAAAGAAAGATCTGCTCCTTTGGCAGCATAAGAAAAGTCAATGAGATTATTATTTAATATTTCCGGGCTAAACAATTTTCTGTTTTCCGTGCTGAAGCTATTCCATTCCTTACCCAAAGATTTTGTATTTACAGCAAAAAAATTACCTGTAAAATCTCCAAAATAAGCCGTATCACCAGCAATAGCAGGAGAAGAATACACATAACCGTTTGCTTTAAACTTAAATAATTCTTTTCCTGTTTTTGCATCCAAACCTAATAATGCAAAAGTATCCGAAGTACCTACATACACAACACCGTTATCCACAACTGCCGAACTGATTATCCAAGAATAAGCGGCATCATACTTCCAAACTAATTTTCCTGTTTCGGCATTGAGTGCAAATAAAAAGGGATCACGAGCTCCAAAGTACACCATGTCATTGGCAACAGCCACAGTAGATTCTATTCCTTTGAAACCCATCTGTTTTCCTGTTTCAAATTTCCAACGCATTTCTCCGGTTTTTATATCTATGGCATACAAATTTGCATCCCAACTACCTATATACAAAGTGTTTTTATACAGAACAGGACTGCAGTGAATCGATCCTTTAGCTTCAAACTTCCATTTCAGTTCACCTGTATTTGCATTGAGTGCATATACATTTCCATCACTGCTCCCAAAGAAAACACTTGGGTTTTGCTTGTCAGGATTTATAACTGGGGATGACAAAAAGAAATCCCACAAATCATCCATATACTTATCAATAGGTTTCAATCCTAAAAAGCTTATTTCACCAGACCATTGTTCGCCCCCAGTTTTAAATTTCCATTTCAACTGACCTGTTTTGGAATCGACAGCATAATAATAGCCATCAAAACTACCTATGTAAACAGTGTTCTTGAAAACAGCAGCAGAGCTATGTACTGGACCACCGGTTTTAAATTTCCAATATGTCTTGCCCGTGTTTTCATCAATAGCATAAAGATTCCCATCCTCACTACCTACATAAACAACTCCATTATGAACAATTGGTGATGAAAAGATCTTTCCGTTTGTTTTAAAAGTCCATTTTAGATCACGCAAAGGCATATATTTTTCACCTTTAAAGAGGCGATTTTGAAATGCACTCGTAGGTCCTTTTTTTCCTTGCTGCCCAAAAACAGTAGAATTGTTTACTCCAAAAAGAATTACTATTATAGCTATTAAATACGTTTGTTTCATGTTAGGCTATTTTTTACAAATACAAATCTGTTGATAATAAATGTTTTAAACTACAAGATATGTATATTTTATTACAAAATAAAAAAATAGGCTGTCTCTTCCCTGTTATTTCAGTTCCAACACCCACATTTTCATCGCAGGAATAGAAGTCTTATTCGAAGTATTTAATCCCTCCTCTGTAATAACATTTTTTGCAGAGGTAAAACCAGTAGTTCTTTCATCATACTTTTGAAAATCAATTTCTTTTTCAGAATTGCTTGTATTCATAACACACATTATAGTTTGATTTTCATCATATCTGAAATAAACATACAATCCATCAACAGGAACATAATGCATCATTTTTCCCGTTTTAAGTGCAGAAGAGTTTTTCCTGAAATTTCCCAGTTTACGAACTAAATCCTGTGTAGATTTTTCATCATCTGTCATTCCTTTTCCAGTAAATGCATTTTTGGAATCTCCTTTCCAACCACCAGGAAAATCAGCACGAACCAAAACATCAGGAGCTTTAAATCCTTTCATCAACACTTCGGATCCATAATACAGCTGCGGAATTCCCCTGCAGGTCAGCAACCATTGAAATCCCATTTTTTGCTTTTCTACATTCTCTCCGACTACTGAGAAAAAACGTGGTTCGTCATGATTATCCAACAGCAATACTTTTTGCATTGGGTTCTTACTCAAATAATCGCTGCTCAAAGTATAATACATTCTGTTTACACCTTCTTTCCATCCGAAAGGCTCAGTCAAAGCGGGGATAATTCCGTAATACAAAGCTTGAAAATCAACAACGGATGGCAAATTGCTTTTGAAACTCACATCCATATTATTTTGCTCAAAATACGCCTGATTAGCGACACCATGAACCATTATTTCTCCAAAAAGAGTCATTTTAGGAAACTCATCCATAATCGCTTTGTTGCAACGATTTGCAAAATCCAAATCATTATAAGTATAGGTATCGAGACGAATTCCGTCAATACCAAACTTTTCAATATACCAAATACAATTTTGAATAATGAAATTGGCCATAAATGGATTATCGTGATTGATGTCTGGCATTATCGTATCAAACCAGCCATCACTCATTCTTTTTTTATCTGATTTTGTGCCGTACGGGTCAAACAAAGTAATTTCTCTGAAATTGGTTTGCGTATAGGTTGGCCAGCGATGTACCCAATCATTGGCTGGAGGATCTAATTCTAAAAAATGAAACGATCCGATATGATTGTAGACCGCATCAAAAATAAGCTTCATCCCTCTTTTATGTAATTGATCACCCAACTTCAGATACAACGCCTCGTCGCCATATCTTTTATCAATTTTATAATGATTGGTAATGGCATATCCGTGTTCGGTTCTTTTTTCCATATCATTTTCCATAATTGGAGTAAACCATAATGTAGTAACACCAAGCCCTTGGATATAATCCAGATTATTGATCACGCCTTGCAAATCACCGCCATGACGATCGGACATATCTTTTCGATTAAGGGATTGATCTCTCATACCTTTTACCTGATCATTAGTAACATCACCGTTACTGAAACGATCCACCATAATTAAATCAATAAAATCACTAGATGTAACCCCTTGTGCATATTGTGTTCCATTACCCGATCTTCGATTATAAAGTGGCCATTTTATTTTTTGCTTCCCTCCTTTTTGGTTCAATTCAATAATTACATCTCCAGCAACTGCCTCTGGCGAAATGACGATATCTATCGCAATATATTTTTGGTTTGGAAAAGAATAAGTCTTTACAACGGTTATTCCAGGATAATTAATTCCTACTTTATCCGTAATAAAAGAATCATCTGTACTTCGAATAAGTAATTGTATTGAATTAGTCTTCATTCCTACCCACCAATTAGTGGGATAGACTTCGGTATTTTTGGCATTTGCTACCAAAGAAAAACCAAACATTAGCATTAAAATTAAAGCTGTTTTCTTCATAATAGTTGTTTATGGGTTTTAATAGTCTGCGAAAGATATTTCACTTTTCGATTATCAAAAAGCCACTTATTTAAACAACATGATTTGTATTGCAAACAACCATTTAAAATCATTTGTGTCGTTTAAATCAGAAAAACGTTTTCTGCAACAGATCAATTTAGATTCTAAAACAAAACCCTTAGCTTTACATTTCAGAAATAAATTCGAGAATGAATGATCTAACTATATATTCAGGAAGCACATCCCAAAAAATAAAAATGTATACAATCTATTGGCTGGGATATATCTTACTGTTCAGTCTAATTCAAGGTTTACCAACCGCCGATTTTTGGAGAGCATTGTCCAATGAATGCTATAGTGTAATTCCTAAAATATTGTTTGTTTTACTGATTGTAGAAATAGCGATGCCTCTTATATTCTTTAAAAAAAGAAAAGCACTCTTCATTTTTACCTACCTGTTTTCAATCCTTTTCTTTGCCTTCATTCAGCGGTTAATTGACAACCACATTATTATTGCTTTCTATTTAACCGAATGGAAATCTGAACCATTATTATCGGCACCCGTTTACCTATATAATGTTATTAAATTACAATTTGTTGTTACAATACCTCTTGCAATAAAGCTCGTCTATTACCTTGCCGAAGAAAAAAACAGGGTTCAATCGATACTTTCCGAGAAATTGCAAGCCGAATTGTTTTCATTGCGAAATCAGTTCCATCCTCATTTTTTATTTAATGTACTCAATAGTTTATATTCTAGAATTCTAAGTAAATCTGATGATTCTGCAGATATTGTTCTTAAGATTTCTGATTTTCTTCGATATTCAGTTTATGAGGCAAACACCAAATACATTCCTTTAGAAAAAGAAATTGAATATTTAAAAAACTACATTTCGTTGCAACAATTGCGATTTGACAACCGACTAGAACTCAGTTTCAGCACTAATAGAATTATGGAAAATCAAGTCATCGAGCCTTTCTTAATCCTTCCTTTTATTGAAAACAGTTTTAAATACTGCTTAGATGACGCCAATTCCCAAGCATGGATTACCATTTCGATTACTACTTCAGAAGAATGGCTAGTAATTAAAATTGAAAATAGTTTACCCCCTGACTTTTCGAAAAATAAAAATTTAGAAAACCCATACAGTGGTGTTGGTATAACTAATGTCAAAAGACGATTGGAATTGCTTTATCCAAACAAACATATTTTGACCATCAAAAATGAAGTAGATTCCTTTTTTGTTTCTTTAAAAATAAAAATAAATGACCACTAATAGAATCAATTGTATCATTATAGAAGACGAGCTTCCTGCATCAATATTACTGGAAATGCATATTGCTAAATTTGATTTTTTGGATTTGAAGGGAAAATTCATGAGTACAAACAATGCTTCGAATTTTTTGAAGACACAAAAAATAGATTTACTTTTTTTGGATATTAATTTACCTGGAAAATCAGGGATCGAATTTGCAAAATCATTACCGAAAGATATCGGAGTCATTTTTACGACTGCCAATCCGCAACATGCAGTAGAAGGATTCGAGTTGGAAGCAATTGATTATTTATTGAAACCAATTTCTTTGGAACGTTTTTCGAAAGCAATACATAAATATTGTAAAATTCAAAAAACGAATCAGGAATTTGAACAATTAACACAAGCAAAAACTGAGCGTCCTTTTATTTTTGTCAAGTGCGAAAGAAAAACACTTAAATTGTATCTGCACGAAATTGATTATTTTGAATCGCAAGGCAATTATCTGCTCATCCATACCGAAAGCGATTGTTTCAAAACACATCAATCCATTACAGAAATGATCGAGAAATTACCCGAAGGCTTATTCTACAGAATTCATCGCTCCTTTTTGATTCCCTTGAAAAAAGTCACCCAATTCAACAGCCGTTCAGTAACTATCAAAAATAAAGTTTTACCTATTGGACGGCTTTACAGTACATCTACGATTAATTATTTGCAATCGTTTATGAAAAAATAGAATTATCTTTTTAATATTTTCATGTCTAAAATTGATTAGTGACACTTTAATTCTACCTGAAATATGTACCTAAGAGATCATTTTAGCAAAATTTCCCTATAAAAAACAAAAATATCTATAACTATTCATTAACTTTAATCTTTTGATTTATAAACCATTGTACTAACCAAAAAATCTCATTATGAAAAGAACGATTAAAACGATTATTTTGTTTTTTGCATTTTTTATCGGAGCGGGCACCTATGCTGTCAGCGCCCAAAATCCACCTGCTCATGCACAAGCACATGGTGTAAAAAAGAAATACAGATATTACCCAGAATCTAATGTGTATTTTAATCCTGTTACTAAGAGATATACATATCTAAATGGCACCAGATGGACTACCGCTATTACTTTACCCAATAGTATTAGATTAATAGGAAGTTTTAATGATTTTGATTTTGACGGAGACGATCCTTGGAAAGAAAATTCAAATCACAAACAGAAATACAAACCGGTTAAACAGACAAAACCAGTTAAAACCAGCGATGTGAAAAAAGTTGAAAAAACAGTCAACTCATACGATTCAAAACCGAGCAAAGGTGGTGGAAAAAAGAAATAATGTTCTAGAGAACAATATTTCTTTTTGAGAATAAAAAAAGGCAATCGAAATTTTTCACGATTGCCTTTTTTTACAATTATATTAAAGAAGCTTTTTTATTATTTAGTAGATTCTCTTTCCTTTAATTTTGTTTTGATTACAACGGTTTCATAAGGTTTGTGTTCTTCATTTGATTCCAATCTGTCAATTAGCAATTTCACGGCAACTTCACCAATGTCAATTCCGTGTTGACTAACAGTTGTCAGACTTGGCGACAACCTTCTTGATGCCAGAATTCCATCGGCAAAACCAATAATTTTAAGATCTTTTGGAATTTTGTATCCTTTTTTGGCCCCCACTTTTAAAGCTGCAACCGAATCGTTTTCATCTAATGCAAAAACACCGTCCACAAGATTATTCGAATACAAGTCAGTAATTTTATCAATAAGATCCATTTCGGAATCTGTTCTGATAATAATATTCTCGTTTATTCCTATATTATTATCTTTTAAAGCTTTCAAATAACCTTCAGCTCTTAATTTACCAACACTCAAATTATCCACAGATGAAATTAGGGCAATATTTTTACACCCTAAATCAATTAAATGCTGTGTTGCATTATGTCCTGAATCAAAATCATCTACAATAACTTTATCACATTCTACTTCGTCTGTGGTTCTGTCAAACATCACAATTGGTGTACCATCATTTATAATAGAAGTAAAATGACTGTAATCATGTAATTTTTGTGCTTCTTCAGAAATTGACAAAACAAATCCATCAATAGTGCCATTACTCAACATTTCAAGAGTATGGGCTTCTTTTTCAAGCGACTCATTGGAAATACACATAATAACATTGTAACCTTTTTCATCGGCCACTTTCTCAATACCACTAAAAACTTTGGCGAAAAATGAGTTTAATATATTAGGTATGATAACTCCAATCGTTTTAGTTTTTCTGTTTTTAAGATTCAAACCGATAACATTGGGTTTGTAATTTTTTAATTTTGCATATTCTTTAATTCTAATTTTTGTTTGCTCGCTTATTTCTGGACTATCATTAAGTGCCTTAGAAACAGTTGATACCGAAACATTAAGTTCTTTTGCAATTTGTTTTAATGTTGCTTTTGCTTTCATTGGAGAATGGTATTTGGTACTATATTAAGAGTCGTTAAAAAATTAAAATGACAAGGGATTAAACAAAAGATGCTAAATTTTTACTAAATATATAAAATTTAACAGGCATTTGAAAGGTTAAAAGCGAAAATTACAAAAAAAATGCAACATCAAAAAAAATATTCCAGTAAATTATTTTAAAAAAATGAATCTCAAACTAAATGGTATTTGACACAATTCAAATATATATTTGATAATCAGCAGGAATCCAACAAAAAAATATTCAAATAAGCTATTTGTATTTAAAATAATTAATTGTACTTTTGCAACCCCTTTATTGGGGATGGAATGTTTAATTAAAATATATTATTGTGAACGCATTAAGCTACAAGACAATTTCAACAACAAAAGCCAATTCTACAAAAGAATGGATTGTTGTAGATGCTGACGGTCATAACTTAGGTCGTCTTGCTTCAAAAGTCGCTATGATTTTAAGAGGTAAGTACAAGCCAAGTTATACGCCACACGTGGACTGTGGAGATAACGTAATTGTTATCAACTCAGAAAAAATTAACCTAACAGGTAACAAAATGGATGAAAAAACATACATCCGTCACACTGGTTACCCTGGAGGACAAAGAAGTTTAACTGCTAAAGTATTGCAATCGAAAAATCCTGCATTACTAGTAGAAAAAGCTGTAAAAGGAATGTTACCTAAAAACAAATTAGGGGCTGAACTTTTTAGAAATTTAAATGTTGTTGTAGGGTCTGAGCACAAACAAGGAGCTCAAAAACCTAGAACTGTTAACCTAAACGATCTTAAGTAATGGGAGTTATTCACAAAATCGGTAGAAGAAAGACCGCTGTTGCACGTGTTTATGTTTCTGAAGGAACAGGAGTTATCGTTGTAAACAAAAAACCATTCGCAACTTATTTCCCAACTGCTACTTTACAGTACAAAGTTTTGCAACCAATGTCTATGACAGAAAACGCATCTAACTTTGACGTAAAAGTAAACGTTTATGGAGGTGGTTCAACTGGACAAGCAGAAGCTGTAAGAATGGCATTGGCACGCGTTATGTGTGAAGTAAATGCTGAAAACAGAGCTATCTTGAAACCAGAAGGTTTATTAACTAGAGACCCAAGAATGGTTGAACGTAAGAAATTCGGTCAGAAGAAAGCTCGTAAGAGATTCCAATTCTCTAAACGTTAATATTGCCTGTCTTGTATTATTCATACAAGACACTCTAGAATGTATTAAAAAATTTAAAACAATGTTGTTGTTGTCCGACCGAGGTTGGAAATTAGTTTAGCATCTAAATGTATTTAGCCGAATTTTCGCCATTTATACATTGCTAATCAACAGAACGTAAACTAGTACAAAAAAATGTCAAACAAAGTAGAAGTAAAAGAATTACTAGAAGCAGGTGTTCATTTTGGACACATGACTAGAAAATGGGATCCAAATATGGCTCCTTACATTTATATGGAGCGTAATGGTATACACATTATCAATCTATATAAAACTGCAGCAAAAATTGAAGAAGCTAATGACGCTTTGAAAAAAATCGCTGCATCAGGTAGAAAAATATTATTTGTTGCTACCAAGAAACAAGCAAAAGACATCGTTGCTGATAAAGCAAAAGCTGCAAACATGCCTTACATCACTGAAAGATGGCCTGGTGGAATGCTAACTAACTTCGTAACTATCCGTAAAGCTGTTAAAAAAATGGCTACTATTGATAAAATGAAGAAAGATGGTACATTCATGACCCTTTCTAAAAAAGAGCGTTTACAAGTTGATCGTCTTCGTGCTAAACTAGAGAAAAACTTAGGTTCAATCGCAGATATGTCTAGACTTCCTGCAGCATTGTTCGTAGTAGATATCAAAGCTGAACACATCGCAATAAAAGAAGCTCAAAAATTAAACATTCCAGTTTTTGCAATGGTTGATACAAACTCTGATCCACGTGAAGTAGATTATGTTATCCCTGCAAATGATGATGCTTCTAAATCAATTGATAAAATTTTATCTTTAGTAACTGCTTCAATTATCGATGGTCTTGCAAATAGAACTTCTGATAAAGAAACTGATGCTACTGAAGTTGTTGCTGAAACTGAAGCTCCTGTAGCTGAAGCTCCAGCAGTTGAAGCTCCTGTAGCTCCAGCAACTGAAGAATAAATCAAATTTTAAATTCCAATTTTAAATTCCAAATTCCATAAAAAATTAGAAACAGTATGTTGATAATTTAATAAAATTGGAATTTGGGATTTAAAAATTGGAATTTTTACTTTTATAACATTAAACACATTATATTATGGCAACAATTACTGCTGCAGACGTAAATAAATTAAGACAAACTACAGGTGCCGGAATGATGGACTGTAAAAAAGCTTTAGTTGAAGCTGAAGGAGATTTCGATAAAGCTATACAAAACCTTAGAGAAAAAGGACAAAAAGTTGCTGCTAACCGTTCTGACCGTGAGTCTAGTGAGGGAGCTGCTGTTTCTTTTATTAATGCTGACAAAACTAAAGGAGCTATCATCACTTTAAACTGCGAAACAGATTTCGTAGGTAAAAATGAGGCTTTCGTAACTTTGGCTAAAGAATTAGTAGAAAGAGCTATTAACTTCTCTTCTAAAGAAGAATTTTTAGCTTCAGATTTCAACGGAATTACTGTTGCTGAAAAATTAATCGAGCAAACTGGTGTTATCGGTGAAAAAATCGAAATCGGTGGTTTTGAAATCTTAGAAGGTGCTTTCGTTGGATCTTACGTTCACGTTAACAAAATTGCTGCATTAACTGCAATTTCTGCACCAATTGCTAATGGTGACGTTTTAACTAAAGACATCTCTATGCAAGTTGCTTCTATGGGAGCTGATACATTATCTTACAAAGATTTTGATCCAGCTTTCGTTGCTTCTGAACTTGCTGCTCGTATTGCTATAATCGAAAAAGAAAATGAAGAAGCAAAACGTTTAGGAAAAACTTTAAAAAATGTTCCTAAATATATTTCTTACTCTCAATTAACTGAAGAAGTTATCAAACAAGCTGAAGAAGATGCTAAAGCTGAATTAAAAGCTGAAGGTAAACCAGAACAAATTTGGGATAAAATTATCCCAGGAAAAGTTCAACGTTTCATCTCTGACAACACTACTTTAGATCAAGAGAAAGCCTTATTAGATCAAAACTTCATCAAAGATGACAGTAAAAAAGTTGGTGATTACGTTAAAGGATTCAATGTTGAAATTACAGGTTTCAAAAGAGTTACTTTAGGATAATCAATTAGATTACATCAACGATATCTAATTACAGATTTTCGTTTACTCATAAAATCCCATTTCTTCACGAAATGGGATTTTTTTATGCCTTTACTTAATCGTTTTAAAATAAGTTTTCAGAACAAACAAAAAAACTGATATGATCTAGTATTCTAAAAACAATTAATAACTCTTAACAAAGCATCAACAAAAAAAAGTAACATAAGTCCTAAAGCAAAAAAAACAGCAGTAAACAAAAGTTTACTACTGTTTTAAATCATTCCATTTACTCTAACTACTTTAAAAATAGTTAATTATATAGTATTCAATATAAGTAAAATTATTTATCCGACAAAACCGGGCTATTGCTCTCGTTGCTTTCTACCGGTATCATCCTATCTTTCAATTCTTCTTTCTCAACCATCTTAGACAGCTTGAAAACAAGCAAAGTACCCGCTACACCAAGAACAGTCATAAACATCCAATTGGACTCATAGCCAGAATTCTGAATAATTTCCATACCGGTTTTAGCGCTTAAAATATGTGCAAAACTATAACTCATGGTAAAAGCTGCCATATACTTACCTTCTTGCATTTCATTAGATCTCTCCATTGCGAATGAATTAGCAAATGGAAAAGTCAACATTACTCCACAAGTCATAAAAAGCATCATAGGGATTAAAATAGCTTCCCAAGGGAACAATAGAAGTAAAAAACTAGTTGCCATAAGCAATAAGCCTAAAGAAATTACTTTATGGTTGTTTATCTTATTCTTACTCACATAATTCACAATAGGAAGTTCAAAAAGCAAAATAAGCAATCCATTTAAACTCAAAAGCAATCCACTATCAAATTCTGACATATTAAATCGCTCTTTATGATACAAAGGTAAAGTTGTAAAAATCTGGAAAAATAAAATTCCAGTTATCAAACATATCACTAAGTGAAGCATAAAAGGCTTGTCTTTCATAACTGAAACCTTCTTGAAAGCTTTTTCATGATGTTTTTTCAATTTCACAGGCAATTTCTTTTCTTTCACAAAAAACATGAAAACAATTATCGCCAAGATACAGGTTGCACCATCAACATAAAATATATACTCATATCCCAATTGCATAATAATCAACCCTCCTAGAACTGGTCCAAAAAGGAATCCTAAGTTAATCGCTGCACGGGTTAATGAATAGGCACGAGCTCTATTTTCTTTTGTGGTAAATGTCTTTAGACACACCAACATTGCAGGTCTAAACATATCGGCAATAGTAGTCAATACAAGTATACCAATACAGAGTTCTTCAAAAGTTGTTGCATATTGCAACAAAATAAACACGATACCACTAGCAAATAGACTAAAGACCATAACTTTATAAAAGCCGATCTTATCAGATAATTTACCACTAAGCCAAGTTCCAATTATAGAACCGACTCCAAAGAAAACCATCACCCAGCCAATTTGACTGTAAGTGAATTCTAAATTTTCTTTCATGTACTTTGAGAGAAAGGGAATAACCATAGTCCCTGCTCTGTTGATGAATGTAATTAAAGTAAGTATCCAAATCTCTTTTGGAAAATCTTTAAAATTGTTGAGGTATTTTTTTATCATAATTAATTTGTTTTTGGGGCAAATAATTTATTCATTTTGGCAAAAATAGATTTTTTTTTCAATCAACCAACAATCAGGTAGTTAAAAAACATAATAATTTCATAACATTTCTAAAACATTTTTGGTTAAAAAAAAAGTTATTCAAAAAAAACACTAAAAAAAAGGAATTTATAGATTTTTAATATAGATTTGCAATCAGCATTAACCCCAAATAACAATAATTATGAAAGAAAAAATTTACTATTTAATAATAGGCCTAATCTTTACCTACACAGCACAGGCGCAACTTTATGGAGGAATAGAAATTGGAAGTAAAGGTATCAAAATGACCGTTCTTCAAGTTGAAAGTATTAAAAGAAACACCTACGATGTAAAGGAGTTTTGGACTGAAAACGTAGGAATAGCAGCTGGTATCGGAATAGACGGTACTCTATTAAAAGAAGACATCGACAAAGCAGGAGGAGTAGTTTACAACAACTATAAAAAAATGCTTAGTGAATACAAGATTGAAGACAAAAATATTTTTATTGTAGCTTCTTCAGGTGTTGGTCTTGCGACAAATACTAATGATTTAGTTGTAAAAATAAAAGAGTTGACAAATAAAAAAATAGAAATCATCTCCTCTTCACTTGAAGCTAAATTGCTTTTGAGAGGTTGTATCCCACCTAAAAACTATTTAAATTCTGTAATTATTGACATAGGTGGAGGAAATACTAAAGGAGGTTATGCCAAAGACATTAACGACGCATCTGTATTTTTTCCAATTTCATGTGATCTTGGAACTGTAACTTTGACTGAAATCATCAATAAAAAATGTAAACAAAAAACTGTTTTCGAATTCAACGAAAACTTGTTTGACTATTTACCTACAATGAGAGAGAGTTTCAAAAAAATGTATACAAGCAGAGCTGAATCACAAGACAAAAGCAATGTTTACATCTCTGGCGGTGCAGCTTGGGCTTTTTACACACTTTTAAATGGAGCTAAAGCAGAAGAAAACTTTACTCAAATCCAATATGATGATATCTTATCTATTAGAACAATTGCAGAAAACAATTATCAAAGATTTGTAACAAGTGCAGAAAGTAATGTTGAAATGAAAAAAGTATTAAACACTTACCAACAAAAATACTTAATCGCAGCTTTCAATCTTTTGGAAACTTCTCTTGAAGTTATTCCTAACATTCAAAGCAAAAAGATTTTCTTTGCAAAACAAGGTCAAATTGCTTGGTTAGTTAGTTATGTTTTCGACAATGCTAAAGGTGTAAAACAAATATACTAGATATAGAGTCCAAACATATTTCCCTAAAAATCAAATCCCATACATTCACTGTTTGGGATTTTTTTTTCTCTTTTCAACAATTCTTTTGATTAAGATTTTAAAAAAAGTTTAAATTTGAGTAATTTAGCATCATAACACCCTACTCATGAATAACTTTAAAAAAATATTTTCATTTATCTTTCTCGCTTCACTAATTAGTTGTGGAAAAAATGAGCCAGAAGGAATAGAAGAAATAGAAACAAATTACACCCAGACTTCAAATATCAAAACAGAAACAGCGGCTACAAATACAGAAACAAAAGCTCAAGATGAAGCTGTAATCACAGAAACAGAAGAGACAGAGAATGATTCTGATTCAGATTCAGGTTTAGCAGCAGCTATACAAAGACAAATTCCAGCCTCCCAAACCTCGGAACAAGAAAATATTCAAAACAACAGCATTAATGTAGAACAAATTGTTGTGACTACAGCGCCAACCGAGAAAGATGCAGAAGTTGTTATCAACTCACCTTTAAGAAATTTACTTAGGAATGGCCAAGTAGGAAAATCATACTCCAAAAAAGAACTTATTGAAGAATATAAATTTCCAAAACAAGCAGTAGATCTGATAAAACACGTAACCTGTGTTGGTCCAAACAAATTATATTTCAATTGGGGTTCCACTTGGCTTGTCGAAAAAGTATCGGATGCAGAATTCGAAAATGACACCATGATTTTTGTCTTCAAGAAAAACAAAACTTACGTATCAGGTGGTGCCATCGGCATCAAGTATAACAAAAAAATATACACCGAATTAATACTTAATAACGGAGCAGCCTATATTCCAACCGTAAAAGGCTACCACTGGGATATTAATAAATAATGAAAACAGAACTCACAAGATGTGCTTGGTGCAATTCCAGTGAATTATACCAAAAATACCACGACGAAGAATGGGGCGTTCCTGTTTATGACGACCAAAAACTTTTCGAATTCTTACTCTTAGAAACATTTCAAGCTGGATTAAGCTGGATTACCATATTAAACAAAAGAGAAAATTTCCGCAAAGCTTTTGACAATTTCGACTATAAAAAAATAGCCACCTATTCCGAAGATAAAATTCAGGATTTACTACAAGATCCAGGTATCATCCGAAACAAACTCAAGGTGTATTCCGCCGTTTCCAATGCCATAGCCTTCATAAAAATTCAAGAAGAATACGGCAATTTTTCCAAATACATCTGGGGTTTTGTAGACGGAAAACCTATTATAAACAACCGAAAAAGCCTCAGCGAAGTACAAGCCACCACTCCCCTTTCCGATGCCATTAGCAAGGATTTAAAAAAGCACGGATTCAAGTTTGTCGGTTCAACCGTAGTGTATGCCCATATGCAGGCCACCGGAATGGTTGATGACCACGTAGCCGATTGCTGGAAAAGAAGCAAACAATAAGCCGTATTCAGCTACAATACACGTGTTTTTTTTACAAAAAAGACTATTTTTGCTAAAAAATATTTTTTTTTATGAAAAAAACAATTACTCTTTTAAGTATTTTTTTATTGTCTATTGCATCGTGTACGAAAGATGATGATTCTCAAAATCAACAAAAAACAATCCTTCTTAACAAAATTATTACAACAGATGGCGCGAATACCTACACTGGTATCTTTACCTACGATGGCAATAAAATTTCAGAGATAGCTTATTCTGATGGCAATAAATTTGTTTATACTTACACAGGCGACCAAATTAGCACAGTAACAAGCTACAAAGGAAATACAATCATTGGTACCATCGACTATACTTATCAAAATAACAATCTCAAAAGCAGTATTGAAAACTATCTAAGTATATCAACTGGAGTTACAACTAACCATAAATTGAGAACAGTTTACACACACAATTCTGATGGAACGATTTTAGAGGAAAGATATAGCACAGATCCAAATACAGAGATAGAAACAAAAACTAACAGTACTACATATACTTTTGCAAATGGCAATTTGACAAAAGAAATTAATACATACACCTATTTTAACGGAACTACAAACACTACTGTTAAAAACACTTATGTTTATGAATATGACAATAAAAAAAATCCTGATTCAAACATTTTAGGACTTAATAAAATTGAATTCAGCGATACCTCATCCTTAAACAATATCATTAAAAGAACAATTTCCTTTGAAAGCACAACAGATGGCATTCATTTCACAGCCCAACCTGACAAAACAATAAACTATATTTTATCTTATGATGCCAACAATTTTTTAAAAGAGAGAAAATACAACGATACCAATAGTAATAATATCCCAACTACATTCACTACACAATATTTTTACGAATAGTAAAAACACTTAATAGAAGTTCAATCAAAGGTTCAATTTTAAATTATACAAAAATAAAAAAGCATGCTAAAAATAACTTTAGCATGCTTTTTGGTTAAAAAACAATCACATACGTACTTATTTATAATAAATTATATACATTTGCTTCACACTTTAGGGGTGTCTACAAAATTGTAGGCTGAGACTTTACCCTCGAACCTGATCTAGTTCATACTAGCGTAGGAAAAAGTAAGATGACTTCCATGTACCATTTTGTGTACACTTGTAGCCATTCCTAAAGTATAACCTATACTAAATTCAAAAAGGAATGGAGCTAAAAATCAACAATCAAACCAAACAATTCCCCCTTGACAGTCTCACTGTACAAGCACTTTTAGACATAGAAATTCCCGAAAAACAAAACGGAATCGCCCTAGCCATTAACAATACCGTAATTCCAAAATCCGATTGGAATTCGCATTTCCTCAACACAACAGACGACATTCTAATTATTTCTGCCACACAAGGCGGGTAAAATACTTGCGCCCATTTGCCGCATAAGTACGCAAAAGATCATGTGGGCGTGCCACCATTAGAAAAAGGGGGCTACCAATCTTTACGCTTATTCGCCCCCTTTCCCTAATGCTGTCGGGCTATCCGCGCTACTTCGGTAGCTAGCTTCTATCCCTCACGCGGACGCACCAAACCAAGAGCATTCGATTTTTAAACAAAAAAACTTTTCAAAATATAAACTACAGACCAATGAACAACGAAGAAAAAATCTCAAGAACTCCGTTTCCAAATTCAAAAAAAGTATATATCGAAGGAGAAATCCACCCGATAAAAGTTGCTATGCGTGAAATCTCCCTAGCCGACACTAAAATGTCCAATGGAAGAATAGAAAAAAATCCTCCTGTAACTGTTTACGACACTTCAGGTCCTTTCACTGATCAAAATATCGAAATTGACATCCGAAAAGGATTGCCTCGCATACGTGAAAAATGGATACTAGACCGCAATGACGTAGAAGAACTGACCGAAATCTCCTCTGAATACGGAAAATCTCGTTTGAATGACGAAAAACTAAACGACTTACGTTTCGAATATCTACACAAACCAATGCGTGCCAAAAAAGGAGCCAATGTTTCTCAATTGTACTACGCAAAACAAGGCATCATCACTCCCGAAATGGAATACATCGCCATTCGTGAAAACCAGCGCATCGAACAATTGAACGAGCAATCTAAAGCGATGCAATGCCAACATCAAGGACATAGTTTTGGAGCATACACCCCAAAAAGCAAAATCACCCCCGAATTTGTTCGTAGTGAAGTAGCCAGAGGTCGTGCCATTATCCCTAACAATATCAACCATCCCGAAAGCGAACCTATGATTGTGGGACGTAATTTCTTGGTAAAAATAAACGCTAATATTGGAAACAGTGCCGTGACTTCCAGTATCGAGGAAGAAGTAGAAAAAGCCGTTTGGGCTTGTCGTTGGGGAGCGGATACCATTATGGATTTATCTACAGGTAAAAATATTCATGAAACAAGAGAATGGATTATTCGTAACTCTCCAGTACCAATTGGAACAGTTCCTATTTATCAAGCTCTTGAAAAAGTAAACGGAATTGCAGAAGACCTGACTTGGGAAGTATTCCGAGATACTCTTATCGAACAAGCCGAACAAGGAGTTTCCTATTTCACCATTCACGCAGGAGTACTATTGCGCTACATTCACCTAACAGCCGACCGCGTAACTGGAATTGTATCCCGCGGTGGTTCTATCATGGCCAAATGGTGTTTGTTTCATCATAAAGAAAATTTTCTTTACACACACTTTGAAGACATTTGCGAAATCATGAAGCAATACGATGTCGCTTTCTCTCTTGGAGACGGTTTGCGTCCAGGCTCTATCGCCGATGCCAATGATGCCGCACAATTCGCTGAATTGGAAACACTAGGAGAACTGACAAAAGTAGCTTGGAAACATGATGTTCAGGTATTCATCGAAGGTCCCGGCCACGTTCCAATGCACATGATTAAAGAAAACATGGACAAACAATTGGAACATTGTGATGAAGCACCTTTTTACACTTTAGGCCCATTAACAACAGATATAGCTCCAGGTTACGATCACATCACTTCTGCCATTGGTGCCGCGATGATTGGTTGGTACGGCTGTGCAATGTTATGCTATGTTACGCCAAAAGAACACTTAGGACTACCCAACAAAAAAGATGTCAAAGACGGAGTGATTACCTATAAAATTGCCGCACACGCCGCCGACTTAGCCAAAGGCCATCCAGGTTCACAATATCGCGACAACGCCTTAAGCAAAGCGCGTTTTGAATTCCGTTGGGAAGACCAGTTCAATTTATCACTGGATCCAGATACTGCCCGAGAATTCCATGACGAAACATTACCGGCAGATGGCGCCAAAGTAGCACACTTCTGCTCGATGTGCGGGCCTAAATTCTGTTCCATGAAAATATCACAGGAAATTCGTGATGTCGCCGAAGCCGAAAAAGGTATGGCTGCAAAATCAGAAGAGTTTATTGAACAGGGTAAAGAAATTTATATCTAAGAAAATAGATTATGATTGTAATCACAAATCCAGTTTCGATAGCCAATGAAATCGACACCATTCATTCTCTTTTTGGGAATGGATTGGAGTTGCTTCATATTCGCAAACCTGATTTATCTGCCGCAGAAATGAGATCATACTTGTCGGAAATAAAATCGGATTTAAGAGGACAATTGGTTTTGCACAGCCATCATCATTTGACTTCGTCATTTGGTATAAATCGAATTCACTTTAGCGAAAGCGAAAGAAAAAAAACAGTAACAATATTCGAAAAATCAGCTTTTGAAACATACAAAACAAAAGGTTTCCATTTATCGACTTCGGTTCATAGTATGGAAGATTTCAATGCTTTGGATCACGTGTTTGAATATGCTTTTTTGAGTCCTATTTACCCAAGTATTTCCAAAGAAAATTATTCTTCAAAAACAAATTGGTTTGAAGTCATTAAAAACAGGACTAATCATGCCACAAAACTAATCGCTTTGGGTGGAATAGAATCAAAAAACACAGAGCAAACATTACAAAACGGTTTTGATTATGTAGCCTTGCTTGGAATCATTTGGAATCAAAACAATCCCATCGAAAATTTTAAATCATGTCAAAAAATCGTCCAATCGTTTTAACTATCGCAGGATTTGATCCTTCGGGTGGCGCAGGAGTTTTGGCGGATGCCAAAACCTTTGAGCAGCATAAAGTGTATGGTTTTGCCATCAACACGGCCAACACCATACAAACCGAAAAGGCGTTCCATAAAATCCAATGGACTCCTATCGATTTTGTTTTGGAATCCATAACAACCCTTTTGGACGGTTATACCATCAGTGCTTTAAAAATTGGCATTGTACCATCATTGGATTATTTGAAACAAATTGTTTTTTGCCTAAAAAAGCATTCACCATCAATCAAAATTATTTGGGATCCAATTTTGAAATCTTCAACCGAATTTGATTTTTTGTCCATAGAAAATCAGGAGACTTTGATCAAAATCCTGCAACAAATTGTGTTGATTACTCCAAATTACAACGAAATCAAACATTTTAATCCTGAAGAAAAAGACCCGCAAAAGATAGCAAAATTCTATTCTGATTATTGTCCAATTTTACTAAAAGGCGGACATAACAGTGATGAAATTGGAGTCGATTATCTATTTACTACAAATAACATTTATACATATCTGCCAAAAACAACCGAATGTTATGAAAAACACGGCTCAGGTTGTGTGCTATCCTCAGCAATTACAGCCAATCTTGCATTGGAACAAAACCTAAAAACGGCTTGTGAAAATGCAAAAGCATATACTGAAAACTATTTACTGTCTAACCCAACTAAACTAGGATTCCATCATGTATAACAAACTACAATACATTTCTCAAGGAGAAAACGTCGAAGAACAACTGTATAACATTCACCAAGCTCTGGATAATGGGTGTGATTGGATACAAATGCGATTCAAACATCAAAAACCTAAAAAAGCATTGGCATTGGCTGAAGCCGTAAAATTCCTGTGCGACGAATATCTTGCTAATTTCATTATTAACGACGATGTTCATTTAGCCGAAAAAATTAATGCAGACGGTGTTCATCTTGGTCTTTCGGATATGAAGATTGCAGAAGCGCGAGCTATTCTCGGCAAAACAAAAATCATCGGGGCGACAGCAAACACCTTTGAAGACATAATCCGTCAGACAAATAATGGCTGTGATTATATTGGATTAGGACCTTTCCAACACACAAAAACCAAGGATAATCTCAGTCCGATACTTGGAATAGAAGGTTATCGCTCCATAATTACCCAAATGGAACAGGCTCAAATTGAAATACCAGTTTATGCCATTGGTGGCATTACATTGGGAGATGTTAACACTCTAATGAAAACGGGAATTCATGGTGTCGCAGTTTCGGGTGTTATTACCAAAAGTGACAACAAACAAGAACTCATTACACAACTTAACTACAACTTATATGGCAACGTCATTGTTTAAGATAGGAGACAGAATACTAGAGTCCAGGCTATTTTTAGGAACTGGAAAATTTGGTTCCAATATAGAAATGGAAGAAGCAATTCTAGCTTCCGAAAGCGAATTGGTAACAGTGGCTTTAAAAAGGATTGATTTAGAAACCGACACTGATGCTATTTTAAATCATTTAAAGCATCCTCGAATTAATTTATTACCCAACACTTCAGGAGCACGAAATGCCAAGGAGGCGATTTTTGCAGCGCAACTCGCCAGAGAGGCTTTGGAAACCAATTGGTTAAAACTTGAAATTCATCCGGACCCGAAATACTTAATGCCCGATCCCATTGAAACTCTGAAAGCGACTGAAGAATTGGCAAAATTAGGATTCATTGTTTTGCCGTATATCCATGCCGATCCAGTTTTATGCAAACATTTAGAAAACGCAGGAACAGCAGCTGTAATGCCTTTAGGTTCACCAATTGGAAGTAACAAAGGATTGAAAACTATAGATTTTCTTGAAATAATCATCGAACAGAGTTTGGTTCCGGTAATTATTGACGCTGGTATTAGCGCTCCATCCGATGCTGCAAAAGCAATGGAGATGGGAGCCCATGCAGTATTAGTCAACACCGCAATTGCTGTAGCCGGAAATCCAAAATTAATGGCTGAAGCTTTTAAAGAAGCCGTAATCGCTGGACGAAAAGCATTTGAAGCAAAACTGGGGCAACAATACAAACAAGCGGTAGCTTCTAGCCCTTTGACTGCTTTTTTGTACGAGTAAAACCACTACTACCAACCCTATCAGGGTTTTGAACCCTGATAGGGTTATTGTAAAAAAAACATTAAAAATGAAAACATTTAAGTCGGTTTTTGAAGGTTCTGATTGGGATACCATTCAAACTAAAATATACCAAACAACCACCAAACAAGTGGAACAAGCATTGGCAAAAAGTAAAAGAAATCTCGATGATTTCATGGCCTTGATTTCGCCTGCAGCCATGACTTATTTGGAACAGATGGCACAAGAATGCCATGAATTGACCAAAAAACGCTTCGGAAAAACTATCCAAATGTATGCTCCGCTGTATTTAAGCAATGAATGCCAAAACATTTGCACTTATTGCGGATTTAGTCTGGACAATAAAATCAAACGCAAAACATTATCGGATACTGAAATAAATCTAGAAGTACGAGCCTTAAAAACAGCAGGTTTTGATCATGTATTATTGGTCACCGGAGAAGCTAATTATACTGTAAATATCAACTATTTCCTAAATGCGATTGACCAAATAAAAGAGCAATTCTCAACCATTTCTGTAGAAGTACAGCCTCTTTCAACCGAAGAATACCAAAAGTTACACGAAGCTGGGGTGTATTCCGTTTTGGTGTATCAGGAAACCTATCATCAGGAAGTTTACAAAAAGTATCACACCAAAGGTAAAAAATCCAACTTTGATTTTCGTTTAGAAACACCCGACCGAATTGGGAAAGCAGGAATTCACAAGATTGGATTGGGCGTTTTATTAGGCCTTGAAGATTGGAGAACGGACAGTTTTTTCAATGCCCTTCATTTGGATTATTTACAAAAAACCTATTGGCAGACGAAATATTCGGTTTCGTTCCCGAGGTTACGACCCGCCGAAGGAATTATTGAACCCAACTTCATTATGGACGACAAAGACTTGACGCAATTGATTTGTGCGTATCGTCTGTGGAATGAAGATTTAGAGATTTCAATTTCGACACGAGAGAACGAAAATTTCAGAAATAATATCATTCCGATTGGAGTAACCAGTATGAGTGCGGGTTCCAAAACCAATCCAGGCGGTTACGTCGTTGATCCACAATCCTTGGAACAATTTGAGATTAGCGATGAGCGTTCCGCTGAAGAAATAGCCAAAATAATTACTGGCAAAGGATACGAACCTGTTTGGAAAGATTGGGACAGAACATTTAGTAAAAAGTCGAAAGCCGAAAGTCTTAAAAAGGATTCAATTCTTAATTAATGCTTCCTTTCACCTTTGTGACTTTCTAACTTTAAGATTTAATAAAATGAGTATAGTTCAAAATTATTTAAGATATAACCGCCAAATGATGTTACCTGAAATAGGCGATGAAGGACAAGAAAAACTAAAAAAAGCCAAAGTCTTGGTTATTGGAGCCGGCGGACTGGGCTGTCCTATTTTACAATATATTTCTACTGCAGGTGTCGGTACTATTGGCATAGTTGATTTTGATAAAATAGAAATTCATAACTTACATCGTCAAATTTTATACACCCAAAACCAAGTAGGCCAAAGCAAAGCCATCGCAGCGAAAGAAACATTGGAAGTAATGAATCCTTTAATTTCCATTGTGGCATTCGAAGAAAAATTAACTTCCGAAAATGCCGTCCAAATTATGCAGAATTTTGATTTTATTGTCGACGGATCGGATAATTTTGCCACTCGTTATTTAGTAAACGACACTTGCGTGGCTTTGGGAAAACCATTAGTTTATGGAAGCATTTTAAAATTTGAAGGACAATTGGCCGTTTTCAATCACAACGGAACAAAAAATCTTCGGGATTTATTTCCTGAACCACCGAATCCGAAAGATGTACCCAATTGCAATTTGAATGGAGTATTAGGAACTTTACCTGGAATAATAGGCACGATGATGGCGCACGAAACTTTGAAACTTATTATGGGTTTGCCTATACTAAAAAACGAATTGGTATTGTTTAGTACTTTGAATTGGAGTTTTACAAAGTTGAAATTTTAGAAAACAGATTGTGTATTTCGAATTTGATAATTATTTGCTCTTCAAAATTGTCATAAAATCTTCTCTTTTAATTTCCTTACAGCMTAAACTTTCGAGATGTTCGTTATAAACTTGGCAATCCAACAAGCGATAATTGTCTTTTTTAAGCTGATTTACCAAAGCAATAAAAGCGACTTTGGAGGCATTGGAAACCAACGAAAACATACTTTCTCCACAAAAAATATGCCCCAAATCGATGCCGTACAATCCTCCAACTAGTTGGCCATTTTGCCAAACTTCAACCGATTTTGCCATTCCAAGTTCGTTGAGCTTGCAATAAGCTTCAATCATTTCATTTGTAATCCAAGTTCCAGTTTGTCCATCACGTTTTACTTGCCTGCAATTGGAAATAACCTCCCTGAAATTCTGATTGAAAGTAATTGTGAAAATGTTTCGATTTAAGATGTTTCGCATACTTTTGGAAACAATCAATTCATCTAAGAACAATACCATTCTAGGATTGGGTGACCACCAAATAATGGGCTCCCCTTCGTTGAACCAAGGAAAAATTCCCTTTCTATAAGCTAGCTGCAAACGCTCTGGAATCAAGTCCCCACCAATGGCAATAATCCCATCGTTGTCGGCGTGAGAAACTGGCGGAAAGAATAAAGCTTTAGATAAATAATACATTTCTAGATTTCAATATCAATGGAAATTTCAAAAACAAAAAAGCCAGAAATTCAAGTAAACTCAAACTTCTGACTTCTAACTTTTGACTTCTTTTTGTCTTAGAATGGCAAATCGTCTGCTTCTTCTTCATTTAAGTTAGTTGCTGGCGCAAAAGTTGCAGCAGCTGGCATTGGAGGTGCTTGTTGAGTTGGTGCATCAGCAACCAATCTTTCAATTCTCCAACCTTGAATACTGTTAAAATATCTTGTTTCACCTTGTGGGTTAATCCATTCTCTTCCTCTCAAATTGATAGAAACTTTTACAGCTTCACCAATATTATAACTGTTTAGCAAATCACATTTGTCTTGAGTAAATTCAATCAAAATATGTTGCGGATATTGCTCATCTGTAGTAACAACCAGCTCTCTTTTTTTGAATGCTGCACTTACTTGTTGCTCTGGATTAACAACTTTAACTTTTCCTAATACTTCCATCTTCTTTTTGTTTTATTATTGTTACTTTGATTTTATTTTTTTGGCTAAAAGCACTTTCCATGCCGAAACTACATCATTGTCCAAAAGATATCTTTTGGCCTCTAAGTGCTGTTTTTCAATGTCATCCGAACTCAAAACGGCCTTTACTGCGAAATTTTGATTTACAAATATACTAACTTCCTCTTTAGTAGGCAAGGCTTCAATGTTCCCTAACATTCCTAAATCGTTTCCATCAAAAACTGAGCTGTTTTTAACAAAATCAGGTATGGCATCTACTCCAACTCCCAGATTTGTAAGCGGTTTTGGCACTTCAAACAATCCCTGATTTGATCTGGAATACCAATTGGCTCCCAATCTGGAAACCAAGTCAATTTTGTATTGATCGATAGCCCCATTTTCATTTAGAATCGCTTCATTGATATGAATACGAACCACTTCGCAAAGGATTAAATTTCCTGCACCACCTTCTGTTCCCAAAGGAATTATCTGGGTCACTTTGCATTCAAACTGCACTGGTGATTCTTTAACTCTATACGGTTTTACGATATCTGAAGGAACTGGTGTTAGTCCTGATTTTAAAAACTCATCAACACCTTCGGCATATTCTGTACTGGCCAAAGAAGTTTGCTGCACCATATCGTAATTCACCACATTGATAACAACTTCGCCAGTAGCTTCGGCATTGATTAATGTGTGTTTAACCGTATTGTCTCTTACGCGTCTTGCGGGTGAAAAAATAAGTACGGGCGGATTGGCGCTGAATACATTAAAAAAACTAAAAGGCGACAAATTAGGAATCCCATTTTTCCCCATAGTACTAGCAAAAGCGATAGGTCGAGGCCCTACAGAGCTTTGTAAATACCCTTGTAGTTTTACAGTGTCAATGCTTTTTGGATCAATGCTAATCATAAATTTTTTATTTGGACAAAAATAACAAAATAGCCGTTAGATTATAGATAATTCAACAATTATATTATGAAAACAAATGCCCTAGCCCTGATGGAAGTGGCATCTCCCAATTTAGAAAAACAAGGCTTTTTTGCCATAGTTTTTCTAAATTGGGAATATAACGGACAGCAGGATTAAGCTCCAAAAACAATTGCAATTAGGCTATTATAAACAATGATTTTTTATGCCAACACAATCCAACGACTATTATTTCGTTATATTTATACCACAAATTTACTTTTATGAATTTTTCCGAAAACAGCAACCCCATACGTTGGATTATTATTTTTATTTCCTTTTTGATAATTGCCATTATTCTTTGGAATACCTATACTTTTTTTCAAATATTCAAAAATGAGGAGCGGATAAAAATGAATCTTTGGGCTACAGCCGAGAAAACATTAATTAATGCCCAAGAAAATACCGAAGTGGATTTACCGCTTCAGATTTTCAACAATAACACCACGATTCCGCTGATACTGACGGAAAATGACAGCATTATAAACTCTGTAAATATTGACGACGAAATCATAAAAAACAAAGCGAAGTCAATTGAGTATTTGGCCGAATTAAAAAGCGAAAATGAACCTATCAAAATCATTTATGCGCCAGGAAAATCCCAGGAGTTATATTATGGTGATTCTTCTTTGATAGACAAACTGAAATATTACCCAATCGCGTTGTCACTAATCATCGTTTTGTGCGGTATCCTTATTTACAATTTTTACCTCGGACATAAGATATCTACCCAAAACAAATTGTGGGCGGGAATGGCCAAAGAAACAGCTCACCAAATAGGAACGCCGCTTTCGTCTCTAATTGGCTGGCTCGAGATTTTAAAAATGGAGAATATTGACGAATCAATAACCCTTGAAATCGAAAAAGACATTGAACGTTTGCAGACTATTACCGACCGTTTTTCTAAAATTGGTTCCGAGCCCAAATTAGAATTAAAAGATGCGGTCGAAGAAACGAAGCAATCCTATAATTATCTCATTTCACGTTTTTCTGACCAGATTGAATTTTCATTCAAAGGGCCTTCTAAACCTATAAATATTTTACTAAACCCCACTTTACATAGTTGGACGATAGAAAATCTAGTCAAAAATGCTATTGACGCAATGAAGGGAAGAGGAAAATTATCGATGGAAATGGAAGAGGATAATCATCACGTAAAAATAAACGTAACCGATACCGGTAGTGGTATTCCCAAAAAAGAATTCCACCGCATTTTTGAAACTGGTTTTACTACCAAAAAAAGAGGATGGGGACTTGGACTTTCCTTAACCAAAAGAATTGTCGAGGAATATCACAAGGGTACTATCAAAGTACTCCATTCTGAGATGGGTAAAGGAACAACGATGCAAATTATCTTAAGAAAAACGTGAATTTTATCCGCTATATTTAATTTTTAACATATAAGTTACATAAGTTTTTTAAAACTGTTTATTCACTTAGTCGTTAAAAAGAGAATATAAGTCAAATATCTTTACTTGAATGAACTTTTGATTTTACTTCATTTGTTTCAACTAAAAACTTACATGACTTATATGTTTAACAATTCGTCTGACAAAACACTGTCAACTGAAGCAGTAAGCGATTTTACCTAACCGGAATTCCAAAAAAAGTTGTCGTGCTAAACATTGATTTTCTACCCGATTTGCTTTTACTTAAATAGTCATTTACAAATTTTTCTTGTACTTCGATTTGCTTAAGAACATCAATTATTGAGTTTTTCAATGATTTTACATTAGCAATATTATTGTCATTATAAGCGCCAATCTTATAAATACGGCTTTGACAATCCAGTATTTTCTGTTTTGGAGATTCAATCATTGCCTTAATCTCTTCATCTGGCAAGACTGGTTTGAATCTATTATTTCTATAATAAATAAAATCATTAAACATTGAAATAGCTTGATTGTAATCGTCACTGATTGCCTGCATCTTATCCATCGCTTCATTATTCTGTAAGGCATCAACCTCACTCTTTTTTGAAAAAACAAATTCTTGAATCAACTTGTTTTTAACTCCATTTTTCTCCATTCGAATTAAAGAAGTTTTTGCTTTATCCAAATCCGACATATTATCATACTCCCCAATTTGAGTAACGAAATCAAAATTGACCTTGCTCTTATTCAACTGTGTTTTTCCCTCAATAAATTCTTGATTCGATATTGGCTGATTTAAAAACTGCCACAAATAATCAAAAGGCATATGTGATGCAATAAATTGATTTGGAGCAACCTTATAATTGAGGTTGTTAATTTTCTTGAAAAACTTCTTTTTGTCAACGTAACCCGCTCCCCAAGTGGGATCAAAAAGCCACCAAACATTGTCAATTCTAGCAGCACACCAAGCATGTGACTGTATATCTATTTTTCCGTTTTGCTTGGTATATCCATAAACGAGATAGGATTTTATTCCCACTTTTTTTGCAATATCATTGAAGACCTCAGCATAATGAATACAAACTCCTTTTTTAGTAAGTACTGCATTTTTTATTTTATCCTGAGAAATTTCTTTATAATCAATAGATTCTATATTCTCAATATCATACCTGATGTTTGAAGCTGTCCAATAAAATGCAGCTCTTACTTTATCATTTTCAGATTTAAAATTAGCATTGATATATTCTGCAATTCCAATGGTTGAAGTACTTAAATCATTTGGAATTTTGTCCATTTTAGCATCAACCAAAGTATAAACTCCTTTGGTTTGTCCAAAGCTAGCAACCGCCAACATCAAAAATAAAAACATGTACTTCATAACCAATCACTTTTTCAGGCATAAAAAAACACGAACCTTTTAAAAGATCCGTGTTCTTACCTTTATACTTTTACAAATTTGCTTGAATACTTTTCGCCAAAGATTCAAACTCATCCTTTGTCAAACTTACTTTGTGTCTAAATGTCATTTCCCCCATTTCATTCAAAGGAATTAAGTGAACATGTGCATGAGGCACTTCAAGCCCCACAACAGCCACTCCTATTCTTTTGCAAGGAACCGTTTTCTCCAAGGCAATTGCCACTTTTTTAGAAAAAGCCATCAAACCAAGATACAAATCATCTTCTATATCAAAAAACTTGTCTACTTCTTTCTTAGGAATACAAAGCGTATGTCCTTTTGCATTTGGATTTACATCTAGAAAAGCCAAAAAGTTCTCATCCTCAGCTACTCTGTAACAAGGTATTTCTCCGTCGATTATTTTTTTGAAAATGGTGCTCATTGTTAATTTGTTTAACCGTTAATTTGTTTAACCGGTTAAACGAATTAACGGTTAAACTCTTAAAAAACTATTCTCTAGAAATTTCAAGAATTTCAAATTTCAAAACACCGTTAGGAACAGTAATTTCGGCAACTTCACCTACTTTTTTACCCAACAACCCTTTTCCAATAGGAGAAGTAACCGATATTTTACCAGTCTTCAAATCGGCTTCACTTTCTGCCACCAATGTATATTTCATCTCCATTCCGTTGGTTTGGTTTTTTATTTTCACAATTGACAAAACCAACACTTTAGACAAATCTAAATTAGACTCGTCAATCAATCTTGCATTAGCATGAACCTCCTCTAGCTTAGCAATTCTCATTTCAAGCATTCCCTGCGCTTCTTTGGCGGCATCATATTCTGCATTTTCAGATAAATCCCCTTTGTCTCTTGCTTCTGCTATATCTTGAGAAGCCTTTGGACGCATCACGCTTTTTAAGTAATCTAATTCTTCTCTTAATTTTTTTAATCCTTCGGCTGTGTAATACGATATTGCGCTCATAATTTCGTCATTTATATAAAATAGAAAAAATCCCATCAGGACGGGATTTCTTTCCACAAAGATACTATATTTTTGTTTTTAGTTTACAATTATATGTTAATCATAACAATTTCAAAGTTAAATAAATTAAATTTGTTTCACTAATACTTTATATTTAATTTTTGATAATGAAAAAACACATTCTATTTCTCATGCTACTAATATTTTTTATAGGATGCAGCAACAATGAAAGCTCCAATAAAAACCCATATATCCCCAATTACAGCTTCTCGGTAGATCTCAACATGAATTTGCCACTTTATTCACCCCTTAAAAGTCCTGGCAATGGAATCTATTATTCAAATGCGGGCGCAAAAGGTATAATTGTTTTCAATACTGGAAGTGGCTACAACGCTTTTGATGCCGCCTGTCCCAATCAAGAGATCAGTAGTTGTTCGACTATGACCATCAAAGGGATTAATGCTCTTTGCGCTTGTGACAACAAAGAATACAATCTATTCACAGGCCAAGGTGATGCGACCTACCCGATGAAACAATACCGCGTGCAAGTAATAAGTGAAACACTTATTCGTATTTATAATTAAGCCCTTTTGGGCGTGTCACCATAAAGAAAAGGGAGCTACTCATCGTACTGGTGAGTCGCTCCCTTTTCTTTATGCTGTCAGGCTATCCGCTACTTCGGTAGCTTGCTTCTATCCTTCACGCGTGACCAAGATGTTATTCCTTAAAACGTCAAGTTCAATCCAATTAAGAAATTGCTTCCGGCTTGTGGAAAATAATAAACATATCCTCCTCCATAATCTGCTCCATTAGAAACATAATCAACATTAAATATATTGTTTACCAATAAATTAATCGCAATAGATTTAAAAATTGAATTGGTTTTAATTTGATAAGAAGCATTGAAATCATTCACAAAATAATCTTTCAATTTGCCACTAGTATCGTCAATATTGTTCATGTATTGCTCGCTAACAAACTTAGACAACAAACTCAATTTTAATGGAGTTATTGGCGAAAAAGCTAAAATGTTACCCGCAATAAAATTAGGCGAATAAGCGATGTTTGTATTTCCTAGATTTATTAAATCCTCAGAAACAAAATCAACATTTTTGTTGCTACTCAGCGTAAGATTTGGAGAAACTGTCCATTTTTCTAAAAACTGTACAGTTGCATCAACTTCTATTCCCAATCTATAACTGTCTCCACTATTTTGTCGAATAGGATTTCCTACATCATCAAGGCTTCCAGTCAATACCAACTGATCTTTATAATGCATGTAATACCCATTGACATTCACTTGGCTTTTAGGAGTTCTCATACGCCAGCCCAATTCAAAATCATTTAGTTTTTCTGGCTTGGGACTTCCATTTTTATAATCTGATCGGTTGGGTTCTCTATTAGCTCTCGCATACGAAAAATACAAAGCATTTTGCTTATTTACCTCAAAAGTTAAGCCCGCTTTTGGATTAAAGAAATTAAAGTTATCGTTTACCAATCCTGTTTCATCACTATCTGTTTTATAATGCACATTTCGAAGTTGTAAATCTCCATAAACGCTTAAGTTATCCAATAATTGATAATTAGCTTTTGCAAAAATATTCCCATCAGTTTTAGTTGCATAACTAGAATCATAAATATCCCCAGGCTGGCTATTAGAAGGATATTGAGCCCAAAGTATTTGGTCAAAATGATCGCCTTCATACTTATTATACCCTCCACCTAAAATTACATCTAACTTATCGGCTTTATAATTAGCTGAAAATGTTGTCCCATAAAAATCATTATCCAACCATTTTCTACGTGTGTAATCAGTTGACGTAATTGTTTCTCCATTTACGGTAATTGGATCTAAGCCCAAGAAAGAAAACTTGGAATCATCAGCAAAATATACATTTTTATACTTCCAATCATCTACAAATTCCTCATAATACCCTTTCCCTTTTGTATAATGAAAAGCTAAATTAGTACTCCATTGATCTGAAATTTTCTCATTCCAATGTAATTGATAATGATCTTGATTATAATTATCTACCTGATCATTATAGAACCCTTCAAAAACTCCATTGTCATCGAATTTCTCTCCAACAGAATTATATGTTCTATCAGTCTCTAAAGTCGCAGCATCAACTCCATTCCAAGATTGATAAGTACGCTCTACACCACCAAAAGCCAGTGCTTTGATTAAAGTCGTTTTCCCAACATAAGTTCCTTGAAGAAAATACGATTTAAGATCAGAACTTGCACGATCAACATATCCATCCGATTTTAATACTGATAAACGACCTGCAATTTCAAAATGATCATTCATCAAACCTGTACTGAATTTTACGGTATTTTTAAACGTATTAAAACTTCCAAAAGAACTGGAAATTTCACCCGAAGCCTTATCCGAATAAGAATCTGTCAACATATTCAAACTCGCGCCGAAAGCCGCAGCTCCATTTGTAGATGTTCCTACTCCACGTTGCAATTGCAAACTCTGAACTGAAGAAGCAAAATCAGGCATGTTTACCCAAAACGTTCCTTGACTTTCGGAGTCATTATATGGAATTCCGTTGATGGTCACATTCACACGGGTAGCATCACTCCCACGCACACGAATACCAGTGTAACCTACTCCATTCCCAGCATCTGAAGTTGTCACAACCGAAGGCAGATAATTCATCAAAATAGGAATGTCTTGGCCTAAGTTTCTTGTCTGAATGTCTTTTTTGTCCAAATTACTGAATGTAACTGGTGTTTTTGTGGTTACACGTATGGCCGAAACCAAGACTTCATCGAGTTGATTAACCTTTGTAGTATCTTTTACCTGAGAAAAAGAAAGAAAAGATACTAAAGTAAAGAAAATAGAAAATAGAAAACGTTTTGAGAATTGAGCCGTTTTCGTACTGACTTTTTTAAAGCCAATAAATTGAATTGAAATTTTCATCCGTAAAATGATTACGAATAAAAGGGGGAATTATTCTTTTGTTTAAATTAAAAAATGATTGTTCTACGACAAATAGTCTATTGAATACTACTTTTTTGTCGTTTTTTCCCTTGGCAGCATTACCCGCCCAGGTTCTTTGGGTATAATCTCAGCTCGTTATTTGGAGCACCCCTTTGAGACAGTGCAAAATTAATTATAAATTGTGGATTATAAATTATGAATTTAAAAAAATTTAAAAATCAGGTTTTCTCCTGTTTTGTTTCGTTTCAGATAAGTTTTTTTTATCCTTAATTCTTTTGCGGATTGCCGCTTTTGGTATTTTAGTAGCCTTTCGTTCTTTGGCAACATGCAATCCTTTTTTTATAATATCCAAAAAACGCTTAGTGATGATTTCTTTATTTTTCATCTGACTTCTATCTTCATCGCAATTCAAAATTAACAGCAATTCGGTAGTGAGTCTGTTATGCAAGTTGGTCTCCAATAGCAATTTCTCTTCTTCAGAGAATCCCTGAGAATTAGACAAGTCAAAAGTCAGCACTACTTTGGACGAAACTTTATTCACGTTTTGTCCACCTGCACCACTACTTCTTACTGCCTTATATTTAACCTCTGAAAGGATAGTTTGGATTTCCACTTTATATCGGTTGATGTGCTGACTTTAATAAATCATTTACAGTTTTTACTGGATTGAAAGTAAACAAAGGAACCTCTACAAAAACGGTCAGCCAATTGGCCATGGCTCCATTCCATAAACCAGGTAGTTCATAGGCTTTTAAATCCATTCCCCCGCTATTTTTATGCACTATAAAACCACTGTTTGGGTCAACAAACTCCTTCAAGTCGAATTTTTGGTTTTGATAATTCTTCAATCCACAAACTAAATCCACTGGATTAAAATGAGTAGCATTACCCAGAATTTTCAATTGTGCAGCATTATTCAAATCAATCTGTGAAGTCTCTACAATTTGCAACGTCAGTTCACCATCGATTCCTCTTACCCAAAACGGGCCGCCACCAGGTTCTCCTTCATTTTTTACCATTCCGCAAATCCTTATAGGCTTGTCTAGTGTTTCTTTTAATTTGCTGATTTGGTTTTTCAATTTGAATTTATAAAAATCATCATTCAAGTCGATATTCAACTGCTTTTTCAGAAAAACTAAAATTTCACTTATTTTTTCTGGCGTGATTTCATGACTGTCCAATGCTTTTAAATAACCAAAAATCTGATGTTGTAATTCTATTAAAACACCTGCCAAGGCTTTTTTATAAAAAGAAATTTGTTTAATATTATTTTGACTTACATTGTCTATATTTTTGATAAAAACAACATCGGCATCAATTGCATTTAGATTCTCAATCAAAGCACCATGGCCTCCAGGTCTAAAAACCAGCATCCCTTTTTCATTTCGGAAAGGCTTATTTTCATTATCTACAGCAACAGTATCGGTCTCTTTTTTTTGATACGAATAACTAACGGCTATGGTAGAGTTTGATTTAGACTCAATTTCTCCTTTTACATTTTCAATAATTTCCTCAAATTGAACTTGATGATTTTCGGAAACCGTCAAATGCAAATTGGACTGATTATTTGAAGTGGCATAAAACGCACATTCATACAAATGTTCCTGAATAGGAGCTGCTATATGAGTTGCGTATTTATGAAATGGAAGGATTCCTTTTGGCTTATTAGCAAAGTCGAAATATTCTGGAGACAAGAGAGTCTTTATGAAATAATAATTTTTATAATCACGACCCAAAGTATTAAAATCGGGATATATCTCCTTCAATTTTTTATCTACTGCGTCAAAAAATGGAAATTTATCCATCCCAATAATAAAAAGAGCCAATTCGGTATCTTTTTTTCTATTGATGTAGGCATTTATACTTTCATTCTCGAAATCAAATTCATTCAAAAAAGCACTCAAGAACTTAAACATCCTTGTTGCGGCACCAGAAGCCGGAACAAATTTCTTTAGTTTTAGTTTTGATATATTAGCATCAAAATACGTGATTTTTTGTTCATAATCGGCATCTGACAACTTTAGGATTCCATTATTTAAAGTCGCTGGATTGACCAAAACACTTTTTTGAATTCCTTTTCTGAAAATATCAAATTGCTTTTTAATGTTTTCTAAAGGAATACCATGCTCATAAATTTGCAAAAAATCAAGAGAAGTAAATCCCATCTGAAAAGCCATCGTCAAATCCTCAATGATTTCAACTGCTTTTTTCAAACGTGTTTCTTTATCACCAGAGATGGTAATAAAAGGTTTTTTATTGTCAATCAACGACTGTTTGAATACCTCAAAAACACTTTCTCTTCCCTCTGGACTATCTCTCAAACCATCATCTTCCCATGGCACATCTATATCTGTCAAGAAAAACAAATCATACTGATGAGCACGTGCCGCTTTATCCAATAATGAATCACAAAAATTATAATACAATTCGGAGAACACCTTGGTTACCAACAAATTTGTATCACAAAAAAGATATTTATTAGCAATTAAAGCACTTTCGTTTTCCAATTTGGTTTGTCCATATGCAATAGGCAACATATCATCAATATCACAAATACCGCGACCGCTATCTAATTTTTCCTGTAGATAATCACGTGCGAATTCGGGAACCCAAACCGTTTTATAATATTCGGCGAGTTGTGTTGCCAAAGTAGTTTTCCCAGTAGATTCTGGTCCAAAAATGGCAATTTTTATAATTGGCGAAGCTCCAGATTTTGCGAGCTGTTCAAGATTTTCTTCCATTCTAAATAGCCATAAACGGCAATAATTGTAAATATTATATACTGAAAACTGGTAAAAGTATAACCTTTTGCAAAATAAAGCGGTATGGAAAGTAAATCTCCTACAATCCAAAAAATCCAATTTTCAATTTTTCTTTTGGCCATCAACCACATACCCACAAAAAATATTGCAGTCAAAAAGGTATCAACGTACGAATACCAGCTTGCAAATTTATTAAAATAAAGATAGACTATAATTACAAAAATGAGGGTCAATACAAAAATAACAACCGCTATTGCTTTTTCCTTATTAGTAGTAACCGATATCGGAAATTCATCGACATCTCCTTTTTTACGCGTCCAGTGATACCACCCATAAATACTCATTATAAAGTAATACACATTAATCATAGAATCTCCCAACAAGCTCCATTGCCAAAGCAAATATGCATATATAAACGTACTGATTAATCCAGTTGGAAAAACCCAAATATTATCTTTTTTGGCGCACCAAACACTCCAAAGCCCGAAAAAAACGGCAATTAACTCTAAGTAAACTTCGTGAAGTGGATAGCCTTTATATTGTGCGAAAAAATAGTCGATCATTTGATTTTAGATTGATGATTGATGATTTCCAATTTTAGATTTTTGCATCTGATACTCAAAAAAATCATGATCATTTTCAAAAGCGGTTCCAATAACAACCAAATCAGCTCCAGCTTCGTAGGCTTTTTGAATGCCTTGCAAATCTATAATTCCGCCACCAACAATTAGAGGAATTTCAATATTATTTGATACTTTTTTTATCATTTCAAAAGGAACAGCCTTTTTTGCACCACTTCCCGCTTCCAGATAAATGAGTTTATTTCCTAACATCTCCCCTGCTTGGGCGGTGTGCATAGCATAATCACTATTATTTCTGTCCAATGGTTTTGTATTACTCACTCTGGCGACCGCTGTTTCACTACCACTTTCGATTAACATATAGCCTGTCGAAATAATTTCGAGTTCAGTTTTTTTCAAAATTGGAACGGCATCTACTTGATGTTCTATCAAATAATCTGGATTTCGACCTGATATTAAGGACAGAAATAGAATTGCATCGGCATTAGCAGAAATCTGAGATGGGTTACCCGGAAAAAGGACAATTGGCAAATTTATTTTTTCTTTCAGACGAATAATTAATTCATCCAAAATATTATTTTGAACATGGCTTCCGCCAATAAAAATATGTGTTGCTGGCGATTGATTGATTTTTTCAATTAGATACACTAGATTCTCCCAAAGAATTTTATCGGGATCCAAAAGGATAGCAAGCAATTTTCGATTTTCGATTTTGGCCTGAATTATGGCATTATAAATATTAGTCATAGGCAGTCACTCAGAGATTCACTAAACAGGCGCAAAGCTAAGTAAAGATTTAAAATTATTCCTGATTATTCAAAAGCATAAACAAGAGTGAAATTTTGTTTTAAACCATTATTATCTTTTGATTCAAATTCTTCAAAGCAAACATAAAAATCTCTGATTATGTCATCAAAATGAAGTTCAGTTTTAGTTTTTTCGTCGCACAATTCAAAAGCTTCCACTTTAATATGATCTTTGAAACTGATTCCTTTTTCGTTTCTAATTTTAAATATCGCTTCTTTGACACCCCAAATCACGGTTAGTTTTCTAATGTATTCTTCTTTTTCCATAGAATTCAAAAAGGAGAACTCCGTATCGGCGAATTTATCGGCAATGCGAATGATTTTTTCACGTTGCAATTCGATATCGATTCCAACCACTTCGTCACTTAAAATAATGGCCGAAAATTGATGTGAATGGGTAATCGAAATATGTTTACCATCATGCAAATGCGGTTTTCCTAATTCGTCATAATACAAATCAAAATCTGTATAACCCGCTTCTTGAAACAGTTTGCGAACACTTAAGAAAGCACGTTGATGTATTTCGGACTTCATGCCGTTTAGTCTGTTCAGGTTGCTTTCATTAAGAACGACTGCATCAAAAAGCTCCTGATAAGATTCAGTTATTTCCCAAACAAGGATTTTGGTTGATGAATTTAAGATTATGGTTTTGTATAATGGCATGATGTCGTGGTGGTAATTTTTAGCCCCGATAGCAGTGGAAATCCTTTTTTGAGCCGATTTTTCTTCGGCTCAAAAAAGATTGCAACGAATAGCGGGATTAGCTCCAAAAAAAATATTTATCTAATGTTCAAAAGATTAAGACATTAAACAAATCACAAATCTCGCATAAATTAGTTTATTTCTAAACTTATTGCCTAAATTTGCAAAAAATTTACAATTACAAATATACTATAAATGAGTACAACGACTATGCCTTTTGTGGCTTTCAAAGTAAAAGACATTTCTCTAGCAGCCTGGGGAAGAAAAGAAATTGAACTAGCTGAAGCTGAAATGCCAGGTTTAATGGCGCTTCGTGCAGAATACAAAAACGAACAACCGCTTGCTGGTGCTCGTATTGCAGGATGTTTACACATGACGATTCAGACTGCCGTTTTGATCGAAACATTGATTGCTCTTGGTGCTGAAGTGACTTGGAGTTCTTGTAACATTTTCTCTACTCAAGATCAAGCTGCTGCTGCTATTGCTGCTGCCGGAATTCAGGTTTATGCTTGGAAAGGTTTGAACGAAGTAGATTTTGACTGGTGTATTGAGCAAACATTATTCTTTGGTGAAGACAGAAAACCATTGAACATGATTCTTGATGACGGTGGAGATTTGACAAATATGGTTATTGACCGTTACCCAGAATTGGTTGCCGGAATCAAAGGATTGTCTGAAGAAACTACTACTGGTGTACACCGATTATACGAAAGAGTAAAAGCTGGAACATTACCAATGCCTGCAATCAACGTAAATGACTCGGTTACTAAATCTAAATTTGACAACAAATACGGTTGTAAAGAATCTGCAGTTGATGCAGTTCGTCGTGCTACAGATATTATGTTGGCTGGAAAAAGAGTAATCGTTTGTGGATACGGAGACGTAGGAAAAGGAACGGCTGCTTCTTTTAGAGGTGCTGGTTCTATTGTAACTGTTACTGAAATTGACCCAATTTGTGCTTTACAAGCTGCAATGGACGGTTTTGAAGTTAAAAAATTAAACACTGTTGTTGCTAATGCTGATATCATCATTACAACTACAGGAAATAAAGATATCGTTCTTGGAAGTCACTTCGAGCAAATGAAAGATAAAACTATCGTTTGTAACATTGGACACTTTGACAACGAAATTGATATGGCTTGGTTGAACAAAAACCACGGTGCATCAAAAATCGAGATCAAACCACAAGTTGATAAATATACTATAGCGGGAAAAGATATCCTTATCCTTGCTGAAGGTCGTTTAGTAAACCTTGGTTGTGCTACAGGTCACCCAAGTTTTGTAATGAGTAACTCATTTACAAACCAAACTTTAGCTCAAATTGAATTATGGAAGAACAGTGCAGCATATAACAATGATGTTTACATGTTACCAAAACATTTGGATGAAAAAGTAGCTGCTTTGCACCTTGCAAAATTAGGAGTAGAATTAGAAACTTTACGTGATGATCAAGCTGCATACATCGGTGTTGCTGTTGAAGGTCCATTCAAACCAGAATATTACAGATACTAAATAATTGTAGATTTACAATTTTAGATCATTCTAAAACCCTTACAGAGATGTGAGGGTTTTTTTTGGGGTAAAAAAACCTAATTTTGACATAATTAAAAAACCTATACTTTTATGAAAAATAAAATAATCCAATTACTTTTTATATGTTTTGCAATTCATTTTAGTTATGGACAAACAAGCATTAATTATTATAATACTGGATTATTAAAATTACAACTAAACAACAAAGAGGAAGCCATTGAAAATTTCAGCAAGGCAATTGATTTAGATTATACTTTCATAGAAGCCTTTTACCAAAGGGGTTTTACCAAATATTCTTTAAAAGATTTCAAAGGAGCCATCCTTGACTTTGATAGAATTATTACATATGATTCTAAAGCAATAAATCCTTATTTATGGAGAGGAATTATAAAAGGATCTTTGGGAACTTTTGAGGAAGCCATTAAAGATTTTGACAAAGTAATAAAAATTGACTCCCTCTCGTTTAATGCCTATTACAATAGGGGGATTTCAAAAAACAAGCTCCTAAAATTTAATGAAGCAAAAGCGGATTTCACCAAGGCATTAAAATTAAATCCAAATGATTCAGAGACTTACAATAGCAGAGGTTTTGCTAAAAAGAAATTAAACGATTATAAAGGCGCAATAGAAGATTTTGACTGTGCAATAAAGATTGATTCTACCAACTCTATCCTTTTTGCTAATAGAGCTGATGCAAAATCCTTATTAGAAGATCATAACGGTGCAATTTTAGATTATGAAAAAATTTTAGAATTGAATCCAAATGACGAACCTGAAACTATCAATTTCAATATTGCAATTGCAAAAGAAAAATTAAATGACTTTCAAGGAGCAATAAAGTTTTATAAAAAATGTATCGAAATTACTCCAGAAAATATAGACGCCTATAATAACATGGGTGTAGCGTATGGAAAGTTAAAAAAATACAAAGAAGCGATTCTAAATTATAATAAATCATTAGAAATAAATCCATATTTCATATTTGCATATATGAATAGAGCTGGAGCAAAACATAATTCAAACGATTTTAAAGGTGCAATTATAGATTATAATAAATGTTTAGAACTCGATCCAAATTATCAAACAGTAAATGTATTTTTCAAAAGAGGAGGTCCAAAACGAATGCTTAAAAACTATCAAGGAGCAATAGCAGATTATACAAAAGTCATAAAACTAGATCCAAATTATGTTCTTGCATACATAAATAGAGGATGTGTAAAATCTGACATAAAAGATTATAAAGGAGCAATTTTAGACTTTAATAAAGCTTTAGAAATAAACGAGAAAGCAGCTGATGCCTATTATTTTAGAGGAATTGCAAAAAAAGAATTAAAACAAATAAAAAGCGCTTGTTTGGACCTTCATAAGGCAGCAGAATTAGGATTTGAAAAAGCTTTAAAAGAATGCAATTAGAATTATTTCAAAACCCTTACAGAGATATGAGGTTTTTTTGCTGAGCAAACTTATTGATGAAAACCTCAGATTATTATTCTTACTTTTGTTGCAATTAAATCATAAAAAAATGAAAAAAATCCTTTACGCTTTTGTCATTCTTAATTTATTTTTGGCTTCTTGTTCAGATAACGAAAATACTTCCTCAACAGAAGAAATTCAATTTTTACCAAAAACAATTTCAACCTCATTTCCAGATTTTCCTCAAGATAATAGTAAATCAACTGTTACTTATGATGGAAATAAAATTGTAAGTAGCGTAAATGCTAAAACGAAAACAAAATTCACATATGACGGCAACGTAATTACAAAACAGGAAACTTACAAGATAGGAACACAAGGCGAAGAGAGTATAAAGAATAGAGTAATATATGAATATGAAAACGGTAAACTAAAAACAAAAATTACCACTTCCAATTTTGACAGTAGTCATCCAAATGGAGATTACATTAGAAAAGAAGTTTACACCTACAAATCTGACGGCATTATATCTTATTCTCAACTTGATGTAAATTCGCAAACAAAAGCTGAAACAAAACGAGGAGATGTTAACCTTACTTATAAATCAGGAAACTTGATTAAAATGGAAGAGATAAATAGTGATCCTGCTATTGCTGACACAGTCTTTATTTTTGAGTATGATACTATGAATAATCCATTAAAATATATTTTAGGATTTAATTTAATTCTAAACGAATATTCAATTAACAACATCACAAAAACAACTATAATTAACAGATTAGGCATTTCGGAACACGTTTTTAATTCAACTTGTATTTATGATACAAATGGCTATCCGACAAAATTTATATCTTTTACGGGAGATGGAAAAACTCCAGAATATGAAACAGAATACACTTATTAACGAAGTGAGTGATCAAAAATAACAGCCCAACTTCGAAAAATCTAAATACATATATTAAGAACAATTGAATCTTAGAAGAAGTACTTCTTTCTGGTAATTGTTTCCCATTATTTTAAACCTCACAGGGCCGTGAGGTTTTTTTGCTTAATAGTCATTGCAAAACAAAGCCTAATGCACTAAAAATCAACAATTAAATATTTTTTTTTTTATAACTTTACGTATTAGTTTTGATGCAATTTTGAATTAGTTAATATGGAGAACATTGGACAAAAACCACAGTTTCTTCGTGCCGGAAAAGACGATTCTTTCAAAAGACTAGCCAAGGAAGTGCACGAAACCGTACTAAAGGATAAAAGATTACAATATAAAAACATCGCTAAAGCACTGGGATTTATAGCTCTTTTTTTTATATCCTACACGTGCATTTTAGCATTTGGAAATAAGACATCCTTCTTATTTACATTTTATATCATTATGGGATTTGCAATGATACTCACTTTTGTAAACTCCTTTCATGATGCAAGTCATGGAGCTCTATTTTTTACCAAAAAACAGAACCGTATGTTTTGCTATGTCGTAGAGCTTTTTGGTGTCAATAGTGAAATTTGGATAAAACGGCATTTACTGCTGCATCATCCTTACCCTAATATTCAGAATTGGGATTGTGATGTTAAACAAAGTGACGTTATACGTATTTTTCCAAATAGCCCTTTATATAAATTTCACAAATACCAACATATCTATATGTGGTTCCTATATCCCTTTTACAGCCTTATTTGGCTATTCATAAGGGATTTTAAAGATTTTTTTGGAACCAAAGACAATTATTTAAAACGAGTTTACACCATTCCAACCATAGAATACATTAAACTGTTTATTGCCAAAGCTTTCAATCTATTTTATATGCTCGTTATTCCTTACTGGGCATTAAACCAAACTTTTGACACTATTTTCATAGCTTGGATAGTGATGCATTTAACCTCGAGTTTATTTGGAGTGGTAGCATTGGTATCTACACATGCAGATGAAACGGCTCATTTCCCCTTACCTCCGCAAGACGGCAAAATGGAAGTTACCTGGGCAGAACACCAACTAATGTCCACCAAAGACTTCAATGCTGGAGATCCTCTGTTTGATTTTCTCTATGGAGGATTTACCCATCATGTTGCACATCATTTATTCCCTACAATTGGCCATACTTATTATCCAAAAATAACACCCATAATACGTAAATATGCCCAAGAAAACAAACTTCCTTATACTTGTAGACCTGTTTTAAAAGCGATAAAATCTCATTATTTATTATTAAAAAATTCTAACAAAACCGGTTCTATTTTCGATACATCTGAATTGTGAAACTCCAAGAAAATCAACCATATTCAATTGAAAGTGAACTTTATCATATAGTCGAGAAAGGCATTACTTCATAAAAAAATCGAGCATTAAATTTTAATACTATTTTTTATTATTTTAAGGATATTATTTTCAATATCTTAGTATTTATTTTTTAGAAATAAAATATCCATTATACTCCTTGAATTATCAACTCAAAACAAGACACTTTGAAAAGAAATCTTCCCATCTTCCTCTTATTTATTTTTTTAATAACTAGTCAAATTATTTTTTCTCAAGAAAAAAAACCTAAAGTAGTATTAGTACTGAGTGGTGGTGGAGCCAAAGGAATTGCACACATTCCACTATTGCAAGCATTGGATTCTTTACATATTGTACCTGACCTTATCGTTGGAAACAGTATGGGAAGTGTTATTGGAGGTTTATATGCCATGGGATATTCTGGCGATAGTATAGCAAGTATAACCAAAAACATTGATTGGGACAAACTGCTCGGCGGAAGTTTGTCGCTAAAGAATGTTAGCGTTGAAGAGAAAAGTGAATTTCAAAGATATTTGGCAGGAATTGGTATAAAAGATGGAAAACCAACCAGTGTCAGTTCCTTATTAAACGACCAAAACTTAAGAGAATATCTTTCTGAACTAACCTTTCCAGTTTACAATGTCAAAGATTTTGACAATCTTCCAATTCCTTTTAGAGCTATGGCTACAGATGTTGTTTATGGAAAAGAAGTTATTCTCAGCAAGGGAAGTTTGGCGTTTGCTATGAGAGCGAGTATGTCACTACCAGCGGTTTTTAAACCAATGCCTTATGAGGAAACCCTTTTGGTCGATGGTGGGGTAATGAATAATTTCCCTACTGATATTGCCAAGAAAATGGGTGCTGACATTATAATTGGTAGTGATGTTGGAGGGGGAATGGAACCTATAGATAAATTAAACAATTTGGTAACCGTACTAATGCAAACCAGCATGTTTCCAAGCAACATAAAAGATCCTGAGAACCGGAAACTCTGTGACATCCTGGTAGACCACATGCCCAACTTAAGATTTTCCACAGCTGATTTTAATAAAAGCGACGAAATCTACAAAGATGGTAAAATTGCCACTGCTCTCAACTTAAATGCTTTGTCCGCATTAGCTGAAAAATTAAAAGGATACAAACAACGAATGCATGAACTTCCAAAAGTTGCCAATGAATTTTTAATAGACACCATTGTTTACAAAAATATCAGCAAAGAAAATATCCCCTTGGTAATTGCCCGAACAAATTTTAAACCACATACAAAATACGCTACTAAAGATTTAATTGAAGGCATCAATAGAGCCATGGGCACTAATCTTTTTAATCAAATTACTTACAGTTATTTCATAAAGGATGGAGACAAACTAGGGTTAAACATAAATGGCTTTGAATACTCAAAAAACCAAGTCAACGCGTCCTTGCACTATGATACCTATAGAGGTGTTGGATTAATCCTTAATTATACGGCCCGAAATATTCTCGCTCAATCCTCTCGCCTTATAGTTACTGCAGATATTGCAGAACAGCCTAAAGCCAGAATCGATTTCCAGAAAAATTTTGGAAAAAACAAAGACTGGTGGTGGGGTTCTGAACTTTATGGAGCATTTTTAAAACAAGAGCTATTCATCGATGGAAGATCAGCTGACAATATGCTTTACAATGCATTTGAATTCAATAATGAAGCAAACCGAAATTTGAATTCCCTAAAAAGCTATGTTGGTCTTGGCTTAAACTACAATTACACTGAAGTAAAACCTAAAAATGATCCAATTTTAAATCCTAATATACTATCTCTTAACAACTATAACTTTGAAGATGCAGAAGTGAATGCCCATTATTCATACAACGATATGGACAAAGTTTTTTTTGCAACAAACGGAACAATTTTAAGAGCCAATATAAACCGTTCACTATTTAGCGATGCTAATATTGCCTTTACAGATCCGAGTTTAACGGATTATTCTGGGCAAACAAATGGATTTACCAAAATAGGATTCGGATTTGAAAAAAGATTACAACTAAAAAAGAAAGTTACCTGTATAATGGGTTTTGACGCCAACTTTATTTTTCAAGACAAACTCAAGGACAGTGACGTTTCTTTTTCTGATTATGGTTATGCTGCAAAATATTTCCTTGGAGGCATTATCCCTAGTTCGGGTAGTAATCGTTTTTCTTTTCCTGGTTTAAATGAAGATGAAGTCAACGTTTCTCAATTTATGGCAGTAAAACTTGGAGCACAAATAAATCCTATAGGCAAAATCTATCTAACTCCACATTTTAATATTGCAACTGTTGGATTTCACAATTTCAACGAATTTATCGGAGATGCTTTTCATCCAAAAGGAAATTGGGATAATGGCTCAGAAACGAGCCTTTTACTTTCTGGTGGAGCAGCCCTTTCTTATCAATCTATTTTAGGTCCCATTCATTTTGACACATCATGGGTTAATAATATAGACAAAGTGAGGGTGTTTTTTAGTGTTGGATTTTCATTCAACCCATCAAACTTATAGTTAAATTACGATCAAAATACATTTTAAATAAGCCCTTCAGTGCAGATTCAATATCTCCTCTGAAGGGTCTATTTTTTTAAATATCTAAACCATAACCACCTATTAATAAATAAATTGTGTAATTTACACTTTGTTAACCTAAAAGTTCATTTTCAAATATTAACCTAAACCATATCTATTGAAAAAAACATTAATAGTTTCGTTGATATTATGCACCATCATCTCCTATGCCCAAACTCTCAAATTGGGTGGACGCTTTCAAAAGACGCAAGAGATGTATTGGGAAAATGGTATTTCAGCTCAATACTCTTTCTCAAAATTTAAACCCGATCAATTTTTCATTGGGTTTGATTATGTAACTTCCAGATTGGGATCTGCCTATAATTCGAATGCCATCAAGCAAGACAATTACATCTTTTCTGGCAGTTGGCAATTCAACAAAAATAAACCTTATCATTTTGTCACTCGATTGAACGTGGGCTATTTTTACTCGGATTTAGAAGAGAAAATTTTCGATGAAATTCCAAATACCGCCTTTCTCTTTTCTCCTGAAATTGGCTTTACATTCAATATCCCACAAGTTCCGGTCTCTCTAAATTTTGGCACTGGATATTATATTATTACAGAAAAAGAAGGCTATTCTCCAGGAACTTTACAGCCTCTGTACTTTCATCTTGACATTTATTATACGTTGTTTAAAAAACATAACTAATGAATAAATCAAACCTATTTTTTCTCTTTGCCATTATGGCTTTATTCCACTCCTGTGGAGATCCAACCATTACAGATGATCTGCTCGATGGTAATGTTATTTTTGATCCTTCATTATATAATCCTGAACAATTTTTGGTCTCCGCCAAATACCCTAATCCAACACCCGAAGATTTAAGCAAGCATATTATATTGGTTGTTCACGGATATTCTGCAACCACATTTGAATGGCAGGAATTTAAAGATTGGTCAAACGAATCTACCTATAGAATTTCTCAGGTTTTACTCGACGGACACGGCAGAGATTACGATTCTTTTAAAGCCTCGAAATGGGAAGACTGGCGTTCTGCTATAACTGACGAATATGAAAAACTAATCACACTTGGCTACACCAAAATCAGTATAGCAGGCTCATCCACCGGAGGAACCCTAATTTTGGAATTAGTAAAATCAGGTTATTTTAATTCCCATTTGTCTCCCAAAAATTTATTTTTAATCGATCCAATAGTAGTCTCTTCCAACAAACTTCAATCTATTATTGGTATTGTTGGACCAATGATTGTTTATGCTGAATCGGACCAAACTTCAGAAGAAAATAAATACTGGTATCGATTTAGACCCTATCAAACAATCGATGAGCTTAATGATGTAATGAAAGTGGTACGCAAAGGATTAGAAAACGGAATGACACTTCCGACTGGGACCTATTTAAAAGTATTTCATTCGTTGCACGATCCTGTCGCAAGCACAACAAGTACTGTATTAATCTACAAAGGCTTAAAAACAAGTACCGGAGCTCATATCGATGCACAAATAATGGATTCTGATATTCATGTCTTTACAAGATTAAGTTTGCGATCTAACGTCACTCCTTTACAATATGCCAATCAACTGGATGCATTTAACCAAATAGCAAATAAATTAAATTAATCGAAACACCTCCTTTCAAACCTGAATTCTATTATTAATTTGGAGCAGAAACACTTGGCATTCTTCGCAATATCGTCCCATTTTCCGTTACAAACCAAGTTCACTGAACTTCTATGAAAATGAAAGTATAATGAAGTAATCTTTTGTACTGAACCTCAGCACAAAAGATTTTCACTTCAACAGGGGCTAAAAGCCAACATTTGATTTTTTGCCATCATCAAAAAAAAAGAAAAACAGCAATAATCAAACACTAATCTAAACAGAAAACCCGTTTCTTCCGAAACGGGTTTTTTGATTAATATTTGATCCTTATGATTTTCGAATGGAAGTATAGAAACATCCAATTTTATCTCATTCCCTTTTCAAAATAAATTGATTATCGCTTTATAATTTTTGGGCTTTCACGACTTTTCGTTTATCTCCTTGAATTACTTCAATAAAATACAATCCTTTACTTAATTCACTTCCAAAACGAACCGTCTCCTTTGGTGTTGATTTAAATTGACGTATGAGTCTTCCGTTTATATCTATTATTCTTATAGTGATGTGTTCATCGCTCAAAGATTTAATATCTAATCCAAAATCGTTCAAAGATGGATTAGGTGCTAAAGAAACCACCATGTCAGGTTCAGTTGATTTATTTGCAGTTGCATCTACTATTTTTGCGGTTGTAACAGAACAATTTGGTACCAAATCGATACTTGTGCTACTACCTGATACAATTACACCATTAATTCTACATTCGAACGAATATTTGCACACAGGCGCTGTGCCGGTAAAAGTTGAACTCACAATAGATTTAGAATCGTACTTAACCGCTAACACGTATTGGGTTCCTGGAATAGCATTTGATATACACACTCTTCCTAGCCCCAATGAAACTTGCGTTCCGCTGGCTACACTCGAACAATTCGCATTATATAAAGTAATCTGATTACTCTGTTGAATAGTAAACAGTGCAAGGTCACTACTTGATTTTGTTTCTACAATATCAACACAAAAACTGGCAGATGGTGCTGTTATACTAGTAAAATAGAAAAACTGACCTGGAGTTACATTAGCCACTTTATTAGATTTAGTTGTATAACATAATTGCCCAATCAATTGGTTACTGGCATTATTTCTATAATCAGTACAAGTGACAACAGTATGGAAAATGCCCGCAACATTACATATTGTCGGTTGGGCATTGATAGTCACACTTGCAGACGCCACAGAAGTACAGGATCCCAATTTCGCGGTTACCGTATAGGTTGCTGCCGGAGCAATTATCGTATTGCCCGAAACGTTTACCCCGGTCGATGGACTTATCACATAAATATACGATGCATTATAATTCGTAATGGTAAAACTTCCGTTAGCATTAGTACATGTTGACTGGGTTACCGCACTCAAAGTCGGTTGCACCGGTGCTACAGGTTGCGGATTTACCGTCAAGGAAATAGCCGCTGAAGTACATCCCGATTTGCTAGTCGTTACCGAATAAACACCCGAAACCAAACCTGAGAACACACCTGATGTATTGCTTTGTGCCGCTACAACTGGGTTAGTACCTGTTACCGTATAACTTATTCCTGTTCCTGGTACAGGTGAACTAATCGTGATTGTACCTGTAGCCAACGTACATGTAGGCTGGGCAGTCACTGAGGCTGTTGGTGATGTAGGTGTTGCCGGCTGCGGATTTACTGTCAAAGAGATAGCTGTTGAGGTACATCCCGATCTGCTTGTCGTTACCGAATAAACACCTGGAGCCAAACCTGAGAATACACCTGATGTATTGCTTTGTGCCGCTACAACTGGATTAGTCCCTGTTACCGTATAACTTATTCCAGCTCCAGAAGCCGGTGAAGTAACAGTGATTGTACCTGTAGCCAACGTACATGTTGGTTGGGCAATCACTGAAGCTGTCGGTGCGGCTATTTGTTCACAAAATACCGTTACAGAAACTACAGCTTGGTCACAATTCGTTGAATTTAATTTTTCACAAATTTGGTACGTCAATGTATAAGGACCTGGAGGCGTGTTTGGAGCCACCGTCACATTTACACCAGAAAGCATAATACCCGAATTGGTTGAAGATATAAAAGTAGTGTTTACTTGGGAAGCCACCACAGGCTGTCCATTCAAAGTATCATTTCCTAACACATTAGTAAAAGCCGTTCCTCCGCTAGTACTAATTGGCGCAGCAGTATCATCTACAGCAACAATAGCAGGACGAGAAACTGTTACGGTAACCGTGGCGGAATCACAATTTGTTGGATTTAATTTTTCACAAATTTTATAAACCAAAGTATAAGGTCCTGCTGGCGTACCGGCAGGAATCGAAATTTGACCCGTAGAAGGATTAATCACAGGAACTGGATTGCCCCCAATAGAAGTTGCTGGAGTTGTAACGGTAAGATTAACTTGTGCAATGACAACATTACTTCCGTTTAAAGTATCGTTTCCGTTTCCGTTATTATTAAGTACATTTCCAGCATTTGGATTTCCAGTTGTTCCATTTCCACCGTTGATTGTATCATCTTGGGCAACAACAGTTGGAGGAGAAACCGTTACGGTAACCGTTGCAGAATCACAATTTGTTGGATTTAATTTTTCACAAATTTTATAAACCAAAGTATAAGGTCCTGCTGGCGTACCGGCAGGAATCGAAATTTGACCCGTAGACGGATCAATCACAGGAACTGGATTCCCACCAATAGAAGTTGCGGGAGTTGTAACCGTAAGATTAACTTGTGCAATAGTAGCGTTACTTCCACTTAGAGTATCATTTCCGTTTCCGTTGTTATTAAGCACATTTCCCGCATTTGGGTTTCCGGCTGTTCCGTTTCCACCGCTGATTGTATCATCCTGAGCAACAATTGCCGGAGGAGAAACCGTTACGGTAACCCTGGCAGAATCGCAGTTAGTCGGATTTAATTTTTCACAAATTTTATAAACCAAAGTATAAGGTCCTGCTGGCGTACCGGCAGGAATCGAAATTTGACCCGTAGATGTATTAATCACAGGAACTGGATTCCCTCCAATAGGAGTTGCGGGAGTTGTAACCGTAAGATTAACTTGTGCAATAGTAGCGTTACTTCCACTTAGAGTGTCATTTCCACTTCCGTTATTATTCAGCACATTTCCGGCATTAGGATTTCCGGCTGTTCCATTTCCACCGTTGATTGTGTCGTCCTGAGCAACAATTGCCGGAGGAGAAACCGTTACTGTAACCGTTCCGTAATCACAATTTGCCGGATTTAATTTTTCACAAATTTGATAAACCAAGGTATAAGGTCCAGCTGGCGTTCCGACAGGAATCGAAATTTGACCTGTAGACGGATTAATCACGGGAACTGGATTCCCTCCAACTGGAGTTGCGGGAGTTGTAACCGTGAGATTAACTTGTGCAATGGCAGCGTTACTTCCGTTTAGAGTATCGTTTCCGCTTCCGTTATTGTTCAGCACATTTCCAGCATTTGGATTTCCGGCTGTGCCGTTTCCTCCGCTGATTGTGTCATCCTGGGCGACAATTGCCGGAGGAGAAACCGTTACGGTAACCGTGGCAGAATCACAATTTGTTGGATTTAATTTTTCACAAATTTGATAAACCAAAATATAAGGTCCAGCTGGCGTTCCGGCAGGAATAGAAATTTGACCTGTAGACGGATTAATCACGGGAACTGGATTCCCTCCAACTGGAGTTGCGGGAGTCGTAACGGTAAGATTAACTTGTGCAATGACAATATTATTTCCATTCAAAGTATCGTTTCCGTTTCCATTATTATTCAGTACATTTCCGGCATTTGGATTTCCGGTTGTTCCATTTCCACCGTTGATTGTGTCATCTTGAGCAATAATTACGTTTACTGGAGTGGGTGTTGATGTCGAAGTATTATTCCCAAGATTTGGATCAGGTTGATTTCCTGTTATAGTTGCAGTATTAGCAAAATTGCCTGTAACATTTACCTTTGCAGTAATAGTTAATGTTGCATTAGCAGCATTACTTAAATTACCAATTGTCCAGACTCCTGTTGCATTGTTATAATTCCCTGTTGAAACAGTAGAACTTATATACATATATCCAGTTGGTAAAATATCATTTACAACAACTCCATCTGCATCCCTAGGACCAGCATTTGTGGCTACTATTGTAAATGTCACATTGGAACCTACAGGCGGTGTTGCATTACTGACTGTTTTAAGTATACGTAAATCTGAGCTATTACAATTTAATGATCCAGCCCCTCCATCATCACTGTCTTTTGTATTTACAAATGCGCCATACACATTTACATTGCTTATGACACTCGCCAGTGAAGCAACCCTAATCTGTATTTCATCAAATGATAATGTAGCTTTAAAACCCACATTATAAAACCCAGGACCACTTCCAAATACTGGAGTAAGCAAGGACAAGCTTAATAATTGAGCACCAGTTTTTGTTTCTCGAAGTACTCCATTATTGTATGTAGAAATAGTTAAAGATTGAAATAAATCTGTTTCGATTAAATTATTAATATCTTTAATTGTAAATCCAGCATAAGTTCCAGCTGGATAGGTAAATAATTGGTCCGCAACCGCAATAGATCCGGAAACAAGAACACTCGCTGTCAATGTAATATTTGCAAAATCGGTTGTATTTGCAGTTAAAACATTATTCACATTATTAATCGCACATGCCACACATGCCACACCATTAATTCCCGATTTAGCACCATCAATAGTAACCGGGAATATAGGACTTGTAAGCGGATATGTTTTATTACATTCCACTGTTGTTGGACAGAATCTTTCCAATACAGCACTATAGACTTTAACAGTTCCTAAAGTAACCGTTGCTAAATTAGTTAGCGTAATTTGCACTTCATCAAAAGACATTGTTGAAATAAACCCGATAGACTGTCTTCCTGTTCCAATAAATATGTTTGTATTTACAGAAATCAAAGGACCATTTCCAATTTTAGTCTCTCGTTGTACACCATTTAAGTAAGTTGTAATCCTAATAGCGTCAAAGACATTGGCGTTTAACAACGCAATACTTTCGATATCAAAACCAGCAAAAGTACCAGCAGGATAATCCGTAATTTGATCTTTAACCGAAATTTTGGCACTAGTTCCAACACTTGCCGTTAAATCAACATTAGCATGATTCATTGCATTTTCATCAATCAAGTTTTCACTATTGCTTACAGAACAAAGAGCACAAACTAAGCCGTCAACACCTGTTTTAACACCATTTATAAATACTGGATATGTTGGGGTATTAATTGCCATAGGGGTATTGCAAGGCAAATCCGGGCCGACGCAGAATTTTTCAAAAACTGAACTATAAACTTTTGTTAGACCAAGACTAACACCAGCCGTTTGATTGACTGAAATTTGAACTTCATCAAAAGCAGTTGTAGAAACAAATCCTAATTTATATCGCCCAGTTGCATTAAGAAGAGTACCATTTACGAGTAAATTGGTACCCCAAAATTGTTCTTTTTGTACCCCATTTAAATAAGTCGTTATTTTAACATTACTCAAAGCCGAAACACTTACAAGATTTATGTTTTCAATCTCAAATCCGGCATACGTCCCGACAGGATAATCGGTTACTTGGTCTTTTATAGCTAAACTTGCAGAACCAAGAACACCAACCAATAAATTTAAACCGGCATAATCAGTAGCACTTGAAGAAACTGCATTTTCTGGATTTGAAATACTCCCAACACTAACTCCTGATAATCCTGTGTGCGAATTTACAACTGCTGCAGGGAAAGCAGGAAGATTAAATGCAGTGGGCATATTACAAGCCAAGGCAGGTCCGGCACAATAATTTCTAATAACTGCGTAATAGACATTAGTAGAAGTTGTAACACCAGCTAAACTATTAATCGAAATTTCGATAGCATCAAAAGATAGGTTTGTATTAAACCCCAGAATATAATTATCCGGATTAGCTAATAAAGCTAGATTTAACAACGAACTTCCTGTAGTAGTTTCTCTTAAAACACCGTTAAGATAAGTTTTAATGGAAATGTTATTCAATAATTCCACTGATAATAACGCTCCACTGGGATCAATTCTAAATCCGGCAAAGGTTCCTGCAACAAAATCATCATTAGTATCTGTTACTCTTAAATTATGAGTAACACCAACTCCAAGCAGAGTTGAAACTGTTGCATAATTAGTTAAGCTAGAATCTGTTAAATTAGAAACATTTGAAATACCACAACCCAATAAACACAATCCAGAGGTTGATGAACTAGTAGTTAAATTATCAAATGTAGTGGCTGTATTTACTAAAGGCACTGGGACTTCAGTATTACATTGAACAGTTGCATTACTTAAATTTGACACTCTTGGAGAGTCAATTTTAACAGCATTGGAATACGAATTTACATTACCAACAAGAATTAAGAATGCCAGTAAAAACAGAGTCATTTTTGAGTTCATACAGTGTAGAATTTAGTTGAAATACTCCTTGAAAAATTTTCATAATAGTATAAGCTAAGAATCTAGGCATGAAGTCTATAATCGGTAGATTTTTTTAGGCTGCTTCAATAAGACACAAAATCAAACATATTTCAAAAAAATAATTTTTCAACACTATTTTCATCAAAAACAATTATGTTTAATTAATTTAAGCCCCAAAATTATAGCATATTTATCTCGTTTTGCCATTTTATGTATAAAGAAAAACTTACCCGGATATAGAATTAAAACGACTTTTTAAATGACATAATTCGATATAAATACAAATTTTTCTCTTGAATATTCAATATCAAAGAACCATAAACTTTTTTAAAATCAAAACATATAGGTCAGATACAGAATTTATTGTTTAAAAATTTGCATGGCTCGACATATATTTTAATCGAAACCTATTTTCATTATTTCTTCAGCTACTGTTTTACTTTCCTTTTCTAATTCTGTTTACCATTTCAATGATTTGACTGATGTCTTTATATAAACTAAATAAAAAACGAGACACACCAAAGAATTCATATAGCAAACTACAGTTACTGAATAATTTCGACAACAAAATTAAAAACAAAAAACCCGTTTCTTTCGAAACGGGTTTTGCAATAATATTTAATTCTTATGATTATGCTTCGAATGGAAGTATAGAAACATAAGATTTATTATCTCTTTTCTTTTGGAACTTAACAACTCCATCTACTCTTGCGTGTAGGGTGTGATCTTTACTGATGTAAACGTTTTCACCTGGATTGTGTTTTGAACCTCTTTGTCTTACGATGATGTTCCCTGCGATAGCAGCTTGTCCACCAAAAATCTTAACGCCTAAACGTTTTGATTCTGATTCTCTACCATTCTTGGAACTACCGACACCTTTCTTGTGAGCCATGACGTATTAGTTTATTTTGTTATTATTCTTGTGTATCTTCTTTTTTAGCTTTAGGAGCTTTTTTTACTTTAGGAGCAACTTCTGCTGCTTCTTCTGTAGTTGCTTCAACTGCTACTTTTTTAGAAGCTGCTTTTTTAGGAGCTCCTCCAACAGTAATACCTTCAATTACAATTTGAGAAAGATATTGTCTGTGACCATTTCTTTTTTTGTATCCTTTTCTTCTTTTCTTTTTGAAAACGATAACTTTATCTCCTTTTAAGTGTTGTAACACTTTAGCTTCTACTGAAGCACCTTCTATAGCTGGGGCGCCTATTGTGATTGAACCGTTATCGTCTACCAAATAAACTTTATCAAAAGAAACTTTTGATCCTTCTTCATTTGCCAAACGGTGAACGTAAACCTTTAGGTCTTTGCTTACTTTAAACTGTTGCCCTGCTATCTCTACGATTGCATACATACTGAATTGTTTTAATAATTTTTAAGGTTGCAAATATACAATTAAATATTTACCCTGCAATCCTTTACTGAAAAAATATTTCATAGCTTTTTCTTCACCTATTTCATCCTATTTTTGAAACACTTACCGTTGCAAAGTAAAATAACGTTAATATATTCCCAATGATGAATTTACTTACTTTCTACAGGATAAAAAAAGGTATTTTTGCTATAACAAAATCGCATAACAATTACCATTAAAAACAAACAATGATGTCAAGTACCGTATTAACGTTAGGAGGAGTTGCTTCAGCTCAAAAAGTAGTTTTCGAGGAATACGATTTAGATAACGGCTTACATGTTATTTTACACCATGACGATTCTGCCCCTGTTGTTATTACTTCTGTCATGTATCACGTGGGCGCCAAAGACGAAAATCCAGATCGAACTGGTTTCGCTCACTTTTTCGAACATTTATTATTTGAAGGAACCAAAAACATCAAGAGAGGCGAATGGTTTAAAATTGTAACTTCAAATGGAGGAACAAATAACGCCAACACTACCGATGACAGAACTTATTATTACGAAATATTCCCATCAAATAATTTAGAATTGGGACTTTGGATGGAATCCGAAAGGTTAATGCACCCGATAATCAACAAAATTGGGGTCGATACCCAAAATGAAGTTGTAAAAGAAGAAAAAAGGACCAGCTACGACAACAGACCGTACGGAAATATATTGGCCGCGGTAAAAGAAAATATGTTCAAAAATCATCCTTATCGCTGGACAACAATCGGGTCTATGGAGCATATAGATGCTGCAACACTAGAGGAATTTCAAGCATTCAACAAAAAATTCTATTTGCCGAATAATGCTGTTTTGGTAGTCGCCGGAGATTTTGAAAAAGAACAAGCCAAGGAATGGATTCAAAAATACTTTGGTTCTATTCCGAAAGGAGAAATTGTTCCCAAAAAAACCTTCATAGAAGAACCAATAACAGAAACCATCAAAGCTACCTACGAAGACCCTAACATTCAAATTCCGATGATGGTAGCAAGTTATCGTACTCCATCAATGAAAAGCAGAGACGCCAGAGTATTGGACTTAATTTCATCTTACCTAAGTGACGGTAAAAGTTCCAAATTATACAAAAAAGTGGTAGACGATAAAAAAATGGCTTTACAAATCGGAGCTGTTGGCTTTAGCCAAGAAGATTATGGAATGTACATAATATATGGATTACCAATGGCTAACTTCACTACCACAGACATACTTAAAGAAATTGACGAAGAGATTGTAAAAATCCAAACTGATTTGATTTCTGAAAAAGATTATGAAAAACTGCAAAACAAATTTGACAACACTTTCGTGAACACAAATGCAACTATAGAAGGGATTGCCAATAATCTAGCATCTTATTACCTATTATACAAAGACATCAACCTAATTAACACAGAAATCGAACTGTACCATTCTATCACAAGAGAAGAAATTAGGGAGGTTGCCAACAAATACTTAAACTCAAATCAACGCTTACTTTTAGATTATATACCGGCAAAAATCCAAAATTAAAGAAACCGATATCATAAAGAAAACAAGTACAGTATTCATCCTTTTCATTATCAACAGGAATTATGCAAGCACAAGATCGCACGCAACCCAAACCCGGAAAATCACCTATAATCAATATCAAAAAACCACAAAGCTTTGTTTTGAACAATGGCATGAAGATATTGGTAGTAGAAAATCATAAACTACCTAAAGTATCCTTCAATCTAACGTTAGACAACGCTCCTTTTGCAGAAGGCAACAAAAAAGGAGTCGATGAATTAACCAGCAACCTGATTGGTAACGGTAGTAAAATAACAACAAAAACTGCTTTCAATGAAGAAATAGACTTTTGGGGAGTAGACATCAATTTCAGTTCTCACGGAGCTACAGCGAATTCACTTTCCAAATACAGCGGAAGAATTCTGGAACTAATGGCAGAAGGTGTCTTACATCCAAATTTCACTCAAGAAGATTTTGACAAAGAAAAGGCCAAATTAATCGAAGGAATGAAAGCCGAAGAAAAAAGCGTTCCCGCAATTGCCAGTCGCGTTGTTGATGTTTTAGCTTTTGGAAAGAACCATCCTTCTGGTGAATTTATGACCGAAGAAACTTTAAACAACATAACACTTGCCGATGTAGAAACAAATTACAGAACCTACTTCGTTCCCGAAAACGCATACTTAGTAATTGTTGGTGATGTTAAATACAATAATGTAAAAGTAGTCGTAGAAAAATTATTTGGTAATTGGGAGAAAAAAAGCACTCCAAAAGTACCCTATGATATTCCAGCAAACACATCAAATTTACAAATCAACTTAGTTGATGTATCCAATGCCGTTCAGTCTGAAATCACATTGGTAAACACCGTGAATTTAAAAATGGGAGATTCTGATTTTTTCCCTGTGGTAATTGCCAATCAAATTCTGGGAGGAGATTTCAACAGTTATCTGAATATGAATTTACGCGAAGAACACGCTTGGACTTATGGCGCTAGATCAAGCATAGGCGCAGGTAAATACACTTCCAAATTTTTCGCAAAATCTGCCGTAAGAAACGCTGTTACTGATAGTGCCGTAGTGGAATTTATCAAAGAAATAAAACGAATCCGTACCGAGAAAGTTACCGAAGAAGTACTTGCAACTGTAAAAGCAGGATACATTGGAAGATTTGTGATGCAGGTAGAAAAACCGCAAGCCGTTGCTCGATATGCATTAAACATAGAAACCGAAAAACTTCCAGCCGATTTTTACGAGAAATACATTCAAACTATAAACGCAGTAACCACTGATGACGTATTACGCGTAGCCAACAAATATTTCCTAATCGACAATATGCGAATTGTAATTACAGGAAAAGGATCTGAGATTGCTCTAGGATTGGAAAAACTAAAAATTCCGATGTTCTATTTTGACAAATACGGAAATCCTTTAGAAAAACCGCTTTTGAACAAAGAAATTCCAGAAGGAATCACAGCCAAAAATGTGCTTGAGAATTACATCAAAGCAATTGGAGGAGAGGAAGTAGTTTCTTCGGTAAAATCTATCACAATGGTAGGATCAGCATCTATTCCGCAGGCTCCAGCACCTTTAATCTATACTTCAAAAATTGATATTAAAGGAAATTCTTTGGTGGAAATTTCCATGGAAGGAATGAGTATGATGAAACAGGTCATCACTCAAAAAGGAGCTTACGCCATTGAACAAGGACAACACAAAGATTTTGAAGGAGATGAGTTAGCCGAAATGCAAGCATCAGCTACTCCTTTTGAAGAACTTCTTTTATTAAAGATGAACAAACTAACCATCGACCGAATTGAAACTATCAATGGAAACGATACCTATGTTATCAAAAACGGAAAAAACACCTATTTCTACGATACCAAAACCGGACTGAAACTAGCCGAATCTAAAATCATAGATCAAGACGAAGAAACAATTATTGTTACTACTAATTTTAACGATTATCGAGAAGTAAAAAGTATAAAAATTCCTTTTAACATCATCCAAAACATAGGCATTGAACTGGATATCAAAATGTCTGAAATCACAATCAACGAAGGAGTAAATGACACCGATTTTCAATAATCAATAAATTTTCTAAATCAAAAAGACTGTCCTAATAGGCAGTTTTTTTTTAAACAAGACACAAAAAAACCGCCAATCTCACGAAAGGCGGTTCTTTGTTTTATTCCTTAATAACATCTCCCTTTTTATCGTAGAAATGATATTCCAAATACGTGTAAGCGTCACGTGGTATGATTTTCACCCATTTTTTGTGTTCAAAAAACCATCTTGAACGCAATGATGGAAAACCTTTACTGAGGTATGCAGCCACAAACGGATGTACATTAAGCACTACTTTATTGTGGGTTTTTAAAACTCTTTCCAGATCGGAAGCGATTTTGTCAATGATTAATATTGGCGCTTCAATTTCGCCATTTTCATTGTTTGGATCTTCTTCTCTAGTTTTTATGTTAACTTCTGGTCTTACGCGTTGTCTGGTAATTTGGACCAACCCAAATTTACTCGGTGGTAAGATTTTGTGTTTCGCTTTATCGTCGCTCATTTCTTCTCTCAAGAAGTCGAACAAGACTTTACGATTTTCGGGATTCGACATATCGATAAAATCAACTACTATGATTCCGCCCATATCACGAAGACGCAATTGTCTCGCTATTTCGGCGGCTGCAATCATATTGACTTCCATGGCTGTATCCTCTTGGTTGGTAGCTTTATTGGAACGGTTTCCGCTATTTACGTCTATAACGTGCAAAGCTTCTGTGTGTTCTATAATAAGATAAGCCCCTTTACTCATGGAAACAGTTTTTCCAAATGAAGTTTTGATTTGTCTCTCTATATTGTATTTCTCAAAAATTGGAGTGTCTTTGGACTGATAGAACTTAACAATTGATTGTTTGGATGGTGCAATTTCTTGCAGATAATCCTTTGTTTGGTTGTACAACTCTTCGTCATCAATTTGAATACTACTGAAAGTATCATTAAATACATCTCTTAATATTGAAGAAGCTCTGTTGAGCTCTCCTAATACTTTGGAAGGATGATGAGCAGTTGGTAATTTTTTACACATTGCAGTCCATCTGCTAAGCAGGTTCTGCAAATCTTTTTCTAATTCTACTGTGCTTTTGCCTTCGGCTACTGTGCGAACAATAACGCCAAATCCTTTTGGTTTGACTGATTGTACAAGACGTTTCAAACGTTCCTTTTCTTTTTTGTCTTCTATCTTTTGCGAAATAGAAACTCTATCAGAAAACGGAACCAAAACAATAAATCTTCCGGCTAGAGAAAGCTCTGCGCTTATCCTTGGCCCTTTGGTCGATATTGGTTCTTTGACAACTTGCACCAAAACAGATTGATTGGCACTAATTACATCTGTAATTGTACCATTCTTGTCTATCTCTTTTTCAAACTGAAAGTTTTTTAGGGAGAAATCTTTTATTTTACCTGCGCTTACAAGTTTTATGAATTTCAGTTGGGAAGCTAAGTTAGGCCCTAAATCGTGATAATGTAAAAAGGCATCTTTTTCGAAGCCTACGTTTACAAAAGCAGCATTAAGTCCGGCAACAGGTTTTCTTATTTTGGCAATAAAAATATCACCTACTTGAAAGTTGCTTTTCTCTTCTTCCTTGTGTAATTCAATTAGTTTTCCATCTTTTAATAAGGCAAAATCTACGAAATCAGAACTAGATCGAATGATTAATTCTTTATTCATTTGTAAATTTTTATCCGTACTTATTGGTTGTCGGTTGTCGGTTGTCGGTTGTTGGAAAATCCATCAACTATCAACTACCAACCATCAACTTTTCAGCAAGGATGGATTAAACAATAATTTAACAGGTATTGTACCCGGAGAGTAGAAGACTTTAAGATAATAGATTACTAGATAATAGACAGTTTCGTCTTTTCTCTTTTCGTCTTTCATCTATTCGTCTTTTTCTCAATTTCAATGAACTTAAAAAAGAAAAAAGTAGTTTAAAACTACTTTTTCTTTTTGTGACGGTTAGCTCTCGCTCTTTTTTTACGTTTGTGCGTCGCTACCTTATGTCTCTTTCTTTTTTTACCACTTGGCATATCTAATAGATTTTATGATTAATTAATAGTGTTATTTTGCTTCGTTGTTCACTTTTACACCTTCAACAAAAACTTTCGCAGGTTTGAATGCAGGAATGTTGTGTGCTGGAATTTTAATAGTGGTATTTTTGGAAATATTTCTTCCAGTTTTTTCAGCTCTTGTTTTAACGATAAAACTACCGAAACCTCTTAGGTAAACATTGTCACCAGTTTCTAGTGAGTTTTTCACTTCGTTCATAAAAGTCTCTACGGTTGCTTGTACATCCCCTTTTTCAAGACCTAATTTTTCTGAAATCTTCGCTACGATATCTGCTTTCGTCATTTTCTTTCCTTTTTATTATGTTGTAATAATTTTTTTGAGTTTGCAAATATATGAATTTAAAAAACAATAAATCAACCTAATTCGTTAAAATTTAATTACATAAACAATTACTTTTGTTTACAATTATTTTACAATGAAATTTCACAACACATTAATTAAGTGGTACTTACAAAACAAGCGTGATTTACCTTGGCGAAAAACCACCGATCCGTACCAAATTTGGCTCTCCGAAATCATGCTTCAGCAAACAAGAGTGGCTCAAGGAATGCCTTATTTTTTTGCTTTTACCGAGGCTTTTCCGACTGTTTTTGATTTGGCAAAAGCCAATGAAGAACAAGTCCTAAAACTTTGGCAAGGATTAGGATATTATTCCCGTGCTCGAAATTTACACAAGACTGCCCAAACAGTAGCTTTTGAAATGAACGGCGTTTTCCCAAATAATTATTCCGACTTGTTAAAGCTAAAAGGAATCGGCGAATATACAGCAGCCGCAATTGCATCCTTCTCCTATAATGAATGTGTTCCCGTCGTTGACGGAAATGTATTCCGCGTACTTTCACGTTATTTTGACCTAGAAACCGATATTGCACAAGCTTCAGCCAAAAAAGAATTCGCTGCTTTGGCTTTCGAACTAATGCCTAAAGACAACCCGGCACAATTCAACCAAGCCATAATGGAATTTGGCGCCCTGCAATGCGTACCGAAAAATCCAAATTGCACCGAATGTGTCTTTAATAATAGCTGTGCCGCTCTGCAAAAAAAGAAAGTAGATCAGTTACCCGTAAAATTAAAGAAAACTAAAGTTCGAAACCGCTACTTTAATTATATAGTAGCAGTCGATGATTTGGAGAACACCATCATTCAGAAACGCACCGCCAAAGGAATCTGGCACAATCTATATGAGTTCCCTTTAATCGAAACCGACAAAGTCGAAGATTTCGAAACCGTGGCTCAGCAGATCAATCAAAACTTTTTCCTAGAAAACAAAATGGAGAGCCTATTGGAATACAATGAAGAAAGTATTGTCCATAAACTATCACACCAACATTTGCACATCAAGTTTTGGAAGGCAAGTTTAAAAGGCACAATCGAAAATGGTATCGATCTTGAAACAGCCAAAACTTTTCCATTCCCAATAGTGATTCATAATTTCATTGAGGAAAAACTGTGAAATCTGAGAGACTATATAAAGTAATATTAGGTGGTTTCAGGTAAGATAAATTCGACATGGTTCTTTAATCGATTCGGATGATTACTTATTTAAGATAGGAAAAAGTGCCAATTCTAAATCTATTTTATCGAAATCCAGTAAAAGTAGTTTTCAAAAAATAATGTACCTTTGATAGAAATACCACCAAATCATGAACGGAACATTAAATAAAGTGATGCTTATAGGCCATCTTGGCGACGATGTTAAAATGCATTATTTTGACGGAGGAAACTGTATCGGAAGATTTCAATTGGCTACAAATGAAGTCTATGTAAACAAAACGACCAACGAAAAAATCACTTCTACAGAATGGCACAATCTAGTTGTTCGCAACAAAGCGGCCGAAATTTGCGAAAAATACCTTTCGAAAGGAGATAAGATTTACGTGGAAGGCCGAATAAAATCAAGACAATGGCAAGCCGAAGACGGTTCTACCAAACATACAATGGAAATTCAGGTAACTGAATTCACTTTTTTGACAACTAAAAAAGATACCGAAAGCAATAAGACATTAAATTCTTCGGAATCCACAAAAAACACTAACTTTGAAGCTCAAAATAACGACTTGCCTATCAATGACTTGCCGTTTTAATTGTTTAACTAATTTATAAGAATTTGGACCCAGAGCCCAGTTTAGAGATTGCATCTCAAGTTGACCTTACCTTAATATTCGGTTTTATCGGAATTATTATTTTGCTGTTTTGTTCTGCAATAGTTTCGGGCGCCGAAGTAGCATTATTCTCCTTATCACAAAAAGACTTAGACGATACCATTCAGGAAAACAGCTCCAAAGGGAGAATAATAGTCAACCTTTTGGAGAAACCAAAAAAACTCTTAGCTACACTGCTGGTAGCCAACAATTTCATTAACATCGCGGTAGTTATTTTGTTCTCCTTTGTTGGAAAAGACCTTTTTGCAGCGATACAATCTCCAGTTTTAAAATTCATAACCGAAGTAATTTTGGTGACTTTCCTGTTATTGCTTTTTGGTGAAGTTTTACCAAAAGTATACGCCAGCAGAAACAACATAAAGTTTGCCCAATTAATTGCTTATCCCATATCTGGATTAGACAAAATATTGTCTCCGGTAAGTACCCCAATGCGCTCGATAACCATATATTTACAAAATAAATTAGGAAAACAGAAGACAAATTTTTCGGTAGACCAACTATCTCAAGCTTTGGAACTAACAGACACTGGTGAAACTTCAACTGAAGAACAAAAAATACTCGAAGGAATTGTGTCTTTTGGAAATACTGACACCAAGCAGGTAATGAGTCCGAGAATAGATGTTTTTGCTTTGGAAATCACCGAGTCCTTTGCTGTAATTTATCCAAAAATAATAGAAAAAGGATTCTCTAGAATTCCTGTATATCGGGACAATATTGATCAAATAGAGGGTGTTTTATTTGTCAAAGACTTACTCCCATATATAAACTATATGGCGTTTGATTGGACCACTTTATTAAGAGAGCCATTTTTTGTTCCTGAAAATAAAAAACTGGACAATTTACTTAAAGATTTTCAAAGCTTGAAAAGCCATTTGGCCATTGTGGTCGATGAATATGGAGGAACATCAGGATTGGTCTCATTAGAAGACGTAATTGAAGAGATAGTTGGTGAAATCAGTGATGAATATGATGATGCGCCTGTTAATTATTCTAAAATTGATGATAAAAATTATATTTTTGAAGGCAAAATAAACCTAAAGGATTTCTATAGGATTATTGATGTGGATGAAGATTTATTTGAAGAGCGAAAAGGGGAAGCAGAAACGTTGGCAGGATTTATTCTTGAGATTTTAGGCAATTTTCCTAAAAAGGGACAGAAAATAATTTTTGAAAGCTGTACGTTTGTCATCGAATCTGTGGACCAAAAACGTGTCAAACAAATTAAAGTAACGATTGAATAAAATTAAAATGCTAAAAAAAATTACAGCTATAGCGCTACTTTTTACATTCTTTTATACTGTAGTTGGGTGTAAAAATGATGTTTTACCTAAACCAGCCAGTTATTTAAGATTGGATTACCCCGAAGCGGAATATGTTACCCTTAAAGGTCATTGCCCATTTGAATTTGATATGAATTCCAAAGCAATTGTCAAAGAAGACAAAGATTGCGGATATTCAATTACGTACCCAAAGATGAAAGCCACTATTTACCTGACCTATAAACCTGTAAATGGCAATATAAAAACGCTGCTTAGGGATGCTCAAAAATTAACTTATGAGCACGTCATAAAAGCAGATGACATCTTGGAGCAACCTTATCTGAACCCTGATAAAAAAGTGTATGGAATGTTTTATCAAGTAGATGGAAATGCGGCTACAAATTCCCAGTTTTACGCTACCGACAGCATCAAACATTTTGTCACAGGTTCGGTTTATTTTTATGCCAAACCCAATTTTGATTCCATTATGCCAGCGGCCAGTTATATCAAAAACGATATGCAGCGACTGATGGAAACCATAAAGTGGAAATAAAAAACATAAAAAAAGCATTCGCCAAAAACGAATGCTTTTTTTATAGATAATTTGTCTTTTTAAGACTTCATATTGGAAACTTTGTATGTTTTTCCGTCACCTGTTGCCTGAACTACTTTAGTTAAGCTTTCTGGAGTTTGAACGGTTTTATCAAAAGTTACGGTAGCCAGTTTTTTGTCAAAATCTACTTTGGCTTCCTGAACACCGTCTAATACTGTTAATTCCTCTTGAATTGTTTTGGCACAACCTATTGCACAAGTCATTCCTTCGACAGTAAAACTAGCCGTTTGCAAATTGGCTGCAGCAATTTCTTTTTTAACTTTTGGAGTCTCCACTTCAGTTGAAGCAGTTTCAGTTTTTACTTCGGCTTTATTGTCTTTACAGCTTGCAAAAAGCAATCCCGAAAGTGCTATAATTGCGATTGATTTTGTAAAATTCATATGATATTATTTTAATTGATTTAGTTTCTTCTGATTGGTTGCAAAATTAATCAAAAAAGAGACGAAAGTTTTTAAAATTTTCACAATTTTGCATCAAAACAACGTTTACGATGACAAAGCAATTGAAGTGGGTTTATTTATTGATTCTATCCTTAATTTGGGGAAGTTCTTTCATATTGATAAAAAAAGGGTTGATCGGATTGACCGCTTTTCAATTGGGGTCATTGCGCATTATTTTCGCAGCACTTTTTCTACTTTTGATTGGCTTTAAGAGTTTGCTAAAAATTCCGCATTATCAATGGAAATATATTGCATTGACTTCGCTGTTTGGAACATTTATGCCAGCCTATCTTTTTGCCATAGCCGAGACTCAAATAGACAGTTCAATTACGGCCATTTTAAATTCATTGACACCTCTGAATACATTGATTTTGGGAGCTGCTTTTTTTGGACTTACTTTTCGACGAAGCCAAATCTGGGGAGTCATCATCGGGCTTATGGGAAGTATGCTTTTGGTTTTTAACGGAGCAGTAAATCACCCCGAACAAAATTACTATTATGCCATTCTGGTTTTGATTGCATCGATTTGTTATGCTGTTAACGTCAATTTAATCAAAAGATATTTATCGGATTTGACGCCTTTGAGCATTACGACTGGGAATTTTTTAATCTTGCTTTTTCCTGCTTTGGCCATTCTAATTTTCACTGATTTCTTTGATGTGGTTCAGGTCGAAAAAGTACAGCATTCCCTATGGTTCATATTGATTTTGGGAGTTGTCGGAACTGGTATTGCAAACGTCATCTTCTTTAAATTGATTCAGGTTTCGTCTCCCGTTTTTGCCACCTCGGTTACTTATTTAATTCCTATAGTTGCTTTTTTCTGGGGCTTGCTGGACAATGAGGTATTGACATTTGTACAATGTATTGGCGCTTTTATTATTTTGGTGGGGGTTTATTTATCCGCTAAAAAGTAAAATTTAAATACTGAATTCAATTATTATTGGTTTTTCTTTTTTTGGATAACTTCAAAAAAAAGCAGAAAGCTGTCGATTAGCCCCGATAGAAGTAAAAATCCTTGTGAGCCGGGGTTCGGCTCCCAAGATTGTAACGGATAGCGGGACAACTGTTGATGAAATATCAAATGTTTCTGCTCCTAAAAAAAATGGGAATAAAGCAATTAATTAAATCTCGACAGTTTGAAGTCTTAAAGTTGTTTTCTTGCGTTGTATCAACAGCACAGTAAACAAAACCCCCATTAACGACATTCCTATTCCAATTAAATTAGGCGATGCATAACTAAATCCAGCAATCAAAGGCAATCCGCCTAGGAAAGCTCCTAAGGCATTCCCAATATTAAATGATGCTTGTATAGCTGCCGAAGCGATCATCTCGGCACCAACCGCAATCTGAATCATCAGCATTTGGATTGATGCAATAAAAGTAAACGAAATACATCCCGTTGAAAACACCAAAAATAAACTAACATAAGGATTATAAGAAAACAAAAATACCATTGCTAAATCTAAAGCCATAATAAAAAACAAAGTGATAAGTGTTTTGTCAGGTGGAAATGTATCAGCCAATTTACCTCCAACAATATTCCCAACAACCATTCCAGCACCAGCCAATATCAAAATATAAGGCACATAGGCAGCATCAAAACCAGAAATATCTGTCAACAAAGGAGCAATATAACTAATCCAACAAAACAACCCTCCTACCCCGATAGCTGTAATCAGAATCACTAACCAAGCCTCAACTTTCTTAAACAATTGCATTTGCTTTTTCATTGACACTCTGTCATTGGAATGCAGATTTGGCATCCAAAAATAAAGAGAAATAAACGTAAGCACTCCAAAAAAACCAATTAGAATAAAAGTATAACGCCAAGAAAGATGATGTCCAATGTAAGTTCCAATAGGCACCCCAATAAGATTAGCAATTGTTAATCCAGCAAACATAATAGATATTGCTTGAGCTTCTTTCCCTTTATCGGCAAGGCGGCTAGCTACTACAGCTCCAACGCCAAAAAAAGCACCGTGTGGCAATCCAGATAACAATCGAGTTAAAAAGAAGAATTCAAAATTGGGTACAATTATAGATAACGAATTGAAGAAAGCGAGCATAGCTGCCAAAATCATAAGCGTTTTCTTCGGCGGATAATTTCGAGCTATGATAACCAACAAAGGTGCACCAATGACTACGCCCAGCGCATAAGCCGAAATTAAGTATCCTGCAATTGGAATACTAACTTTTAAATCTGAGGCAACATCAGGTAAAATCCCCATCATCACAAACTCCGTAATTCCTATTGTCAAACCACCCAAAGAGAGTGAAATCAAGCTTTTTTTCATATGTTATATTTATTGTTTTTTATCGGTCATATGTAATTCGCATATCATTATTGGTATTTGCGACCAATTTACGGTCATGCTCATTTCATATCGTTTTATATTGATTATTTAAAGATCAAAAGATCCGATGCAAATTTATTTATAAAATCAGCATAAAAATTGTAATTTTACAATATAAACTTGCAACTATAGGCTATGAAAAAATTGAATCAATTTGACACTTTAGTGATTGATGAATTTGAAGAAGATAAATATCATCTTCCTACGCATAGTCACACCTATTACGAGATTATTTACATCATCAAAGGCAGTGGAATTCATCAGTTAAACAACAACTTGCTTCCCTATCAGTCAGGAGATTTATTTGTAATCTCAACCGACGATGAACACTATTTTGACATAAAAAAAAGAACCCGATTTTTCTTTATAAAATTCACTGACACTTATTTTAATTCGAATAAAAAATTGTCTTGTGATGAGTTTCTACTCAATACACCCGAGAATATTATGCGTGATAAATCACTCAAAGAAAATGTATTGAAACTTGATGAAACTTGTGCAAGCATATTAAAAAATACCATTGATAACATAAGAAGCTACAATTGTAAAGCCAATATTTCTACTTCACCTATTGCATTTTACCAAATTTTATCCATTTTTGGACTGATAAAAGAAAGCCTGCAGCAACAGAATATAAAAATCACAGGTTCAGGAATAGACAACGACCAAATAATCTCCTATATTCATCAGAACATTTACAAACCAAAACTGGTTCAAATTAAAACCATTGCGGATCATTTTAATATTTCACAAAGCTATTTTGGAACTTATTTCAAGCGAAATTTCTCTATAAGTTACAGAGATTACTGCAATAAACTACGAGTTCAATTAATAGAAAAAAGAATTTTGAACAAGCAATTATCCATAAAGCAGATTGCCTATGAATTTGGTTTCACCGATGAAAGTCATCTTTCAAATTATTTCAAAAAACAAAGGAATATGAAACCAAGTGCGGTAAACAAAATACAAACCTGAGTTCGATAATTAATTTTAGGAGCAGAAAATTTGATATTTCATCAACAGTCGTCCCGCTATTCGTTACAATCTTGTGGCCCGAACCCCGGGCCACAAGGATTTTTACTTCTATCGGGGCTACCAGACATCTTTTCTGCCTTTTTGTTGTTTTCTAAAAAAGCTCAGGCTGTAAACATAGTTACTCTTTTACAATCTCAATTTTTCTTCGGATTTCGTTTCCAAATTCATCGACCACGGTGATGTAATGAAATCCAGTGGTAGCCGAAATAGGCATTTCGTGAAAGGTTTTGGTTGCACCTTTGTACACATTGTCCACATACCAAAACAGTTTACTTTCTCGTTGCGAATGAGCAACTTTTAGAATCACAGGCTGTATTTCACTGTTGAAATTTTTGGTGAGATAGATTTTGCTGTTGGTTTTAGGATAAATAAAATCCATTGTTGCCGTTTGCGTCCCCATACAATCATCTCGAAATGGAGGCAATGGTTGATACTCGATATGCTGGCTTTTATAGTACCAAGCCATTACTGGAGGCAACACAAACCAATTTTTGGTCACAATATTCTCTATGTTTTCACAACTGCTGTTCACTTGAAATTGTAGTGTTTTGTCTAAATGCACCGTTTTATGATAGGGACAAATAGATGTGTTTTTACCTTTCTTCGAAACCCATTGTCTTATGGTTGGACAACCATCCTTGGCTAAATGACCACTCAAACTGCACACCTCAACTTCCTCCAAATCTTTATAAGGCGTATCAAACCACCGCTGTCTTGGCAACAGATTAAAAACATCAAATAAAATAGGCGCCGCGCTGGTGACTCCCGTCAAAGTTGGCCTGCCCTCGCCTGTTGCATTCCCAACCCAAACACCTACAACGTATCTGGCGCTGGTTCCTATCGCCCATGCATCGCGATTCCCAAAACTCGTTCCCGTTTTCCAGGCAATCTTAAGCGAACTGTCATAGAACTTCCACGCTTCGTCTCCTTCGGGACGATTAACTTGTTCCATTGCGTTATAGGTCTGCCAAATCGAACCTGCTCCCAAGATGTTCTTTTGTTTGGTTTCGTCGCCAAAATCAACTTGAAAATCATCTTGATAGTTTAATTCGACAAACTCATTGGTTCTGTATTGTCCTCGATTTTTGTTGAAGTAATTCAAAGTGGAAGACAAACCGGCATAGGTTCGGCACAAATCCCAAAGATTACTTTCGGCTCCACCCAAAATAAGCGACAAACCGTAATGGTCTGGCGGTTTTGAAATATCACGCAACTTGAATCGTTGCAATTCTTCATAAAATTTATTCACGCCAAAATCCTGCAACATCAATACAGCAGGGATATTCAAAGAACGCGACAATGCCCGATGCGCTGGAACTGCTCCATCAAATGTTAAATTGAAATTTTGAGGCGTGTAGCCTGAAATCTGCGTTGGAATATCTGCCACTAGCGTATTAGGCAGTAACTCGCCATCATCGAGCATCGCTCCATACAAGAGCGGTTTAAGAATACTTCCAGTGCTTCTTGGCGCGTCAATAATATCCACATCTTTTTGGTGGTTAATATCCGTAGGCGAATTGCCCACATAGCTCAACACTTTTCGATTCGATACATCTACAACCAAAATAGCCAAATTATGCACTTCATTTTGCTTGTATTGGCTGTAATAATATTTAGCAATTTGATTGACTCTGTTTTGTAATCCAATTTCTACCGTCGTTTTAACCCGAGTTCCTGATTGGTTTTTAGCAACGCGTTGCAATAAATGAGGCGCTATTTGTGGCAAATCATACGGCTTTTGTGGTAACGGTTCGTCTATCGAGAGTTCATAAGTTTGTTTATCAATCACTCCTTCTTGATTCAGTTTTAACAAAAGGCGGTTGCGTTTACTCAATAATTTGATTTGATTTTTTCCGGGATAAATCAAGCTGGGAGCATTGGGCAAGACGGCCAAAGTAGCACTTTCAGCCCAAGACAATTGATGGGACTGTACACCAAAATACCGCCACGAAGCCATCTCTAAGCCCACCACGTTTCCACCAAAGGGAGCGTGAGAAGCATATAATTCCAAAATTTCGTTTTTCGAATATCCCAACTCTAATCTCGAGGCGAGAATGAGTTCTATTATTTTTTCAAAATAGGTTCGGCCTTTGACATTTCTGGACAAGCGAATAACTTGCTGGGTCAATGTGCTTCCACCGCGAACTACCTTGCCCGCTTTTCTGTTTTGCTGAAAAGCATTTACCATCGCCACAGGGTTAAATCCGGGGTGTTTAAAAAAATATTCGTCTTCAAAATAAACAATACATTTCTTGAATTTGTCAGGCACGCTGTCTTGCGCCGGAAATCGCCATTGTCCGTCAAGCGCAATTTTAGCCCCAAGCAATTCTCCTTCCTTGCTTTCAATTACCGTAGAATAGGGTTCTTGAAATAAAGTTCTTGGCAACGAAAAATAATAAACCACCAACAGCAAAAAGGCTATTGATGATTTAATTTTATGCTGTTTTATCCAATTGATTATGCGTTGCAGGAACGCTGTTAATTTGTTTTTCAAAGTGATTTTGCTTGTTTCTCTTCCTAACAGGTTTCTTTTAACCTGTTAGGAATTCCATTTATATTCATAAAAAGAAAGATTAGATTAACATTTTCTAAATACATACCTAACAGGTTTTGGAAACCTGTTAGGATAAGTAAACCTCAATAATCTATTCATCCATTTTATCAATAGCATCAATTATACCCACATAAATCAATCTTCTTTCATCGTGATAAAACTTAAAATTATCTATACCTCCAAATAATTCTAAAATGTAATCTCTATCAATACTCGTTTCTTTATTTGAAACAAAAGAACGATAGGAAGAATGTAAATATGTTTCGAATGATTTTGTAAATTTATGTTTGACAGGATTCAAATGAACATACACTATCAATTGCTTCAAATACTCTTCATTTTCAATCCTATTTCTTTGCAAATGTTCTTGAAATAAACTCCCTGTTCTGTTATAAGCCGTATTTATACTTTTTGAATAAGAATTAAACAAATTAGAAAAAGGCAAATGAATTTTTTCTTTTAATTTTTCTGGCAACTCTTCTTCGTCTTTAATTCTTAAAACAATATGAAAATGATTTTTGAGTAGACAGTAGGCATAAACATCCGTAACTGGCAGTAGATATTTCTTTATTTTTTCTAAAAAATAACTATAGTTTTTCTCTTCAATAAAAATATTTTCTTTATTATTACCTCTATTGTATATGTGATAATATTGACCTGATTCGAAAATATCTTTTTCCATAATTACTTTTTATTATCCTAACAGGTTTTTACTTTCCTAACAGGTTTCTTTTAACCTGTTAGGTATCCATTTCATCCCTAAAAGAAAAATTAATTCGTCTTAATTAAATAACTAACAGGTTTTGAAAACCTGTTAGGAAACGTAATACTACAAAATTCTACTTCACCACCTGAACCCAAAACCCTTTGGTTCTTGCTAAAAACGTATTATCATACATCGCTTCACATTGTAGTCCAGGCAAATAATAAGTTCCCAAATAAGAGGCATTCATCAATATCCTAAATGTCTTTGCTTCTCCAGCTTTCAACCCAAAATAGAAATTGGTTCTGTCATCGCGGATATCAATATAATCGGCAACATTGTTAGTCGCATCTCCATAATCCGTGAAACGGGTATTTACGATTTCAAATCCAGACGGCAAAATCTGTGACAACGCCACATTTTCTACATGCTCATTTTTCTGGTTTCGAACGGTTACCTCAGCGATAAATTCAGTTCCTTGATTGATTTTTGACACATTAATAACGCCGCCCTTTCTGTTTCTGAAAACAATGGATGCCGAAACATTGCTCTGAATGGCATTTTCCTGTCCAATAGGAAGAATTCCAGTATTCAACACTCGAATAAATAATCTGTTCTTTCTATTATTTTTTAAAGTCACAGTATTCGAACCCATTTTTACAGCCAAACTTCTGTCGGCAATTGTTTTCATCGTTTTAACAGCTTGTGATTTTCCGTCTTTACTAAATTGAACATCGATTCCTTTAGGACCATTGCTCACAGAAAACTTAGTCATTGCATACAAACAATAAGCTGTTGTTTGTGTGCTCATCCATTGATCACTTGACATATCTTTTGCCAATTTTATCGCCATTGCAAATGCTTTTTGCTTTTGCCCAAGCAACAACATCGTTTCCAAAGCCATTGCGCGGTTTCTGTCGCTGGAGCCATAATAGTAATAACTGTATTTAGAATCTTCTTCTATAGTACTGTTTAACAATAGAGTCGAAGCAGCCGATTTTTGCCCTGCCAATACATAAGCCGCTGCCAAACGCAATTTACTTTCGTTCGAAATACCTTTTGTCTCACGCAATCTGTTCATCGAAGACAAATCTGGTACTCCAGCCAAAGCCAAAGTGTACAAGCGATAAGATTGTGCAAAATCATTACCATATCGTTTTTCAAATCGCCATTGTTTGGCTTCTTTTTGTTGATACGAAATCCATTTTGATTTAAAATTAATTGGTAAAAAGTATCCTTTCTTCTCTGCTTCAATCATAAAATGCCCAGCATACGAAGTACCCCAATCATCTGCCTCTGTTCCTCCCTGCCAATAGGTTATTCCCCCACTAGACAATTGAAAACCTCCGAGTCGGGTAATTCCTGCGGTAACATTTTTCTGAATCAAATCTTTACGGTAAGCATCCACATCGGCAATGTCATTCAGATACAATTGTGGGAAAACTGACGATGTGGTTTGCTCAACACAACCGTGCGGATATTGAATCAAATACTGTAATCGTCCATTTAAATTGATAGTTGGCATCGAAGAAATTTCCAATTTTGCCTTATTGCTTCCCGAAACACCAAATGTTTTCCACGAAATAGTTTTAGAACTGTTTGGTTCCAAAATCACGTCGGTAAATGTATTTGTCACCGGATTAGGATTGGTCATATCGATCTCAACATCATACACCGATTTCTCCTTGCCCGAAGTTGCCACAATCTGTACTTTTCCAATTCCTGTAACAGAACCAACGGCCAAATTGAAATAAGCCATTTTTTCATCAGGCTGTGCAAATGATACTTTTTGGGAAGCACTTCCGATAACTTTTAATCCATTATTGGTTTTAATTTGGACCGTAACGTTTTTGATGTTTTTTTCCATTGCAAAAACAGTAACAGGAATCGTCACTTTCTCCGATGGAGATATTTTTCTCGGCAACGAAGCCAAGACCATCAAAGGACTGCGCACAGGAGTTGCTTTTTCGACACTTCCATAAGCGCTTGTTGTGGCATCGCCAGCTACAATCATTGTTTTTACTGAACCAATGTATTTCGGTAATTTTATTTGATGTGTTTTGGTTTCTTCTTTTTCCAATTTAAAAGGCCCCATATAAATCACTACCGGTTTAAATCGGTTCGCTTTTTTGGCTTTCCCGCCACCCAAATCCTGGTCACCACCAATACTGAAAATCTGATTCACTTTTCCGCCATACGCACCAATCACATCATCATAAATATCCCAGGTTTTTACTCCCAAAGCTTCGCGAACATAAAAACTGTCCCAAGCATTTGGCGCTTTAAAGCGTGTTAAATCCAATAACCCTTCATCTACAATTGCAATTGTGTAGGTCATTGCTTTTCCAGATTGCTCACTCACTTTTAAAGCAAAGGACTGCTCGGGACGCAACACATCAGGCATCACTAATTTGGGGGCAAGAATCGTGTTTTTATCAATAACTTCAATTGGCACAATTCCGTACATTCTGATTGGTAAATCATTCTTAGTCGAAGCGTGTGGTTGTAACAACGTAATATTAAAATACACGTTCGGGGCCATCGAAGCGGTAATTGGAATAGTCACTTTCGTTTCTCCTTTTTGGGTCTTCGCCCAAAGAGTTTGTACTACTTTCGAACCATTTTCGATAGAAATAAAAGCACGACCACCTTCACTTGATGGGAAAGAGATTTGTGCATTTTCACCCACTGCATACTTTTCCTTATCGGTAGAAAAAACTAGCATATTCGCAGTTGAAGCATCTGTATTTCTAGTTTTTCCGGACCACATTGGCCAATCGATATTTACCGTTAATGCTGTTGCGTGCCCGCCAACCTCATCTGAAACCCGAATCAAATAACGTCCCCATTCCTCATCTGTCAATGCAAAACTCACACTTCCTTTCCCTCTTGCATCGGTATTTATTCTAAAAGTTTTATACGAAGTCGTCGCATCATCAGAATTATAGTTAGACAAATTATCGCTAGAAGCATCCCACCACCATCTCCATTCTACTTTATAGACTTTTACTTCCAGATTTTTTACCGCCTTTGGCTTTCCGCTTTCATCAACGGTAACCACATCAAACTGGTTCACTCTACGAGTTTCGAGCATACCGTATTTGTTCGGCTCTGGCGATTTGATTCCAACATAAGTGTTATACGGAGAATAAGTAGTTGCAATAACGTCAGTACTAAAGTCTCCTCCTTCTTCATAGACTTTAGTAATAAACGAAGCTTTCAGCATACCTGGTGCTACTCCTTGAATTTTGGGATTTATAGAAGTATTTGCTTTTCCATTGGCATCCAATTTACCTGAGAAAACCGTAATTTCTTCAGTACTGAATTGTCGCACCAAATCATCAAAAACATACTTTTCATAATTCTTGAAAGTCGTTGTTTGTGGCGAAAATTTAGCCTGCATTTCGACATTCAAATTTTTCGCCACAGCCCCGTGAAGCCAAGTCACTTCCAGATTGCTTGTATTTGGATACGAAGACGAAAGCACCGCTCTTTTGAAAGTATTTTTGATTTTTAAACGATTCGGTTTAATGGTTTCAATTTTGATGCTTTTATAAAACTTCGCCCCACCAACGCTGACCATTGCTTCCCAATTTCCGGTAGGTGCATCCATTTCTGTCGGAACGGTAAAAGCATAATGATTCCAGTCATTCGATTTTTGGACGGTTTGATAAGTCACTTTTCCATTTGGATCACTCAATCTAAATTTTATTGGATGTCCTGATGGAATTTTATTGGAAGCATCATTCAAAATAAAGGACAAATACAAATTATCGCCAGGTCGCCAAACGCCACGTTCTCCATAAATGAATCCTTTGAGCCCTTTTTGCAAAGTTTCGCCAGCTACATTAAAATTACTGACCGACAACGAATTCCCATCATCAAGCTTTACATAAGTCGATTGAGTTCCGTAAGTAACAATAGCAAAATAAGCAAAACTATCCAATTGAAAACTAGCAATCCCTTCACTGCTTGAAGTTCCTGTAGCTAATTTTTGCTGCTGAAAATTGTACAAATCCACTCGTGCATTAGAAATTGGTTCGGTCGTAATGATATTGTTTACTGCGAATAAATACGATTTATTTTCTCCTCTTTTGGCAATTACACCAACATCGGAGGACAAAATATTTGTTCCAATTCTCGCATTGTAAAAATACGAATTCGAGCATGGGTCTTGGCTTTCTCTCCAATCATAGTCTTCATAATAGTAATCATCATAGGCATTTTGACTATAATTCACGTCTTTTTCATCAACTTCTTCCGCCTCGTCATTTTCACTATCATCAGTAGTTGAAGATTCACATTTATATAAGGAATAGGCTTTTTTGTATGAGAACTCCACTCTGTAAATGGCACCTGGTTCCGGTGTTATAATTTTGGACAAGTCCAAAGCAAAAGTGTTCCATTTACTTGGATTGACTAAGTTGTTTTCATTGAGATAAAGCGTTGATTTAGCGATTGGCTGTCCGACCCTTTTCAGATTTCGAGTACCATTCAGCTCATTATCCTGCAAAAATTGAAGAATGTTGTTTTTGTAAATTTTGAACACTTTTACATCAACGGCACTTAAGTTTACGGCTTCAAAATTGAGTTTTAGATTACTAGAACTTGGCAGAATCGTTCCGTTTTTAATGAAACGAACATTGGGTTTTATTTCATCAAATGAAATTTTCTCTAAATAATTCTCGTTTAACTTTTTACCGTATTCGCTTTCGATTCCTTGAAAAACCTCCAATAATAATTCTCCACTGAGTTTTTGAGAAACAATAGCAACAGGCTCGACTGCATCTACCGCTTCTTCTGGCTCTTCGGATTCTTCAACTGAAACGCTATCAACCACGACAGCAGTAGAATCTGAAGTAACAACTTCTGATACTACTTCAGGAACAACTTCAACTGGTTTTTCAACGGCTTTCTCATTATTAAAATAAACCTTCAACACATTTCCCTGTGTCGAAAACTTCAAATTATTGGTGTTCTGAATCGCCACCAAACCTTTAAAATCCTGTCCTTTCTCCAATGGTTCCGAAAAATTAATCGACAACATTTGGTTATTTCCCTCCTGCAATTCGGTTTTTATGACTTTGAACTCATTCAGTGCCGTAATCGTGAAATCGATAGTCCCTTTTTGGTCCATATCATAATCGCTCCCGTCGTATTTTATCTCAAGATTACTTGCAGAATCCACTCTTTGAATACTGTCAATTCTGAATTTAAATTCCTTGCCAACAGTATTCGATTTCTCGAAAATAATTTTCAAATCATTGCCGTTATGCTCCGCTTCCACCAACTTTTTGGCGGTTTCTAAATCCATATTGTCGGCGGTTTTCAGTACACAATTCAGATATTGGTATTCCTTGCTGTAGGACTGAACATCGAGCGTGTTCACAATAAAATCCTGCTTGATGGTTTTTACCGTGAAATTGAAATTGGAAAGTTCCTTATTCTTTTCAGCCACTTTTGGATTCAGTTTATCCAAATGCAGAGTCACCTGATATTCCGTGCCCGATTCCAGCTTTTTTTCGGGAATAAAAGCGATGGTATTGTTCGAAAGTACAACCACTTTCCCATTGACGCTTGGAGAAATATCGAATAAATCATCGTCCAAAACCTGATTGACTTTCCAATTATTGTTATCGAAAGCCAACACCACACGAATGTCAGATTGCGCCGAGACTATTCCCCCCGTAAAACTGACTATATACTCTTTAAATAATGAAAAATCGGAATTAAAATCGGCGGCTGATTTTCTGCCGCAAGCCTGAAACAAAATACACACAAAAAAAACGTAAATTAATCCTTTTGTTTTCACTTTTATCTAGAGTTAATGGGTTACAAATTAAAATTTTAGCAACAGTTCACAGTCAAAACCATAACTGCAAAAGCACTCATTATATTGTAGTAAAAGTATAGTATTTATTTAATTATTTTAAGAAGAAAATTCTTTGGGAGCAAAATATTTTTTGAGGATGTTTTTTAGGAGCAATTTCCAGCTATTCACTTCAAACGAAGTTCACTGAACTCCTATGAAAATAAATATTAAGTGAAGTAATCTTTATTGTTTTAAAGAAAAAAATAAAGGATTTTCGTTGCTATCTGGGCTAGGAATTTTCGAGTTAACAAGGCTATTTCCTTCTCTCAGCAAAAAATCGTTTCATCAGTTCCGAAGCTTCATTAGCCATAACCCCGCGAACAACGACAGTTTTAGGATGAAGTTGTGTTCCCATTTTTACAAAACCACGGTGTTCATCACTGGCGCCATAAACAATTTTGGTAATCTGGCTCCAGTACAAAGCGCCAGCACACATTTGGCAAGGTTCCAGCGTTACGTAAAGCGTGCAGTCTTTCAGGTATTTTCCGCCAAGGAAATTAGCGGCTGCAGTAATGGCCTGCATTTCCGCATGTGCGGTAACGTCATTAAGTAATTCGGTTAAATTATGACTTCGGGCAATGACGGTATTATTGACCACAATGATGGCTCCCACAGGAATTTCGCCTTTATCAAAAGCTATTTCGGCTTCCTGTAAAGCTTTCTTCATAAAATAGTCGTCCGTGAAAATGTTTTCCATAAAACAAAAATACACTTTTGAACTAATTTTTATTACTTTTAAAAATCATTAATATTTTATGGATACAAAACACAAAATCACCATTCCGAAACCCTGCCACGAAGATTGGGACAAAATGACTCCAAACGATAATGGCCGATTTTGTGGAAGCTGTTCCAAAAATGTAGTCGATTTTACCAATATGTTACCTGATGAAATTCAAATATATTTCCAACAGCATGGTAACGTTTGCGGTAGATTTAAAAATTCTCAATTGGACTCCTTGACTATTCAAATTCCAAATCGAGTTTTATATTCGCAAACACACTATCACAAAATGTTTTTATTGGCTTTACTTATAGCAATGGGAACGACTTTGTTTAGTTGTGCAGATAAAAATGGAAATAAACAAAAAATAGACAAAGTTGAAGTTGTTCAAGATACTTTAGAAATGAATAACATTACTGTTGGTGTACGATTACCTCCAAAAAAAGATCCAAATGACACTTTACACCATAATATTCCGCCACCACCTCCAAGAATAGATCAAGTTAAATTTGTGAAACAAAAAAATCAAGATACACTTATTCATATGACTACTATGGGAGAAATAGCTCCAGAAGCCATTATTGATTCTTCAAAAACCAAAACCAAACAAAATTAATTTAAATTTAAAACCGTAAATTCGCTTTTTAAACTATAATGAAAAGCAATTTACTCGAACATATTCATTCCCCAATTGATTTACGCCAGCTCAACGAAGCACAACTTCCTCAATTGGCACAAGAATTACGCGATTTTATAATCAATATTGTTGCGACCAAAGAAGGACATCTTGGCGCCAGTCTTGGCGTGGTGGAACTCACGATTGCTTTGCATTATGTTTTTAATACTCCAGAAGATTTATTGGTTTGGGATGTGGGACATCAAGCCTACGGACATAAAATCCTGACCGAACGAAGAACCATTTTTCATACTAACCGACAATTAGGAGGTATTTCTGGTTTTCCAAAAAGAAGCGAAAGCATTTACGATACTTTTGGCGTAGGCCACTCCTCCACTTCTATTTCTGCAGCTTTGGGAATGGCAATTGCCTCCAACTTAAAAGGAGATTTCGAAAAACAGCACATAGCAGTTATTGGTGATGCTTCGATAGCTTCAGGGATGGCATTTGAGGGACTGAATCATGCCGGCGTTACCGATGCTAATTTATTGGTTATCCTCAATGATAATGCCATCGGAATTGATCCGAGTGTGGGCGCGCTTAAAAAATATCTAACTTCCGTAAAAGAAGGAAAAAACCCGAAACAGAATAATATGATTCGGTCATTGAATTTCGATTATTCGGGACCAATTGACGGCAATGATATTTTTGCGGTAATCAAAGAATTGAAGCGCCTGCAAAAAATAAAAGGCCCAAAGTTTTTGCACCTCATTACCACCAAAGGCAAAGGCCTTCAACAGGCAGAAGAAAATCAGGTAAAATATCACGCTCCCGGTAAATTTGACGCTGCAACAGGTGAAATCATTCCAAAATCTGAAGAAAATTTACCTCCAAAATACCAAGACGTTTTTGGATTGACCATTCTGGACTTGGCCAAAAAGAATGAAAAAATTGTTGGAATTACTCCGGCAATGCCTTCTGGAAGTTCCTTGAAATTTATGATGGATGCCTTTCCTAAACGTGCTTTTGACGTGGGAATTGCCGAGCAACATGCAGTTACACTATCAGCTGGAATGGCTACACAAGGAATGATCGTTTATTGCAATATTTATTCCACTTTTTTACAAAGAGCTTACGACCAAGTGATCCACGATGTGGCGTTACAAAATTTACCAGTCATTTTTTGTTTGGACCGAGCGGGTTTGGTTGGCGAAGACGGAGCCACTCATCACGGTATTTTTGATTTGGCTTACTTGCGTTGCATTCCCAATATGATTATTTATGCCCCTTTGAATGAAGTTGATTTACAGAATATTTTATATACTGCCCAATTGGGTCTAAATCATCCCATTGCGATTCGCTATCCGCGAGGCCGAGGCGTAACCAATGAATGGGAAAGATCTCACTTAGGGAAATACGAAACAATCGAAATCGGAAAAGCAAAACTACTCAAGAATGGTTCCAAAGTAGCCATCTTATCCACTGGCTCAATTGGGAACAATGTTACTTTGGCACTCGCAAGAATACAGCGTCCTGAAATTTTTGCACATTATGATTTTTCATTTATCAAACCGCTGGATGAAAAAGAACTACATACCATTTTCAGCGAATTCGAGACCATTATAACTATTGAGGATGGAGTCATAAAAGGAGGGTTCGGAAGTGCAGTTTTGGAATTTGCAGCAACTCATAATTATACTTCAAAAATACAGCTTTTAGGAATTCCTGACACATTTATCGAACAGGGGTCTATTGATGAACTACAACAATATTGCAAAATTTCCGTTGATAGTTTAGAAATAATTTTCTCAAGTTGTTGAAATTAATTATTTTGCAAACTTAAATACCTCAGCCCTATTATGACCTTTTTATCCAAACCCATTCTAATTCTATTTTTACTGTTTTCAATCTGTAGTTTCTCACAAATTAAAATAATTACCAGCAAAACGGACACCATAAACGCAAACAAGATTGATCAGGCTCTTACAACTATCATAACTTCAAAACCGGATACTACTTCATATTGGACAAACAAAAACATCTTGGGAATCGATATTTCAGAAATTGCCTTTGTTAACTGGAGTGCTGGGGGTACCAGTGCCATAACAGGACTGGTAAGAGGACATCTTAAACGAGATTACAAAGATGATAATCAAGTTTGGTCAAGTGAACTTATTTTTAGATATGGTCTGAACAAACAAGAAGGGATTGAACTCAGAAAAACAGATGATGTTTTTAGAATCAACTCCACATATGGGTATAGAACAGATACATTATCAAATTGGTATCATTCAGCTAAATTCAACTTCAATACTCAATTCACTAATGGGTATAATTATCCAAATACAGAAAATCCTATTTCGAAACCTTTTGCACCTGCATATACCTTTTTGGGTATCGGATCGGAGTACATTTATAAACCCGAAAAATTTAACGCCTACATATCTCCCTTAACATTAAAGAACACTCTTGTCCTTGACCAAGCTTTAGCCGATTCGGGTGCATATGGTGTAAAAAAAGCAGTTTATGACGCACAAGGAAATCTAATCTCTAAGGGAAAACAATCAAAAACAGAACTTGGTATCCTAGCAAGTTCCTATATTGAAAAAGAAATCTTCACCAATATTACGATAAAAAACCGCTTAACTTTGTACACAGATTATCTTCACAATTTTGGCAATATTGATGTTGATTGGCAATCTTACGCAGATTTAAAAGTAAATGAATACGTAAAAGCAAATGTTGGTTTCAATTTGGTTTATGACGAAGATATTGATGTTATGAAAGAGGAAAATGGAATAATCGTCAATGAAGGCGCAAAAGTTCAGTTAAAACAAGTGTTGGGAATTGGTATTGAATATGTTTTCTAAACCAAAATCACTTAAAATAAAACGCCCTCAAACAGCTAACTGTTGAGGGCGTTTTTATTATATTCTATTTTCATCTAACTCTTTGCGGCAGTAATAGTTTTGTAAAACAACAAAGCATTTCCATCTGTCAGCATTGAAACAAAATGGCAAATATGAAGCAATCTTTCGTATAGATTTTCTTTTTCTAAATGATGTTTTTCTGGCAACATTTTCAGGATAAGATTGTCATAATTAGACATTTTTCCTTCGAATTTATTATTGAAAGCCGTTACGAATTTATCCAATAGTGTCTGTATGATTTGGTATCCAACAATCTCCTTTTCCACCACTTCACGACTTTGATAGATGTTCTTCACACTAATCTTGATGATATCGTCCATTTGGGCTTTGTACTTGCTTTTATCGGTTAAGGAAAAAGGAAATTTCCCCTGCATAATTGCCTCTTCATTTTCAATAAAAACTTTTACGGCATCGTTGATTAAACTTCCAATGGCCAATGCACGCAAATAACTGATTCTGTCTTCTTTGGTTTCTAATGTCTTGTATTTAGAAGTATCAATGCTGTCTTTTACCAATTTAATTAAATACTCCAAAGCAAAATCTTCGGAAACCAAACCTAAATTGATTCCGTCCTCAAAATCAATTATGGTATAGCAAATATCATCGGCTGCTTCAACCAAATAGGCTAATGGATGTCTTTCAAAACCAATATCATTTCCTGTTTTATTGGCAATCATCCCCATATCTGAAGCGACTTCCTGAAAGAAAGCTTTGTCGGTTTGAAAAAAACCATATTTTTTATCGGCTATATTTTGGGTAGGCTTTTTAGGCAAACTCTCTTTAGGGTATTTCATGAAAGCACCAAGCGTGGCGTAGGAAAGTCTGATTCCACCTTCAACACCTGGACGCGAACTGTTCAAAACCGAAAACCCATTGGCATTCCCTTCAAAGTCAATCAGGTCTTGCCATTCTTTGGCAGACAATTGTTCTTTGTATTTAAGTCCATTTCCTATTGAAAAATATTCACCAATGGCTTTTTCCCCCGAATGTCCAAATGGTGGATTCCCGATATCGTGTGCCAAAGATGCAGCTGCGACAATAGCCCCAAAATCATTCATCTGGTAACCGTGCACTTCTTGCAAATATGGATATTTCTCTAGTATTTTTTTTCCAACCAATCGTCCCAAGGAACGTCCCACTACCGATACTTCCAAACTGTGCGTTAAACGAGTATGCACAAAATCGGTTTTGGAAAGCGGAATCACCTGTGTTTTGTCCTGCAAACTTCTAAAAGCGGAGGAGAATATGATTCGGTCATAATCGACTTCAAATCCCAAACGGGTTTCGTCTTGCTCGATTCTTAGTCTTTTACCTGTGTCTCCTTGTCTTTTTAGTGATAATAGTTGTTCCCAGTTCATAATGTATTTTTCGGATTTGTTTTCAAAGATAGAGAAATAGATAGATTTTAAAAACAAAAGTGGTTTTGTAATAAGTGTAAATAATTTTAAACTGATACAGATCAATTTACCGCAACAGTTGCTCGCGTGAGGGGTAGAAGCTAGCTACCGAAGTAGCGCGGATGACCCCCCCGCGTTGAGCAAAGGGGCTGTATAAGCGGGACTATAAGTAAGCCCCTTTGCTCAACGCGGGCACGCCCAAATTGTTATATTTCATCAAATTGCCAATGCGGTGCTGTGTTTGATTTCGCCCATAACGAAAACGCTTTGTGTATTCCCGATGTTTTCTATGGTGGAAAGTTTATTCATCACAAAATCCTGATAACTGGACATATCTTCGACCAAAATCTTCAACATAAAGTCATAATCGCCGGCTATGTTATAGCATTCGATGATTTCTGGAAGTGCCACGATGTCTTTTACAAAATTGCTACCCACGTTTTTGGCGTGTTCTTTGAGCCGAACATTACAAAAAACGGTCATCCCAAGATTCATCTTTTTCTTGTCCAACAAAGCCACATATTTCGTTATGTAACCGTCGCGTTCGAGTCGTTTTATACGCTCATAAACGGGAGTCACCGTCAGGAATAGTTTACTGGCCAGCTCTTTTATGTTGATATTGGAGTTTTCCTGCAGCTGTTTTAAGATTTGTAAATCGACATTGTCAATATTTTCCATAGTTTTTATTACTGTTAGAATTCAATTACAAAATTTTATTTCGCACAAATTACTGTGAAACTAAAACATTACACATCATTTTACTAAAACAAGTAGCTAATTTAATATTAATTATCAAAGTATATAATTTTGTTCAGTAATAAATACTGAGATAAAATGAAAACAAACAATTTAGGTTACCCACGAATTGGCAGCAACAGAGAATTAAAAAAAGCGAATGAACTGTATTGGGCCAACAAAATTTCGGCTGAAGATTTATTGGCGACTGCTGCGACAATCCGAAAGCAAAATTGGCAATTGCAAGCAGACAAAGGCATTGATTTAATTCCTTCCAATGATTTTTCCCTTTATGACCAAGTATTGGATTTAACTCTGATGTTGGGCGCGATTCCGGAGCGTTATCAAGAATTTGCCAAGACAAACAATTCTTTGGACTTGTATTTTGCTATGGCGAGAGGGGCTCAAAAAGAAGGGCAAGATGTCGTAGCTATGGAAATGACCAAATGGTTTGACACCAATTACCATTATATCGTTCCTGAGTTTACAAAAAAACAAAAATTCGAATTGTTTTCGACCAAAATAATCGCCGAATTCATTGAGGCCAAAAAACTAGGAATTGCAACAAAGCCTGTACTTATTGGTCCTGTTTCCTATTTATTGCTCGGGAAAGAAAAAGAAGATGGTTTTCACAGAATTGATCTTATCGACAAATTGCTTCCTGCATATTTTGACATCCTTAGTGCATTACAAACCGAAGGAGCAGAATGGATTCAGTTTGACGAGCCTTTTCTGGCATTGAACTTGACCGACAAGGAGCGTAAAGCCATCACTCACGTTTACAATGAAATCAACAAAAAGTTTCCTTCCTTAAAAATAATCTTGGCTAATTATTTTGATTGTTTTGGCGAAAATCTAGACACTGTTTTGGCTTTGCCTGTACACACTTTACATTTGGATTTGGTGCGTTGTTCGTCTCAATTGGATGATATTTTAAACTCAAACCTTTTCTCCAAAGACACTACACTTTCCCTTGGGGTTGTTGACGGAAGAAACATTTGGAAAAATGATTTCAAAAAGTCATTAGCCTTGATTCAAAAAGCTACAAACGCCATTGGACAAAATCGAGTGATGATTGCTCCTTCTTGTTCCCTTATTCACAGTCCGTGCGATTTGGATTTGGAAACCAATGACGAAACATTAACTCCCGAAATCAAGCAATGGCTGGCTTTCGCCAAACAAAAAATCGAGGAAGTGACACTTTTAAAATCTTTTGCTTCGAATGAACAAGAAGCTGAAACTTCATTGCGATTCATTGAAAACACCGTTGCCAATGAAAACCGCAAAACATCCAAACTAATACACAACCCTGCCGTAAAAAACCGTGTATCTTCAATCACAACAAAGGATTCAAAAAGAGAAAACACATTCGCCATTCGAAGAAAAAAGCAAATAGACGTATTGAATCTTCCTTTGTTCCCAACCACAACAATCGGTTCTTTTCCGCAAACGACTGAAGTAAGAAGTTGGAGAGCCAAGTTCAAAAAAGGAGAATTAAACCAAGAACAATACAATGATTTGCTTCAAAAAGAAACTGAAGAAACCATTCGTTTTCAAGAAGAAACCGGCATCGATGTTTTGGTTCACGGAGAATTTGAGCGTAACGATATGGTGGAGTATTTCGGAGAACAATTGGATGGATTTACCTTCACCAAAAATGGCTGGGTACAAAGTTATGGTAGCCGTTGCGTGAAACCACCAGTGATTTATGGTGATGTTTCGCGTCCAAATCCTATGACGGTAAAATGGGCTGAATTTGCGCAATCACTTACGCCAAAATGGGTAAAAGGAATGTTGACTGGACCAGTAACTATTTTGCAATGGTCATTTGTACGTAACGATCAACCGCGTTCTAAAACCTGTACCCAAATTGCTTTAGCCATTCGTGATGAAGTAGTCGATCTAGAAAAAGCAGGAATCAAAATCATTCAGATTGACGAACCTGCAATTCGTGAAGGATTGCCATTGCGTAAAGAAGAATGGGATACTTATCTGGATTGGGCGATAAAAGCATTTAGAATTTCGGCCAGTGGCGTAAAAGACGATACTCAAATTCACACGCATATGTGCTACAGCGAATTCAATGACATTATTCAAAACATCGCCGATATGGATGCCGATGTGATTACCATAGAATGTTCACGTTCGCAAATGGAATTGCTGGATGTTTTTGCTGACTTCAAATACCCGAACGAAATAGGTCCAGGCGTTTATGACATTCATTCCCCTCGAGTGCCATCACGCAACGAAATGGTGAAATTATTAGAAAAAGCTTCGGCGGTTATTCCTGTTGACCAACTTTGGGTTAATCCTGATTGTGGTTTAAAAACAAGACATTGGGAAGAAACCAAAAAAGCCTTGATCGAAATGGTCGCTGCCGCAAAAGAAATGCGAGTTGCCGTTGGAGATATTGCAACGGTTTAATATCAATATTTACAACTCCCCCCCTCTAGTAGATTTAATAATTTACTAGGGGTTTGTTTTTTGTTTATCAATCTCCGCCTGAATGATATTATTTTTCACTTCTTTCAGCAAATGATTTTTTGCTTCCGCAAAAGTAACATCATAGACTCGGGTTACTTCCTGAAATTCCACAGGATATTTGGCAAGCAACTTTGTATAATAGCTATCCAAAACTTCTTTGGAAGGAGCTGTAAATTCCAATTCCATTTCGAAACGGCGCACCAAGGCTTCGTCTATCATCTGAATTTGATTGGTAGCGGCAATTAATACGGAACGATTGGGAAAATTATCTATAAGCTGAATAATCGAATTCACTACCCGTTTCATTTCGGTGCTGTCTTTGTTGTCATAATCACGAATTTGACCCAAGGAATCAAATTCATCGAAGAATAAAACTGAACTTTCGTATTGCACTTCCTTGAACAGTCCTTCGATATTCTTGGACGTTTCCCCCAATTTTGAAGAAACAATTCGGGAGAGATTGACAATGATTAGCTTTTTGTCAAGTTTTCTTGCAATCGCTTTGGCAGTCATTGTTTTGCCACAGCCTGTTTTGCCGTGCAATAATATTTTATTGACAACAGGCAATTCGTATTGCTCTAAAACCTGACGAAACTGATATTCCTTCAAGAACTGATTAATTTGCTCGGAAACGGCTTCGTTGAACACTACATCTTCGAGATGAACAATGCTTCGGTCTGTAAAATATAATAAACTCAAGGAAATTGGATTTTAAATAATATTTCTTTCGGGAATGATTTATTGCTTGCGAATGGACTTTAAATGACTTTTTACCTCTTCTAAAGTATACAACTTGGTTTTTCCTTCTTCTAAATTCCTTATTCGAATATCTATTTCTCTCTTTACATCTCTAGAAATCTTCATAGCTTCTTTATTAGTATTGAACACAACAAATTTAGACAAATTAAATTATGAAAACGAATGCGTTTTAGCCCCGATTGAAGTGGAAATCCTTTTATTTTTTCTTTAAAAATAAAAAGATTGAAACGGAAAGCGGGATTAGCTCTTAAAAAAAAACAGCTATCATTTACGACAGCTGTTTCTCTTTATTCTTTGTTCTTTAATCTATTTTCTGATTAAGATCCACACATTTCGCAATCGTCTGGACCAGCATTTTTAGCTAATTCAATCATTGCTCTGTATTCTTCAGCAGTCATTTGTGTTTCTACTACTTCAACCGCCTCAAGAACTCTAGCTTGTGGTTTAGAATCTGGAATAACTTCCTCTTTTTTATCGTTGTTCAAAGTAAACTTAATCGCATCAACCGCTGCTTTGGTTCTCAAATAATACATTCCTGTTTTCAAACCAGATTGCCAAGCATAAAAGTGCATTGAAGTCAATTTAGAATAATTGGCGTCCTGCATAAACAAGTTCAATGATTGTGATTGATCCACAAAATATCCTCTTTGACGAGACATATCGATAATGTCTTTCATTGACATTTCCCAAACGGTTTTGTATAATTCTTTCAAGTCTTGAGGAATTATATCGATGTTTTGAACCGATCCGTTGTGACGCATGATTTCTTGCTTCAAATTTTCATTCCACAATCCTAATTTCACTAAATCGTGCAATAAGTGTTTGTTCACCACAATAAATTCACCAGACAACACACGTCTTGTATAAATATTCGAAGTATATGGTTCGAATGCTTCATTGTTACCCAAAATTTGAGAAGTCGAAGCTGTTGGCATTGGCGCAACTAATAATGAGTTACGAACACCGTTTTTCACCACTTCTTTTCTAAGCGAAGCCCAGTCCCATCTTCCTGATAATTCTTCGTCTTTCATTCCCCACAAATTGTGTTGGAATTCTCCGTTTGACATTGGAGATCCTTTGAAAGTAGAATATGGTCCTTCCTCGATTGCCATTTCCATAGAAGCGGTACAGGCAGCGAAGTAAAGGGTTTCGAATATTTCTTGATTTAATGTTTTGGCCTCATCACTTGTAAAAGGCAAACGCAACATAATAAAAGCATCGGCAAGTCCTTGTACCCCAAGACCGATTGGTCTGTGACGCATATTGGAATTTTCGGCTTCTTTTACAGGATAGTAATTTCTGTCGATTACTCTGTTCAAGTTACGAGTCACACGTTTGGTCACATCGTATAATAACTGGTGATTGAAAGCTCCATTCTCTACAAACATTGGTAAAGAAATAGAAGCTAAATTACAAACAGCAACCTCATCACTTGATGTAAATTCCATAATCTCAGTACACAAATTCGAAGAACGAATAGTACCTAGATTTTTTTGATTTGATTTTCTGTTAGCAGCATCTTTATACAACATATAAGGAGTTCCTGTTTCAATTTGCGATTCTAGGATTTTCTCCCACAATTCACGTGCTTTGATGGTTTTTCTACCTTTTCCTCTAAATTCATAATCAGTATATAAAGCTTCGAATTCTTCTCCATACACATCATACAAACCTGGACATTCGTTAGGACACATCAAAGTCCAAGTAGAATCTTCCTGTACACGCTTCATGAATAAATCCGAAGTCCACATCGCGAAGAACAAATCTCTTGCGCGCATTTCTTCTTTTCCGGTATTCTTTTTCAGATCCAAGAAATCAAAGATATCGGCATGCCAAGTTTCGATATAGATAGCAAAACTTCCTTTTCTTTTTCCACCACCTTGATCTACATAACGAGCAGTATCATTAAACACTCTCAACATTGGCACAATTCCATTTGAAGTACCGTTTGTACCACGAATATAAGAACCAGTTGCACGAACATTATGGATAGAAAGCCCAACTCCACCCGCTGATTGCGAGATTTTTGCTGTTTGTTTTAAAGTATCGTAAATACCATCAATACTATCATCTTGCATTGCCAAAAGGAAACAAGAAGACATTTGAGGTTTTGGAGTACCTGCGTTAAACAAAGTAGGCGTTGCATGGGTAAAGAATTTTTTAGACATTAAGTCGTAAGTCTCCATTACCGATTTCAAATCGTCTAGGTGAATCCCCACAGAAACACGCATCAACATATGTTGAGGGCGCTCTACGATTTTTCCGTTTATTTTCAATAAATACGAACGTTCCAGTGTTTTAAAACCAAAATAATCGTAGTTAAAATCTCTGTTATAAATGATATGCGAATCCAAAAACTCTGCATTTTCCATAATCACTTTATGAACCTCTTCGGCTAATAAAGGTGATTCTTGGTTGGTCCTTGGATTGATATAATGAAACATTTCATTCATCGTTTCTGAGAACGATTTTTTTGTATTTGAATGTAGATTTGAAATGGCAATACGAGCAGCCAATTGTGCATAATCCGGGTGAGCAATAGTCATTGACGCAGCTGTTTCAGCAGCAAGATTATCAAGCTCAGATGTAGAAACTCCATCATACAAACCTTCAATAACTCGCATAGCAACTTTAACTGGATCAACCAATTCGTTCAAGCCGTAACATAACTTTTTGATTCTCTCTGTAATTTTATCAAACATTACAGGTTCCTTGTGACCGTCTCTTTTTACTACAAACATACTTTTATCAATTTTTAATTAATGAATTGTGATTTACGAATAGTAGGAATTCATAATCCATTTTTTTACTCACTGTCAATCCATAACCCATTTCGATACTTTGTTTCATCGCATAAAATGAAATGAAACAAAACGCCGTCATTTGACCCGAAATTAATCAGGCTGAATTAACTTAGTTTTTAGATCTGGGGATCTTACAAAAACTATTTAATTATAATTATTTTTTTATTTTTTTTTGTGCTATCAAATACTTTAGAAAATATTTAAAATTCAAAACTTCATTCTAAAAATCGGCGTCAAAGCTAATTTTTTGGGAATCACCTTCGGTAACTTTAACCCCTGATTTTTGATATTCAGCAACTTTTTTCTCAAAGAAATTAGTTTTCCCTTGAAGTGAAATCATATCCATGAAATCAAATGGATTCGCAACATTGTATTCTCTGTCACAACCCAATTCTACCAATAATCTATCGGCAACAAATTCTAAATATTGAGTCATTAAACCTGCATTCATTCCTATCAAACTTACAGGAAGCGACTCAGTAATAAATTCTCTTTCAATATTCAAAGCATCAACAATAATACTTCTTATTCTTTCTTTTGGCACTTTATTTACCAAATGGTGATTGTGTAAATGCACTGCAAAATCACAATGAACTCCTTCGTCACGAGAAATCAATTCATTAGAAAAAGTCAAACCGGGCATCAATCCACGTTTTTTTAACCAATAAATAGAACAAAATGCACCTGAAAAGAAAATCCCTTCTACCGCTGCAAAAGCGATTAGCCTTTCTGCAAAAGAATCAGATTCAATCCATTTCAAAGCCCAATCTGCTTTTTTTCTAATTGCTGGAAAAACATCCAAAGCATTGAATAATTCAGATTTTTCGTTTTCGTCTTTTACATAAGTATCAATCAAAAGCGAATAGGTTTCACTATGAATATTTTCCATCATGATTTGGAAACCATAGAAAAATTTAGCTTCAGCATATTGCACTTCATTAACAAAATTCTCAGCTAGATTTTCATTAACAATTCCATCAGAAGCTGCGAAAAAAGCAAGAATGTGTTTTATAAAGTAACGCTCATCATCATTTAACTTATTATTCCAGTCGTTTAAATCTTGTGACAAATCAATTTCTTCAGCAGTCCAAAAACTGGCTTCCATCATTTTATATCTTTCCCAAATATCATGATGTTTAATTGGAAAAATCACGAAACGATTTTTGTTTTCTTGTAAAATTGGTTCTATTTGAGACATTTGATTTTGTTTGTTTATTTTGATTTTTATACTGAAAATAGATGCGAAAAACGAATTACAAAGATTGTGAAATAATGCGGTTATTAAAAGTCAAACTTATTCACAATAGCTCATAGTTTTTAACAAAAAATAAAAATGGGAATATTTTTCATACAAAATATACTCAACTGATTATCAATTAATTAAATACATTTTAAAGCTTTAAACACCAGTAAAATATAGGATTTTTTAAAAAGACTGAATAGAAATTGTTATTAATTTTTACAAACCTTTTTTTAAGTCTTCAGCTACTTTTTCAAGTTCCAAATACCAATCTTCACCAAAGCGACGAATAAGGGCTTCCTTGACAAATTTGTATACAGGAACTTCGAGTTCTTGCCCTAAAGAACAGGCTGCATCACAAATTTCCCATTTGTCATAATTGACAGCTGCAAACTCCGTGAAATCTTTAACTCTTATTGGATATAAATGACAGGAAACAGGTTTTTTCCAATCAATTATACCTTGATTATAGGCTTGCTCAATTCCACAAAGAGCTGTTTTCCCGTCAAAAATTACGTAGGCACAATCTTTATTGTCAATTAGAGGTGTTTCAAGATCCCCATCTGCACCATTTACCCAAGTTCCTTGAGCTTCTATAGCTTCGATTCCTTGTTTTCTTAAAAATGGTTTAACTTTTGGATATATTTCCTCCAATATTTTTGTTTCTGCCAAACTCAATGGTGCTCCTGCATCGCCATCGACGCAACAAGCCCCTTTGCAAGCTGACAAATTACAAACAAATTCTTTTTCGAGTATATCCTCTGAGACGATGGTTTTTCCTAGTTGAAACATTTTGCAAAGGTAACCAAAGATTCAAGAAATAAAAACCCCTCTCTTCAACATATGCCCACAAAATAGACTAATTAACACATTGCAACTATTTTACTTACATAAATATACAATCTGATTTTTCTGATAAAAAACAACAAAACCAAAAACCTCATCACAAACAACATCTTCATACACATACTACAATTAAAACCATAAACAAATTTAATAATTGATTATCAATCAATTAAACACTTTAACTTTTGATTAATCCTATTTCAATAATTCAATAAAGAACAAAAAAAGAAGACATCTCAATCATTTACATATAGAATTATCAAAATGAAAAAATAACCGTATTTTTGAAAGACAAAAAAGGTTTTTACTCTAACTTTTCATAAAAAAAATACATATGATGGATTTTGATTTAAAGCAAATAATAACTGTAGGGATGGTACTTTTCGCTGTAATTGATATAGTGGGATCTATTCCAATCATAGTGGGATTGAGAGCCAAACACGGTCATATCGAATCAGAAAAAGCAGCCTTGGTAGCCGGATTGATTATGATATTGTTTTTATTTATCGGAGAGGAATTTTTAAGCCTAATAGGAATTGATGTTCATTCATTTGCAGTGGCCGGTTCATTCGTATTATTCTTTTTGGCTTTGGAAATGATTTTAGGCATTCGCATTTATCGAGACGAAGAAGCGAGTTCCGCTTCAATTGTACCATTGGCATTCCCGTTAATTGCCGGAGCGGGAACAATGACCACTTTACTTTCTTTACGTTCACAATTCCACACTATAAATATTGTCCTCGCAATTATATTAAATATTATATTGGTTTATATCGTACTGAAATCATCCGGGAAAATTGAAAAAATGCTAGGACAAAATGGACTTGGCGTAATTCGTAAGACTTTTGGTGTAGTACTTTTAGCTATAGCTGTTAAATTATTCGCTGCTAATGTTAAAGGTTTGTTTGTCTAAAAAAAAAAATTATAAATTTACCCCCTAAATATTTTATTCGTCAAAGATTACAGCCCATTTTAAGCAATTTTTATTTCAAATTTTGATTCAAAAAAATCTTTGGTATTTTTTATAAAAAAATTAAACCTATGAAAATTTTCACTAACATTTTAGTGCTTTTAGCAGTTGCGCTTCTTATTTTCAACATTACTTTAATTGATTTTCAAAATCCATTTAAAGGAGATAGCGTAGTGGCGTTCGTTGGTGTAGTCGCTTCATTTTGTGCAGTATTAATTCTTCTTATTTTTAGAATGTCTAAAAAAATAGTTGAAAAAATGAACGACAACGCATAACTGTGTTTGACGTATTAATTATAGGCGGCGGCGTTTCCGGAATATCATGCGCCATGGTACTAGGTTCTGCCAAAAACAAATCATTTGTTACGTCTAAGAAAATCGGAATTCTAACGCATCAAAAGACTTCATCTCTTCAAGAGGCCCTTTTCAACAATGCTTACGGAATTCCTCCAGGAAAATTAGGTTCGGAATTACTAATTGAGAGCATCGATAATTTATCCAGTACTTATCCCCATATTATTCAAATCCCTGAGGAAAAAGTATTAAAAATAGAAGGTCAGTATCCCGAATTTACAGTTATTACAAACAAAAACACTTACAAAACTGTTACTATTGTAATTGGCATTGGTTCAGCCAATACTTTTGCTATCGAGGGTTTAATGCAGTTTGTGGAACCGCATAAAAAAGCCCTTCCTGAAAAACAAAGGATTCAGCTTAAGAATATTGACCATAAAGTAGCCGATGGAATTTATGTAATAGGAACTCTCGCAGGCTGGCGAAGCCAATTGGCTATTGCTGCTGGAAGTGGTGCCGCAGTCGCTACAGATTTACTTACTTTATGGAACGAGGGAATTCAGACTCATTCCCACGATAGCATTAGAAAATAAACTACTTTTTATACTTATTAAATTTACTTTACCGTTTGAAGTTTTGAATTTTGCTTCAAGACCGCTTTTATCATGGCATCTTCTTTCAAAACCATTTCATAGTAATAAATGTCACCATATAATTGTCTTGCAAACTCTGCATTGACATATCTTTTTACCAATATTTTATAGTTGTGCAAATCAACCTCCAACCCGTTTTGGGAAAGGTATTTCTGGAAAGCATTAAAATACAAATCGGTAGCGTTGATTTTTATCTTAAATTGTTCGAAAGTCAATTTAGCAAATGCACTTCTGTCATTGTCTAGCTCTTCAAAAACAAAATGTCCTACGATTCCTGACTGCAATAAATAAGAAACATTTTCCGCTCCGTGTTCCGCTTCCAAAGGCACGAAAACATCAGGCACAATTCCGCCACCGCCATAAACAATTTTGCCTTTCTTGGTTTTAAACTTTAGAGAATCAACTACTTTTATACTGTCTTTTTTATAAAGCTCACCATGCAAGAAACGAGAATCCGATTCTTTAAAATATTCCTCATTCCCCTTGGAATAAGGCTTTTGAATAGATCTTCCTGTTGGCGTATAATATCTTGCAATGGTTAATCGAACAGCAGAACCGTCATTGAAATCCATTTCACGTTGTACCAATCCTTTTCCAAATGAACGTCTACCTACAATCGTTCCGCGATCATTATCCTGTATAGCTCCAGCCAAAATTTCACTCGCCGAAGCACTGTTTTCATTAATCAAAACAAATACATTACCGGTTTCAAAACTACCTTGTTCTGTGGCATATGTTTTTTCTGTTGGTTCTTTTTTGCTTTTGGTAAAAACAATTAATTCCTTGTCTTTCAAAAACTCATCGGCAATTCCGATGGCCTCTTCCATATAACCACCTCCATTATCCCGAACATCAACAACGAGTGTTTTTATGCCTTGTTTTTTCAAAGAAGCCAACCCTTTTTTGAACTCATCATAAGTAGTTTCGGCAAAACGGTTAATCTTGATATAACCTGTAGTTTTATCCAAAAGCATTGCTATGTCAACACTTTTTAAAGGAATAACATCGCGCTTTATGGTTATATTCATTTTCTTATGTTCGGATTTTCTATAAACCGTCAATTCGATTTGCGAACCCGCCTTACCTTTTAGAGTAGAAAACAAACTATCATTAGGTAATTTTCTACCAAACAGTTTGGTTTTATCGGCGTATAAAATCCGATCACCTGCCTTTATTCCCGCTTTTGCAGAAGGCCCATTTTTTACAGGATTTATAACCGCTAAAGAATCATTGTGCATATAAAAATTAATCCCGATCCCAACAAAATCACCTTTCATTGTCTCGGCTATCTCGGCTTGCTCTTTTGGTGGAATGTACACTGAATGAGGATCTAATTTTGCGAGAATATTATTTACCGTAAGACTTACAATAGAATCGGTGTTGACATCATCTACATATTCGCTATCAATGAAGTCAATCAGTTTGTTGAGTTTTTCTTTGGTATTCTTTTTGGCTATAAAAGATTTGGACGAAGGAGTACCTGACAAACTACCAATAAAAATTCCAAGGGCAAAAATGCCCCCAATAAGTATGGGTAAATATTTATTATCGAATTTCATTTTTTTTCTAATCAGAGTGAAATTATTACTGTTTTTCTTTTTTTGATGATGGCAAAAAAAACAAATTCTAACCCTTAGCCCCGGTTGAAGTGAAAATCCTTTTGTGCTGGGGTTCAGCACAAAAGATTGAAACAAAAAACGGGACGATATTTCCCAAAATGCCTAATGTTTCTGCTCCAAAATCAACAATCGAACGCCTATTTCCTAATCTTCCAAAACGGGAATATGTTCTACTTCTATACCGGCCTTCATTAAAAATTGTATCCCTGAATCATCACGGTATCCATTGTGATACACCACTCTTTTTATACCCGATTGATGAATCAATTTACTGCATTCCTTACAAGGCGAAAGCGTAATATACAAAGTCGCCCCTTCACAGGATTGAGTTGATCTGGCCACTTTCAATATCGCATTTGCTTCAGCGTGGAGAACATCCCAACGAGTCAAACCATCTTCGTCTTCACAACAGTTTTCAAATCCCGAAGGAGTTCCATTATACCCATCTGAAATAATCATACGGTCTTTTACAATAATGGCTCCTACTTTTTTTCTTTGGCAATAGGACAACAAACCCCATTCTGTAGCTATTCTAAGATAGGCTTTGTCGTATTTGTTTAATTTTATTTTATTCATATATGTAAACCATATTTATTAGAGGTCATATATGTTATCGCCTTTTGTTTATTGGTGTTTGTTTGCAACAAACTTGTTATTAATGGCGATTTCATATTTTGAATTATCTTTTCCAGATTTCACTTTCCAGAATCATAGGCAACACTACCCCAATTATAAACGCCGACATTACTAGTGTCCAATCGCGTTTTGAAAAACGAAATACCGTTTGTACAATATACGACAAAATAAGCACAACAATTACCACTACAATTTGAGCGGCTTCAATTCCCAGTGCAAATTCGGCCATTGGTAATAATTTCGAACTGGCGCTACCTCCCAATATTGTTTTAAAATAATTAGAAAATCCCAATCCATGGATAATTCCAAAGAAAAGCGTTATTATAAAAACTAAATTGACACTATCATTTTTACCTGATTTACCAGCTGTAAACAAATTATAGAGAGCCGTTATTAATATTGTAATAGGAATGAGTAATTCTACCACATTTACTTTAACTGAAATAATTCCAAAAACAGAAAGAAACAATGCTGTTGTATGCCCTAAAGTAAACACAGTTACCAAAAGCAAAATCCTTTTCCAGTCATTGAAAGAGAAAGGAATTGACAACGCAATTAAAAATAAAACATGATCATAGGAATGTATATCCAGTACGTGTTTCAATCCTATTTGAAAGTAAATCAAAAATTCTGACATCATAAATTAATTAAGTTGATATGGGGTTGTAAACTTACGATTAATTTTGAAAATGGAATATTTGATTAAATAAATCATTCTCAAAAAAAATAAAAAATTAGAGGTCAATCGTACAAAAAAGTCATTAAAAACAAAAATCATTATTAAAAAATTAATTATCTTTATATCAAACCTTAAACATTAAGATTATGCCGTTTTCAGATTTATTTAATAGCGAAACCATCCAAAAAGCCAGAGGTCATTTTGCAGCAATTGTACATGTCGCTCATGCTGGTGGCAATATTACCGAACAAGAGCAGAAATTCTTGGATAAATTAGCTGTGAGTCTACAAATTTCGGATTCAGAATATAAAGAAATTTTAAAAGACCCTTCAAAATATCCGATCAATGCACCTTACTTGTATATTGAAAGACTAGAAAGTCTATACAACTTGGCAAGAATCGTTCACCGTGACCACCAACTAGGAGACTTACAAGAACATCTAATGGTGAAATTTGGTTTAGCTTTAGGGTTCACTCCAGGAAATGTTAATTACATTGTAGACAAAGCACTGAAACTAGTCGACAAAAATGTAGATCTCGAAACTTTTTTATACGAAATGAAAAATATGTATAAATAAAAATAGCTCCCAAAATGGGAGCTATTTTTTTGGTTTACTATTTGGTTTTTACTCGGTTTAATATTTACTCAGTTTTGCTTTATACATAAACTCTTCCGCTTTTTCAACCATTTTTATACTACCGCAAAAGAAAGGTACTCTTTCATGCAATTCTGTAGGTTGGATTTCCATTATTCTATCAAAACCATCCGAAGCTTTTCCTCCAGCCTGCTCTACAATAAATGCCATAGGATTACATTCGTATAATAAACGTAACTTCCCTTTTGGAGCTTTTGAGCTTGTCGGATAAATATAAATCCCGCCTTTGATCATATTTCTATGAATATCGGCAACTAAACTTCCTATGTAACGAGACGTGTAAGGACGATCTTCTTCTTCCAACTGGCAATATTTAATATAGTCCTTCACGCCTTGTGGAAAATGAACATAATTCCCTTCATTAATGGAATATATATTTCCGTCTTCAGAGAATTTCATATTAGGGTGTGAAAGATAAAATGTTCCAATAGCAGGATTCAATGTAAATCCATTTACGCCATGACCAGTTGTGTACACAAGCATAGTCGATGTTCCATAAATTACATAACCGGCAGCAACTTGTTGAGTTCCCGRCTGTAAAAAATCTTCTAATGTAACTGGAGTTCCTATAGGTGTTACTCTTCTATAAACCGAAAAAATAGTTCCTACCGAAACGTTCACATCAATATTAGACGAACCATCTAACGGATCCATCAAAAGCACGTATTTATTGTTATGACTGCTATCGCTTCCTTCAACTGTGATAAAATCGTCATTTTCTTCCGAAGCTATACCACAAACAATTTCGCGGTTGATTAAAGTTTGGATAAAAATCTCATTGGCATACACATCCAATTTTTGCTGATCTTCACCCTGAATGTTTTGTTCACCTGCTGCTCCCACGATATCAACCAATCCAGCTTTGTTTACTTTGTAATTGACCACTTTGGCAGCCAACCGAATTGAGTTGATAATCCTGGATAATTCACCTGATGAATACTGAAATGCTTTTTGGTTTTCAATAATAAATTCCCCTAGTGTCTTGTTTCTTTCTTCCATTACGAAATCGATGTAGTTAGTTTGAAGTCACAAATATCGTTTTTTTTGTGAAATTGAAAAGAATAATACTTAGATAGTTTATCAGTATTGTATATTTGCTACATATTCCACAAAAACTAGTTGCTATTTGGCTGTTTTTTAATAGAATTCAAGAATAATAATACGAAATCATGAAAATACGCAAAGGAGAAAAAGAGGACATGCATGGCGTTTTAGCCTTAATTAAGGAGCTGGCAGTATTCGAAAAAGAGCCAGATGCCGTTTTAATTACCGAAGAAGATCTGGTTCGTGACGGTTTTGGAACAAATCCATTGTTTCAAGTTTTTGTTGCCGAGATTGAAAAGGAAATTGTTGGTATTGCTTTATATTATTACCGATACTCTACTTGGAAAGGAAAAACGATCCATTTGGAAGATTTAGTAGTTAAAGATAGCATGCGCGGAACCGGACTGGGTTATGCTTTGTATTCTGAAATCATCAAACAGGCTAAGAAAGATCAAGTTCGAAGAATTGATTGGAATGTCTTGGACTGGAATACACCAGCTATTGATTTTTATGAAAAATCAGGAGCCAAAGTGTTAGATGAATGGAGAGTTGCACAAATGGATGAAAATGCAATAAACTATTTTTTGGACAACAAATTAAAAAATTAAAAAAATTAAAATATGATTTCGTTTTGGAGAAATTCCAAAATCTGAAATCTAAAATCTAAATTAAAATGAGGGTATTTAAATTTGGTGGTGCTTCCGTAAAAGATGCAGCTGGTATCAAAAACGTTTACGACGTTTTGCAACAAGTAGGTTATGAAGATGTATTAGTGATTGTTTCGGCAATGGGAAAAACAACTAATGCTTTGGAAGAGGTTATCAAAAACTATTTTGACAAATCTCCAGAATTGAATTCATCGGTGCAAGAAGTAAAAAAATACCACAATCAAATCTTGTTGGATTTGTTTGAAGATGAAACAAATGAAGTTTTTGCCGCTGTGAATGCTCAGTTTGCTGATTTAGAATATTTTCTAGCTCATAATAAATCTCCAAATTACAATTTTGTTTACGACCAAATCGTAAGCTTCGGAGAATTGATTTCGACTACTATTTTGAGTCACTTTATGGCTTTCAAAGGTATCCAAACACAATGGCTTGATGTTAGAAACTTTGTAAAAACAGATTCAACTTATAGAGATGCGGAAGTAGATTGGGAATTGACGCAGAAAAATATTGCCAACAACATTAAACGCAAAATTCTGAACATCACTCAAGGATTCTTGGGTTCTGATGAAAATAATTTCACTACCACTTTAGGCCGTGAAGGTTCGGATTATACTGCCGCAATTTTTGCTTATTGCCTTAATGCCGAAAGCGTAACAATCTGGAAAGACGTTCCTGGAGTTATGAATGCCGATCCAAGATATTTTGAAAATGCAAGTTTGTTGAATCAAATATCCTATCGTGAAGCCATCGAATTAGCATTTTATGGTGCATCAGTTATTCACCCAAAAACATTACAACCTTTACAGAAAAAGGAAATTCCATTATATGTAAAATCATTTATCAATCCATTGTTAAAAGGAACTGCCGTTTCCAAAGGAGTGGATTTGGAACCTTATTTACCATGTTTCATTGTAAAAAGAAGCCAATTATTGATTTCATTGTCTTCGATAGATTTCTCTTTCATCATGGAAGAAAATATCAGCGAGATATTTGGTTTATTTCACCAATTCAAATTAAAAGTAAACTTAATCCAAAATTCTGCGATTAGTTTTTCTGTTTGTGTGGAAGATAAATTTGGAAACTTCAATGAATTGAATGCTATTCTTTCCAAAAAATTCAAAGTAGATTTTACCGAAAATGTTACTTTATACACCATTAGACATTTTAATGAAAACGCTGCTCAAACTGTAGAAGAAAACAAAACTGTTCTTTTGAAACAAGTGAGTAGAGAAACAATGCAAATTGTAACCAAAGAAAATTAATACATTACCAAAAAACTAATTACCATTAAAGATGGAAGTTGAGAATTCGGCTTCCATTTTTTTTATTTTTTAACGTGTCTTATTATCTAAAATTCAATCCTTAAAATCATTTTTAATATCTCGAATTTGGACATCGACTAATTAACACATTATAAAAATAATAAACACTATTTTTGACACTTTGGAGTTATACTGTTTATGCTAAAAAAGGTATTATTTTGGGTTGTCATTTTTTATTTTTCTGGGCTTCAGGCTCAAGAAATAGATTCGACTTACACTACCAAAAAAATAGCTTTTACGACCGATACTATTCACTTGGAATCCGTAAGCATCAATTCCAGTTATTTCAAAGTATTAGATGCCAAAAATCAGATCATTGACAGTACTTTATATCAAATCGACTTTCCGAAAGGTTATCTTTTATTCAAAAACCAAAACGGCTCGCCCACTGATTCCCTAACGGTTCATTACTTAAAACTACCGGATATTTTAACCAAAGAATATACTATTTACGACAGTAGTAAAATCATTGACAACGATGCCACCACTCAGAATTTGTATAAAATGGAGAGCATTTCGGCTCCAAAAAATATTCCTTTTGATGGTCTTTTGGCAACAGGAAGTCTTTCCAGAGGCGTTACCATTGGTAACAATCAAAATGCGGTGGTCAATTCAAATCTAGATTTTCAAATCACGGGTAAAATATCCGAAAAAGTCAGTATTCGAGCTTCGATTCAAGACACAAACATTCCAGTCCAGGAAGGAAGTTATTCGCAACGGCTGAATCAGTATGACAACATTTTCATGGAACTTTTTACGGACAGTTGGAATGTTCGTGCTGGCGATGTCTTCATAGGTAACAATACAACCCGATTCCTTACTTTTAACAAAAAAATTCAAGGATTATCCGCCACGGTCAATTTTGGAGATGAAGACAGTAAAATCAATGTTTTTGCATCGGGTGGACTGGTTACCGGAAATTATGCCAGCAGTAATTTCAAAGGACAGGAAGGGAATCAAGGTCCTTATAAATTGGTTGGACAAAATGGTGAATTATATGTTTTGGTCATCATTGGATCGGAGCGGGTATATGTTAATGGCGTTTTATTAAAAAGAGGCGAAAACTTCGACTACATTATCGATTATAATTCGGGAGAAATAGTATTCAATCCCCAGTTTCCCATTACTTCCGAAATGCGAATTGTGGTAGAATACCAATATTCTGAAAACAATTACACCCGATTCATAACCTATGACGGTGGAAGTTACACCGATAAAAAATGGAATTTTGGAGCTGCAGTTTATTCTGAAAATGATTTGAAAAACCAACCCGTTCAGCAAAATCTTTCCAGTGAACAAGCTCAAATTTTGGCGAATGCCGGAGACAATCCCAATATGATGATTGCTCCATCGGCAGCTCCTGACACCTATGACGAAAAGAAGATACAGTATAAAAAGACCATCCTTAGCACGGCTACGATTTATGAATATTCCACTAACCCTAATGACGAATTATACAATGTTCAGTTTACTCTTATCGGTCAAGCCAAAGGAAATTACATATTGACAAATCCTACCAGCGTTGACAAAATATTTGAATATATCGCACCAGTAAACGGAATTCCACAAGGAAACTACGAACCTATCATACAATTAGTAGCTCCTATAAAATCGCAAGTAGCGACTTTCTTTGGAAAATACAACCCTTCAGAAAAAACAGCTGTCGATTTTGAATTGGCGGTCAGTAATAGTGATAAAAACTTATTCTCCACAAAAGACGACAATAACAATCAAGGATTGTCGGGCGAAATTAACGCCAAGCAGCGATTGTATTCCAAAAAATGGAATGTTGATGCTTTCTTCAATTATCAAGGCATAGAAGCCGATTTCAAACCTGTAGAGCGCATCAATAGTATCGAATTCTACCGAGACTGGAATGTAAACACGACAACAATTGGAGACCAAAGTTTATTGGGAACGAGGTTGAACTTTAATTTAATACCAAATGAAAATTCCAAAAATGTAGCAACAATTACATACGCTTTTCAAAAACTCGATCTTTCCAATACGTATTCGGGTGTAAAAAACAACCTCAACGCAGGATTTGAATTTACTGATTGGAGTATTAAAAGTGACGGAAGTTATTTAAAAAGTGATGATCTGGAAAACACTTCAAAATTTCTGAGAAACTTTTCGCATGTTCGCTACAATTCCAAAAAAAACTGGATTGGTAGTACGCTCCGTTTTGAAGATAATCAAGAAAAAAATAAAGTAACACAACAATTCTCTTTGCTCAGTCAGCGCTTTTCAGAATACGGAATCTATGCCGGCCATGGCGACAGCACCAAAGTTTATGTCCAATTAGGTTATGTAAAAAGAGTAAACGACAGTGTTCAAAACGGTTTGTTGAAAAGAGTAAACACCTCAAATAGTTATAACTTGCAAACCAAATTATTTCAAACCGAGACTCGTGATTTATCATTGTTCGTAAACTACAGACAATTAAACTACACCGATCCTGCTTTAAAAACAACACCTTCACTAAATGCAAAAATGCTTTACAATGACCAGTTTTTCAATAAATTGATTCAAAGTAATACACTTTACGAAACTAATTCTGGAACAATGCCTTTTCAGGATTATACTTATGTTGAAGTTCCCGCCGGACAGGGAAAATACACTTGGAATGATTACAATGGCAATGGAATAAAGGATTTGGAAGAATTTGAAATCGCACCTTTTTCGGATTTGGCGACCTATACCAGAATCTTTTTGCCTAATCAGATTTATATTAAAACCAACCAAAACAGATTTTCCCAGTCCTTCATAATCAATCCTATTGTTTGGCAAAATAGCAGTCCGTTCAAGAAAGCACTATCCTATTTTTATATGCAGACTTCCTTTATTATGGATCAAAAGATTAAAAATAATGGAGAACATTTAGCACTAAATCCATTTGAATCGTCTTCGGAAGACATTTTGGGACTCATCAAAACCTTTACGAATAGTTTGTCGTACAATAGAGGGAAAAGAGACAATTCGGTTACTTATACTTTTACCAAAAACGAAACTCAAAATTTATTGTCTGTCGGAACCATCCAAAACAAAAACAGCTTCCATCAGTTGCAGTACCAACACTTATTACAAAAAAGCTGGCTGTTTGATATACTCGCAAAAACCATCCAAACCGCAACAGAGTCCCAAACATTTGCCGAAAAAAACTATACTATTGAAGGCTATTTATGGATTCCAAAAATCAGTTACCTTTTCTCCAAAAACGTTAGCTTAGACCTTTTTTATGAATACATCAACAAGGAGAATCAGATTGGCACTTTGGATACTTTAACCCAAAATCGCTTTGGCACTTCCTTTAGTTACATTGGCAATTCTAAGTTTAACGTAAACGGAGAAATCTCTTTGTATGAAAATGACTTTGTAGGCAATGAGTTTTCTTCGGCTGGATACCAAATGCTGGAAGGATTGCAAAGAGGACAAAATATAACATGGAGAACTCTTTTTCAAATGAATTTGACAAAATTTTTAGATTTAAATTTTGTTTATCAAGGCCGAAAAAGCGAAGTAAGTGATGCTATTCACACGGGGAGTGTGGAGCTAAGGGCTTATTTTTAACTATCTTACATCCAATATTTAAAAATAAAGTAGTAAATTTAGGTTTAATCTAAAAACTAGGCAGATATGAAAAAATTAATGTTATTGAGTTTCTTATTTATTGTATCAAATACTTTTTACGGACAAACAAGCAAAACTCAAGAAAAGACCACTACAGAAAAAGCAACGAAAACAACTACTGACGCTAAAAAAACAACGGAAAAAACAGCCAAAGATTCGAAAGCTACGGCCGATAAAACAAAAACAGATACCAAAAAAACAACAGATAAAGTAGCCAAAGATTCTAAAGCGACGGCAGATAAAACAAAAACGGACGCCAAAAAAACAACGGACAAAGCAGCCAAAGATTCGAAAGCGACAGCCGATAAAACAAAAACAGAAGCTAAAAAAACTACAGACAAAGTAGCCAAAGATTCCAAAGCAACTGCTGATAAAACAAAAACAGAAGCTAAAAAAACTACAGACAAAGTAGCCAAAGATTCCAAAGCAACTGCTGATAAAGCAAAAACAACGACAACAAACAAAACTACCACAACCAAAAAAGAAGTTACCAAAACAGCCGTAAAAACAGCTGATAAAGCATCAGGAGAATACTATAACGGCAAAAAAGTATATACTGGACCACAAGGGGGTAAATACTACATCAATTCAAACGGAAACAAAACTTATATCAAACAATAAACTTGTTTTTTCAAATACTGTAAAGGCTATCCAAAATTGGTTAGCCTTTTTTGCTTACTATCGTTTTTCAATAGTACTTTAGCATAGAAAATCTCAGCTTATTTAATTAATCTTTTAGTAATACATTGCAAACATTAAAAAACAAAGCATCCATTATCTTTCGCCTTACAAATAAACTGTAAGACAGACACATGAATTTAAATTCCGAAAATAAAACTATTTTGATAGCCCCATTAAATTGGGGACTGGGTCATGCTACCCGCTGCATTCCTATTATTAAAGCTTTGCAGGAAAATAATTTTACCCCAATTATTGCTTCAGATGGAATTGCCCTTGAGTTACTTAAAAAAGAATTCCCTTATTTAAAAACCCTTGAACTGCCTTCCTACCAAATTGAATATGCCAAAAACGGTAAAAATTTCAAATGGAAACTGATAAAAAGCCTCCCAAGAATGCTAGAAGCAATCCGGGAAGAAAAGAGAATTGTAAAAAAATGGATTCAGAAATATGAAATAGACGGAATCATATCCGATAATCGATTGGGGGTTATCAGCAATAAAATTCCATCCGTATTTATCACTCATCAATTGAATGTAATGACTGGAAACACCACTTGGTTTACGAGTAAATTACACCAATACATTATCCAAAAATATAATGCCTGCTGGGTACCTGATGTAAATAGTCAATTGAACCTAACAGGAAAACTAGGCCATCTGGAAAACAACTCTCTAAACTTACGTTATCTTGGTCCATTGAGCCGCATGCACAAAATGGCATTGCCTATTCAATATGATTTAATGATTATTTTGTCCGGGCCTGAACCGCAACGAGGATTCTTGGAAGCTCATCTTACCGAAGAAGTAAAACGCTATGAAGGAAAAGTAGTTTTCGTAAAAGGCATTATCGAAAACGAGCAAAAAAAAGAACAAATAGGAAATGTGACCTACTATAATTTCATGAAAACCCGCCAATTGGAACAAACCTTTAACGAAAGTGAAAAAGTGCTTTGTCGATCAGGTTATACTACGATTATGGACTTGGTCAAACTCCACAAAAAAGCTTTTTTCATCCCAACTCCAGGGCAATATGAACAAATTTATCTGGCCGAAAAACTGCAAAACGAAGGCTTAGTACCGTATGCTACTCAAGACGCTTTTAGAATTGAAAATCTTTCACAAATAGAGCAATTCAAAGGACTTCCACAATTGGACAGTACTGTAAACTGGGAAGAATTATTCAAAGTATTTTAACAGAATTCGATTATTGATTTTTTGAAGCAGAAACATTTGGCTTTTTAGGCAATATGGCTCCCGCTTTCCGTTGCAATCTTTTGTGTCTCGTTTGAGACGAGACACAAAAGGATTTTCACTGCAATCGGGGCTAAGGGGAAATATTCTGCTTCTTGGCCATTATTAAAAGAAGAAAAAATAGCAATAATTGGGCTTAGGTTACAAACATTGAAACCTTCTTCGGGTGATTGTCTGCGTCGTGTACTACTTATTTCAGAGAACACAATTAAGCGTTTACAGCGTATCACCAGAAAACGGAATCAAAAGAACACCTGTGAAAAGTGCTTATGATTAATTTTGCATTATCATTTTCTTGATTAAAGAAATTTGTCCCAAATGATAATAGCTGTGTTCAATAACACCTTCAATATTTCGCAAATAGCTTCCATACTTTTCGTCTACAAATGGCTGATCAAAAATGTTATCATTCATTTGTTCAACTTTGTCTGCAAACTTTTCGGAATTATTCAGAAAGTCGGTAACTAATTTATTCCAATCCTCTTCAGACTTAATTGGCGGTAGGTCAAAACTATATTTATCACTAATTTCAAGCTTCCCTTTTTCAAAAGCGTTCAATAGTCCTGCTAAATAATAGTTTATGTGATAAGTCAGAGCCGCAATAGTATTCAAATTGCCAACTTTTTGAGTTGCCTGCTGCCAATTCACATTTAGTATTTGCTCCTTATAATTTGTGTTAGCAATCCAATGTCCATTTAGGAAAACTTCCCGAAGTCGGCTTGCAATAGTTAAATTCCTTGTCATTGTATCTATCAATTAAATGTTCATTTCTTGTGATAAAATTTCGTCAGATAGCATATCCCTTATCGACTACAGCCGGTTTGGGACTAAATTAAGCCCATTATTCGGATTTGTCAAATCATCCCAAATACAAAACCACCTTTCCATTAAGCCTATTGCCCAAATCCGTTGTAGCTGTTGGCAGTAGTACTTTTAATCATATTCGGTTTTATCTCTTATTCTTTTTGATAAGCCATTTTTTTCTAAAAAATTGTAGCCAAGATTTAGTGTAGTAAATTCACCCTTTTTCGTTTCAAATTTAAAATATTGTCCATCGCTTTCTACCTTCTTTTCATTATCATCTGCCCAATATTTAATTGTATATTTTACTTTGAAGTCTTTTTTGATTTCTTCGGAATTTTGCAAAAGACTTTTTAAATAGAAAGATTCAGATTTAGTTAATTCACAAACTTTCTTGCCATTTACAAAACGTACGTACTCAAAATCGATAAATTTTTTGGATTCGTTTTTTCTTTCCAGTTTAATATTTTGATTGAGAAAAACAACTGGTAAAGTTGCCCATTTCATTTCCGTTGGTGATTCGTTTCCGTAATCGGTTATAGTTTTTAAAATTATACCATCTTTAATGAATGTAGTCGTAATAGTCATCGCATCGGTGCGACTTGCAATATAATCATCCTTTAAGTTTATAAAGTTTGCTTTTTTATAATTATTTTCAATTTTAATGAAGTCTTTTTTGCTAATTTTAGACTTGCAGAATCCTTTTTGATTAACATACATTTTTCCATAATATTCAATTTCTCCATTTTTGGAAATCATTATATCATCAACGGGACAAGTCCCATAACATCCAGAAGTTGACACAATGACTTTGTCGAAAGAATTAAGTGAGTCAATTTTAAAGTTTTGTTTTAAAAAATTTCCTTTTGATTTGTCATCGTATTCTAAAATTAAAGAATCTTTAGTAAGTTTAATTATTTTAATATTTACCCACTTTTTATCTTTTAAATCAAACGTTTCTAGGCTGTCATTTTGAATTCTGTATTTTGTATAGCTCCCCAAAAACTTTCTCTTAGTTCGTCCATCATTATCTTTTTCGGTTAAATCAAAATATCCGGTTTTATTCTCAACTTCTCCATTTTTGTAAAATGAATAACCAGATTCTCCAAATGGGTTAAATCTCCGTGGAAATATAATTATATCTTTATTTGATGTTTTTTTTGGGATTTCGTAAAAACTTTTCCAATCGCCGATAATTAATTTTTCATAATTATTGGATTTCTGTTTGCAAGAAATTACAGTTAAAACTAATGCTAATATTATTATTGTTTTTCTCATTTTCTAGAATCACTACCAACTGTCTGGTAATTAGAAGGTTTTGGACTAAATTAAGCCCATTCTTCGGATTTGCCAAATCATCCAAATAAATAACCAATTTCAAATTAAGCCTAATACCCAAATTGCTTGTAGCGTGTGTTGGCGGGTAGCCCATTTTACTTTTCAGTTCCATCATAATTATATTCTTCAAGTGTCCACTCAATTAACACTTCATTGACCCAATCAACAAAACTATCATTACAAGTTTCAACTTCAGTTAAGTTTTCGTATTTAAAATCGTGTTGCCAAAAAACAATTGGACAAATTTCATTTTCAATTCGAGAAAAATCAAGACAATAATGATTTCCATAACCATCAGGAGAAAATGGCAAAAAATATTTCGGCATTGGATTTTCAACTTCTGAATGTTCAAAAATATAAACTTTGTCAAGTGAAGCGTTTAAAAACTCTTCTCCAAGTCCATTAACTTCATTTCCGAATAAAGAAAAGCCATTATTTTTTTCAATAAACCACTTAAAATCTTTCGGCAGTTTATATCCAATTATATTTTCAAACTCTTCAATTCGATTGTCTATTATTGGGCTTCCTAAACTCAAAATAGAATCTGAGAATTTTATTAAATTTTTATATGTAATCGAAATTTTGTCTTCCATTCTTTTGTTTGGGTTTCCGCCAACGTCAGTCTGTGAAAAAACCTCCGTTTGTATATCACCAAATATAACAAAAAAGTTGTGTCAAAACAGGAATTTTCGTATTTTTAAGAATGCAGCATATCACAGGAATTTCCCGTCATCAGATGCGTTTTTCTAGTTTAGAAGACGCTATAAGTCCCGATAATCAAGTTCGTTTTATAGATGCTTTTGTGGAATTTATTGACCTCACCAAGCTGGGTTTTGCAATACAAAGTATCAAAGG